>DASPRN010000093.1:0-22480 GCA_035624425.1 Gaiellaceae bacterium
TCTCGTCCCAGACCGGCGCGAGCCAGGCGGGAATTCTGCTCGGCTCGAACGACGACATCCCGGCCTTCCGCTGGGTCGAGAAGGAGACCGCGACGATCATGGTGTGCTCGGCGCCCGCCGACTGCGCCGAGATCGAGAAGCGCCATCTGTGCGGCCGCGGGCTGCTGGCGAACGGCGGGGCCAGCCGCGGCAACCTCCTCTCCGGCGAGGCCGACCACGTCATCCTGACCGCCAGCCGGAGCGAGGCGGAGCGGCACGCCAACCCCGGCTACCGCGCGTTCTTCGCCAACGGCTTCAACGTCCTCCGCTCGCTCGTGCTCTTCGGGTGGGAGGTGATCGTCGAGGTGGTCTCGGCGACGAAGGAACGGCGGCGCGACGTGGAGCCGCGCGGCCACCGGGGCGGCATCTATCCGTTCCTTCGCGCCGCGTTGTGCGTGGTCGTGCGCGACCTGATCGTCTACAGCGTCCTCACGGACATGATGAAGGGCCGGCCGGCGGTCTACGCCACGTTCTCGAGCTACGACGAGGTCGCCCATCACTCGGGCCTCGAGCGCAGCGACACGATGGAGGCGCTGCGCAAGCTCGACCAGCAGTTCGGGCGCATCGACCGCGCCCGCCGGTACGCGGCGAGGCCGTACAAGATCGTGGTTCTGTCCGACCACGGCCAGACGCAGGGCGCGACGTTCAAGCAGCGGAACGGCTACGACCTCGAGGAGCTGGTGCGCCGCTCGGTCGACAGCGCGGACGTCGCCCGGGTCGAGGCAGGCGACGAGAACCAGACCGCGGTCGGCCGAGCGGTCGACGAGGCCTCTGGCAGGAAGGCGCCCAAGCCGTCCAAGAAGGACGTCAGCGGCCGCGACGTCGTCGTGCTCGCGTCCGGGAACCTCGGCCTCGTCTACCTGATGGACGAGCCGCACCGGCTCAGCCTCGAGGAGATCGAGGCTCGCCACCCGCGCCTGCTGCCGGCTCTGCGCGAGCACCCGCAGCTCGGCTGGCTGCTCGTCCACTCGACGCGCGAGGGCCCGCTCGTCCTGGGGCCGAACGGCACGCGGCACCTCGAGAGCGGCGAGGTGGAGGGCACGGACCCGCTCACCGAGTTCGAGCCGGGAGCGCCGCAGCACCTCCTGCGTGCCTCCGGCTTCGCCCATGCGGCCGACATCCTCGTCGGCAGCTTCTATGACCCCGCTCTCGAGGAGGGCTGCGCGTTCGAGGAGCTGATCTCCTTCCACGGCGGGCTCGGGGGCCCGCAGACGCGCCCGTTTGTGCTCCACCCCGCCGAGCTACCGGCTCCGCAGGAGGAGCTCGTCGGCGCCGCTGCCGTCAACGCGCTCTTCCGGAGCTGGCGGAGCCTGCTCCAGGCCGGTCCTGCCGAACAGGCGGCCGTTCCGTTGGGAGCCGAGGCGTGACGACCGCCGCGGCGACCGCTCAGGCGCGCGCCGCGAAGGGCACCTCGGTCGTTCTCCTGACGCTGGCGGCCGGCCAGTTCCTGATGACGCTCGACACCTCGGTGATGAACGTCTCGATCGCCACGGTCGCAAAGGACGTCGGCACCACCGTCACCGGGATTCAGGGCGCGATCACCGCCTACACCCTGGTGATGGCGTCGCTGATGATCACCGGCGCGAAGATCGGCGCGATGATCGGGCGCAAGCGCGCCTTCGCGATCGGCTGCGTCATCTACGGCTGCGGCTCGTTCACGACCTCGATCGCGCCCAACCTCCCGGTGCTGCTCTTCGGGTGGTCGTTCCTGGAGGGCGTCGGGGCGGCGCTGATCCTGCCCGCGATCGTGGCGCTCGTCGCGGGCAACTTCCCGGTCGCGCGCCGGCCGGCCGCGTACGGTCTGGTCGCGGCGGCGGGCGCGATCGCCGTGGCGCTCGGCCCGCTGATCGGCGGCCTCTTCACCACCTACTTCTCCTGGCGCTGGGTCTTCGCAGGCGAGGTGCTGATCGTGCTCGTGATCCTGATCCTCACGCGGAAGATCGCGGACGCACCACCGGAGACCCGGCCGAAGCTCGACCTGGTCGGCTCGGTGCTCTCGGCCCTCGGCCTGGCGCTGCTCGTCTTCGGCGTACTCCGCTCGGGCGAGTGGGGCTGGATCAAGCCGCGGCCGGGCGCCACGTCGTGGTGGGGGCTCTCGCCGGTCATCTGGCTCGTCCTCGCAGGGTTCGCGGTGCTCTGGCTCTTCCTCCAGTGGGAGGCACGCCGGGAGGAGCAGGGGAAGGAGCCGCTCGTCCAACCGGCGCTGCTGAAGAACAAGCAGCTGACCGGCGGCCTGACGATGTTCTTCTTCCAGTACCTCGCCCAGGCGGGCCTGTTCTTCGTCGTGCCGCTCTACCTCTCCGTCTGCCTCGGCCTCTCGGCACTCGCGACGGGCGCAAGGCTGACGCCGCTCTCGCTGACCCTGCTGGCCGCCGCGATCGGGATCCCGCGCCTGCGCCCGGACGCCAACCCGCGCCGCGTCGTGCGGCTCGGGCTGCTGGCGCTCCTGCTCGGGACCATCGTCCTGCTCGGGGCGCTCGATGTCGACTCCGGGCCGGAGATCGTGCTGCTGCCGATGCTGCTGATCGGGCTCGGGATCGGCGCGCTCGCGTCGCAGCTCGGCTCGGTCACGGTCTCGGCGGTCCCCGACGACCGCGCGCCCGAGGTCGGCGGGATCCAGAACACGGCGACGAACCTCGGCGCGTCCATGGGGACGGCGCTGGCCGGCGCGCTGCTGATCGCCGCGCTGTCGACTGGGTTCCTGAACAACATCGAGTCGAGCGACGCGATCCCGTCCCGCGTCAAAGAGCAGGCACAGGTGAACCTCGCGAGCGGCGTCCCGTTCATCTCGGACGCGGATCTCCAGAAGGCGCTCGACGAGGCCCACGTCAGCTCCAAGACGGAGGAAGCCGCGGTCACGGCCTACCGGGACGCGCGGATCACGGGCCTGAAGGCGGCCCTGGCGATCCTGGCGCTGATGACGATGGTCGCGCTCCTCCTGACGAAGCGCATCCCGACGACGCAGCCCGGCTCGAAGCCGGCCGCCTGAGCGAGGCGCTACTTCTTCGCGCGGCGGCGGGCGGCGCCCAGGCCGGGGCGCCAGAGGCTGACGAGCCCCGCGATCAGGGTCACCAGGAAGATCTGGCCGACGAGCATCTCGAGGCCGGAGAGCATCTTCCCGGGCTGCGCGGCGGGGACGAGGTTGCCGTAGCCGGTGGTGGTCAGCGTCGTGATGCTGAAGAAGAGGAAGTCGCCCGTCTGGGTCGGCTGGCCGAAAAAGGCACCCGCCTGCAGCCGGTCGACCGCCACGAAGACGTAGGTGAAGATCAGCCCGAGGATCACGTAGACGCTGATCGCGCCGAGGATCGTCCGGAACCCGACCTCGCTCTCGGTCAGGACGGTGCCCAGCACCACTCCCGCCGCCACCGCGAGCAGCGCGACCGAGATCAACGCGGACGCTCCCTCCAACGCAGAGCCCCAGCCGAGCGCGGACGCCGCGGCCAGCCCCGCTCCGGCCACGGCGAAGGCAGCGGCCCAGCGGACGAGCCGGTGGCCGGCCTCCGAGCTGATCAGCGCGACGACTGCGCAGACTCCGGTCGTTGCCGCGAGCGCGAAGCCGCCCCAGCCGCTGAACGAGACCAGCGAGCCCAGCACGTAGATGGCCATCACGAGCAGGAGCACGAGCCCGAAGGCATTGCCGATGCGAGCGGCGAAGCGCGTCCAGCGCTCGCCCGGCCGCCGGGACATCCCGAACCCGCGCACGAGCCCGCGCTGCTCAGCTGGTGAGCCCGGCGATTCCATTCCGGAGGAGTGAGGCGGCGAGCACGACGAGGATCACATACGCGATCGTGGGGGCGCGGCGCACCAACCAGTCCCGGACGCGGGCGAGCGCACCGCGGGTCCATGTGGGCGCCACGAAGAGCAGCAAGAGGGCGACCGCGAGCGGCAGCAGCGAGACGAGCGTGAAGAAGAGCCACTGGATCGCGTAACCCGCGGTGGTCGGGTTGGTCTCGGAGATGTCCTTTAGGGCGAGCGGGATGAAGCCGCCCGGATTGGCCAGCACCGCCCCCGCCCCGAGGATCGCGAGGATCGGGGCGGTGGCGAGGCCGCTCATCCGGTCAACCATCGCCTGCGTCTTCGCGGGGTCGACCGGGCGCCTCCAGACCTTCGCGACCCACACGAGGATGAGCACGGCCGCGATCACGTCGAGGACCGCCACCCACGTCTTCGGCGTGGACGTGCTCGAGGCCGCCGTGTCCCCCAGCACGAAGGCCGCCGCGATGCCGATCGCCAGGGTCGCGCTCAGGGCGCCGAGGTAGAACCAGAAACCGGTTCGCAGCGGCCGGTCGCCGACCACCAAGGCGAAGATCGAAAACGAGAGCGTCGTGGGCGAGAGCATCGCGGCCAGTGCGATCAGGGCAAGCTCGGCGTCGATCCAGGTCACTGCCCCGGTCCCCCGCGTCAGCTCGGACTTGCCGACTCGGGTGCGGCCCGCTTCGCCGCCTTCTTCGCCGCGCGTGCAGCCTTCTGCTCGGCCGCCTTCGTCTTGGCCTCCTCGTACGAGTCGCCCACGAGCCGCTTGCCGCCCGTCCAGCCGAACGCCCAGACGACCAGGACGATGCCGAAGATGAGGTTCCACGCCGTGGTCACGAGCTGCTGCGCGACCGAATAGGCGGTGGCGTCCTGCGTGCTGGCGATGCCCTTGAGCGAGGCGACGTTGAAGGCCTGCGTCACCCCCGCCCCGCCGGGGGTCACCGAGGTGACGTTCGCGATCGAGTTGCCGCCCGAGATCCGCATCAGCGTGTCGAAGGTCACGGGAATCCCGTAGGCGGCGAGGAAGACGCCCATCACGGCGAGGCCCGCGAACCAGCTCACCAGCGAGGGCGTGAAGACCCAGCCGAAATAGGCCCGCCAGTGGGCGAGAATCGAGCCGCCCTCCTTGGCGTCCTCCCACCAGCGGAGCACTCGCGGCCAGATCCGGCGCACGAGGAGGAAGACGAGGTACGCAACGCCGAGGACCATGATCACCGTTGCCCACGGGTGGTTGTGCACGAAGCCGAACTTGATGTCGAACGACCCGCCGACGCTGAGGAACAGGTAGAGGTAGACGAAGGCGCCGATCAGCGTCCAGAAGATCTTCTGCACGGCGTAGCCGCCGAGGATGGCAGCGAACGTCGCGCCGGCGATGATCGTCGTGAACATGATCAGCATCGCGAACGTGCCGAGGTTGGCCGGCAGGATCGAGTTGAGTGCGACCGAGGCCGCGTAGGCCGCGAGGATGTCGAGCCAGCGGACGCGCCCGGGGAAGGCGAAGCGCAGGATCCCGTACCAGCTCAGCGCGGCCGCGGTCGTCTGCACGCTCTTGAGCACGCATGCGGCGACGATGTAGCCGAACGAGATCCCGGTGATCGTGTCCCAGAGCTGGTCGAACCAGCCGCGGATGTTCCAGCCCAGCAGGTCGGCGAACGCCCCGATCACGACGATGGCCACCGCGAAGATCAGCAGCCGCTTCCAGCGCGGGCGCTTCTTCGGGTGCTCGGTGACCGCAGGCGCGGCGACGCTCACCCGTCCACAGTCGTGGCCGCCGCACACGGACGCATCATCCGCTCCGGACGATGCCGCTCCAGCCGCTGCCTGGTCAGCTTCCGCCGACCTACGACTGGAGGTGTTCCCACGTGCTGCTCGCCAGCGACTATCCGTTCGTCGACGTCATGTGGACGATGCTCGTGTTCTTCGGCTGGGTGATCTGGATCTCGCTGGTAATCATGATCCTGATCGACAACTTCCGCCGGCCCGACCACTCGGGCTGGGCGAAGGCCGGCTGGCTGCTGTTCGTGATCTTCGTGCCGCTGATCGGCGTTCTCACGTACATCATCGTCAGGCCGAATGACGTGAAGGTGCTGAGCAGCTGACGGGCGGCGACGAACGGGCCGAGCCGCGGAAGTTCGCCGACGCGGCTGCGCACGTCCTCTTCGGCGCCGGTGCGACGATCGCGGGCACCGTCTACGGGACCGTGGTCGTGATGGCGACGCTCACCGCTGCCTACGCCTCCGAGAAGGACCCGTGGAGGCTCGCGGTGACGGTCGCCGCCGCGGTCTTCGTGCTCTGGATCGCACATGTGTATGCGCACACGCTCGGCGAGGCGGTCGCCGAGGGGCGGCAGAAGCTTTACGCCATGGGCTCGGTCGCACGCCGCGAGCTCGGCATCATCCTGTCGGCGGTTCTGCCCATCGGCGTGCTCGTGCTCGGGGCAATCGGCGTGCTCGACGAGACCACCGCCGTCTGGGCTGCTCTGGGCGTCGGCCTGTTCACGCTCGGGGCAGAAGGCGTGCGTTTCGCCCGCATCGAGGGATTCGGGCGCACCGGCACCCTCGCAGCGACCGGCCTGAACCTCGCCCTCGGCCTGTTCGTCGTGGCGCTGAAGGTCATCGTCGCGCACTGATTGACCCTTCCGGGTCAGGCCGAACGCCTCCCCGAGCCGCTGAATGACCAGTCCGGGTCAGGCGGCGAGCCTGCACGCTCGGCGACGATCTCCTCATGGATCTCGAGCGCGACATCACCGGCGTCTTTCCCTCCTCCGTCGACACCGCGGACTGGCGGCGCCTACGCATCCTGCTTGCCCTGGAGGCCGTGGAGACCGCGCTGTGCCTGCTCGACCCGGCCCCGGCCGACGGGCTCGAGATCCGAGCTCTCGAGCGGGTGCGCGACGATCTCGAGGTCGTCCTTCGCATCGACGAGATCGAGCGGCGGCTGTGAGCGCCGGCGACCTGTCCGAGCATGCGCTCTTCGAGGTTGCGGACATCGCCTCGGCGGCCGGCCTGGCGACACGCCTCGCCGAGCGCTGGAGCGTCGTCGTCAGCGCCGAGCGGCCCGACACTTTCTGCGTCGTCGCCGAGCTGCGGGGAGATTCGGACGACGTGGCCTTGCTCCTCCGCGAGGTGGAGGCCTGGGTCGAAAGGGAGGCCGCGCTGGCTCTGCGCTTCGAGCTCGACGGCCGCGCGTACGTCCTCGAGGCCGGAGAGCCCGACTGGTCGGCCAACCTCGCCGCGGAAAGCCATGCGGAGCGCGCGGGCCGGCGTGCCCGCCTCCTCGCAGCGCTGAGCTCGATCGACCGAGCCTTGTCGGCGCACAGGGCTCCGGGCCGCCATGCGCTGCAGATCCGCGGCCTCGAAGACCTCCGGCAGGACATCTCGCTGGCCCTGCGCCTGGAGAACGAATCGCCCTGACGGGACGATGAACCGCTGCGGCGCCGGGCGCATGCTCTTCCGGCGATGGCGAAGATGGGGGAGCTCGGCGGCGATCTCGAGGACGCGCTCGACCGCGTGAGGGTGCCGAGCTACGTCTACGACCGGCACGGGGTGATCCGCTGGGTCAACCGTGCCGGCCTCGAGCTTGTCGGCGACGTACGCGGGCGCCAGATCACCTCGGTCGTCGCGCCCGAGGAGACGCGCCTTGCGCAGGAGGCGTACCTGAAGCACATCTACAGCGACGAGGACGTCGAGGCTCAGGTCGTGCTGCTGGACGAGAAGGGCAATCGCGTTTCCGTCGAGGTGAGCTCCGTCTGCCTGCACAGCGGGCACCACGTCATCGGCGTGTTCGGCCAGCTCTCGGACGTCCACGAGGTGTCCGAGTCGCCGCCGCATCCGCACCTGACCCCGCGCCAGGCCCAGGTGCTCCGGCTGCTCGAGCACGGCCGCTCGACCGAGCAGATCGCGGACGAGCTTCACCTGAGCATCGAGACGGTCCGCAACCACATCCGCCGCCTGCTCCGCGCGCTGGACGTGCACTCGCGTCTGGAAGCAGTCGCCGTGGGCCGTCGTCTGCACCTCGAGGCGAGCTCGATCCCGGAGGGATAGTCCCGACGGCTAGAGGCCTTCGGTCGCCTGGATCCGGCCCGCGCGAACGGCGTCCGCGAGCGCCTCGTAGTCGCGCTCGTTGACGTCGGCGTACGAGGCCGCGAACTCGGCGACCGCCCGGTCGAACGTGTCGCCCTTGCCGAGGTATGCGCCCATGGCGATCCGGTCGCCGGAACGGGCGTGCGCGCGGGCGAGCGTCCAGCCGCAGGCCTCCGCGTAGAGCACGAGCCCCCTCGGCAGGACCGCGTCGAGGTCGACCGAGACCTTCCAGTCCCAGAGCTGGCGGACGTAGTAGTCGCGAGTCGCGCCGTCGAAGGTCCGGGTCGCGCGTATCCAGCCGAGGAAGATGTCGCTCGCCGACTGCATCAAGCGCTGCCCCTCGACCACTCGCTGGCCGTGATTCTTGAACTTGCTTCGCCCGAGGTGGGCTTCGAGGACGGAAGCCTCGGCTTCCTTCACCTGGAGGAACAGGGGATCGCCGTCGTCGCGGCCGAGCATCAGCAGGATCCACGCGCGCGTCCCGACGCTGCCGACGCCGACGACCTTGCGCGCGAGGTCGACTATGCGGTAGCCCTCGAGCAGCTTGCGCCGGTCGTGCTGCAGCGAGCTGCGGTACTTGCGGAACAGGGTCGTGATCTCGGCCCTGATCTCGGCGACGGGCATGTCCTCGGCGAGCTCGTCGATCGGTACGACGAGCGGTGGGTCGGAAACGATCCGCAGCTCGCCGTCGACCTCGTGCGTGAGCCGCGACAGGGCCTTGAGGCTGTCCTTCGTGCGCGCTTTCGCTTCCGCCCGCGCAACGTTCTTCGCCTGTTTCTTGTCGGCGGACTGGCGAAGCTGCTCGTAGATCGACGCGACGTCCAGTCGCGCGTACCAGACCTCGAGATCGCCCATCGCGGCGAAGCCGCGCATCGCCTCGCGATACGAGCGCATCACGGTCAGGACGGCGGACTGGCGCACGTCGTCGTCGAAGCCCCGGTCGCGAGCGCAGATCTCGAAGCTCGTCGCCAGCCGCTTGACGTCCCACTCGAACGGCCCCGGGAGCGCCTCGTCGAAGTCGTTGAGATCGAAGACGAGCGAGCGCTCGGCGGAAGCGAAGCCGCCGAAGTTGGAGAGGTGGGCATCGCCGCAGAGCTGTGCGCCGAGCCCCGACCGCGGAACGGCCGCCAGATCGTGCGCCATGATCTTCGCGGCGCCGCGGTAGAAGGTGAACGGCGAGACGAGCATCCGTCCGTAGCGGATCGGCACGAGCTCGGGCACGCGCGTCGCCGCCTGCTCCTCGAGCAAGGCCACGGGATCCCGGTCGGTCGGCTCGAGCACGGAGTGGCTCGCGCGCGGGACCTCGGCGCGGGCGGCCTTGCCCTTCGCGACGCGCTCCTCTGCCGTGAAGTGCTTGACCTTCACCTCTGTCGCCTGCTCGGCACGCTCCTCGCGCGTGGCAGCCATCAACCGTCCTCCTTGATGTCGGAGCGTACCCTGCTCAGCGTTCCGCGGGCGGCGGCGAGCCCTCCGACATCGCCTCCGGGCCCGCGCAGGAGCCAGGCGATTGCGACGGCGATGGCGGCACCGCCCAGCGGCCCCGCGAGATAGACCCAGTAGTTCGCGAAGTCGCCGTTGGCGAGGTCGGGCGCGAACGACCGCGCTGGGTTCATCGATGCGCCGCTGATCGGGCTCGACCAGAGGCCCGCGAGGATGATGTAGCCGCCGACGGCGATCGCGCTGAACGCACCCACGTTCTGGGCGCTCGACGCGGTACCGAGGATCGTGCTGACGAGCCCGACGGTCAGCATGAGCTCGACCACCATCGCCTGCCAGGCGTGCACTCCGGCGCCGGGCTCCGTCGCTCCGAGCGCGCCGTGCTTGCCGAGCACCGCCCAGAGCGCGAGGCACGCGGCTGTCGCGCCGATGAGCTGCACGATCACGTACCCGGGGACGCGCCTTCCGGGGAAATCGCCCCTGAGCCAGAACGCAAGCGTCACGGCCGGGTTCAGGTGCGCCCCCGAGACCGCGCCCATGTACAGGATGATCCCCATCACGGTGAGCCCCGGCGCGGTCACGGCCGCGCTCCGGGTGATCGCGCCGTCGCTGAGCGCGCCGACGACTGCGCCTCCCGCTCCTGCGAGGACGAGGAAGAACGTCCCGAGCAGCTCGGAGAACAACCTGCGCCACTCGAGGCTCGGATTGTCGAAATCGGCGATGCCCGGATACTCGAGCGCGAGCAGCGCCCGCCGCGTGGACGGGGACGCGGCCGTATCGCTAGCGCCCGTCACCGCGCCGGCCTCCTGCGAAACATGGCCATTTCCAGCGACGATTGCGCGGCTTGTGGCGGGACGCATCATCCGGATCGGACGACTGGGCAACGCTGCCTCCCCGGCTGGGCCGGCCGACGTGGAGAACTACGGACAGCGGATGGGCGCAGATCCCGATGCCCTCGGTGGAGGGCGGCGCGACGATCCAGGCAGACCGATCGAAGGAGATCGCGATGACGGTACTGGCAGAGCCACAGGTGAAGCCACCTGCCCTGCCCGGGCCCGACGCGCGGCCGCTGATCGTCCAGGCGAGGGCTGTCGACAAGCTCTACGACACGGGGACCGTGCAGGTCCAGGCCCTCCGCGGAGTCAGCTTCTCCGTGCCGCGCGGCGAGATGGTGGCGATCATGGGCCCGAGCGGCTCCGGGAAGACCACCCTGCTCAACTGCCTCTCCGGTCTCGACCGGATCGACGGCGGCGAGGTCCTGATCGAAGGGGTCGAGCTCGGCTCGATGTCCGACGAGGAGCGCACCGACTACCGGGCGCGCCGCATGGGATTCGTCTTCCAGTTCTACAACCTGATGCCCGTGCTGACGGCGGTCGAGAACGTCGAGCTGCCGCTGCTCGTGGCCCGGGTGCCCGCGAAGGAGGCACGCCGCCGGGCCGTCGCCGCGCTCGAGATGGTCGGGCTGGGCGAGCGCGCGGCGCACGTGCCGGACGAGCTCTCGGGCGGGCAGCGCCAGCGTGCGACCATCGCGCGCGCGCTCGTCAACGAGCCGGCGATCGTCTGGGCTGACGAGCCGACAGGCGATCTCGACAGCGAGAACGCCGACGAGATCGTCGCGCTGATGCGCCGGTTGAACCGCGAGCGCGGACTGACGTTCCTGATCGTGACGCACGACATCTCCGTCGGCCGCTCGACCGACCGGATCGTGCGGATGGTGGACGGGCAAGTCGTTGACGACGAGGTGCTGGAGGTGGCGAGATGATCGCGCGGGTGACATTGGCGGAGCTGGATGCGGTGCGGATGAGCATCCCGAAGGCGGTACAGCGGTTCGAGGAATCCGTGCTCCCCGAGCTGCACGAGGCGGAGGGCTACGAGGGCTGCTACGTCCTGGTGACCCCGGAGGGCAAGGCGCTCGTGATGACGTTCTGGGCCGACGAAGCTGCGGCCGAGGCCGGAATCTCGAGCGGGCTGTGGCGCGCGCAGGTGGAGAAGTTCGTGACGCTGATGCGCACGCAGCCCGGCCGTGAGTCCTACGAGGTCGCCGTCGCGGAGACGCCTGCACAGGTGCGATGAGCAAGCTGTTCGGCGTCCCGGTCGCCTCGCTCGCGCTCGTCCTTGCAGCACTCCTGGTCGTCGCGCTCGCAGTCATCGGGGGCTTCGCAGTCCGCAACCGGATCGTCCTGCGGCTCGGCCTGCGCAACATGTCGCGCCGCCGGGGACGTGGCGCGCTGATCGTCGCCGGGTTGATGCTCGGCACGGCGATCATCACCGCCGCTCTGGCGACCGGCGACACGATGAGCCACACGATTCGCTCGGTTGCGATCTCGGCCCTCGGCCGCACCGACGAGGTGATCGCCGCGAAGGGAATCGGGGCCGAGTTCTCGACCCAGAGCGCCGGCACCGGTTCGCGCTACTTCCCGCAACGCTACGTCGCCCGGGTCGCGAGAGCCGCCGCGGGCTCCGGGCTGGTCGCCGGAGTCGAGCCTGTGATCGTCGAGCCGGTCGCAGTGCAGGACCTGACGAGCAGGCAGACCGAGTCGCGCGTGACGCTGTTCGCGAGCAATCCGGCCCGGATGGGGGCGTTCGGCGCGATCCGGTCCGGCAGCAGGCCCGTCTCTCTCGGCGACCTGCGCCCGGGTGAGATCTACCTGAACGCGAAGGGCGCCGAGAAGCTCGCGGCGAAGCCGGGTGACAGGCTCCTCGTCCTCGCCGGCGCGAGACGCGCGACCGTGCGAGTCCGCGCCGTCGTTCGCTACGCGGGAGCGGCCGCGGTCGACGCCGGCGTGATGCTGCCGCTCGGCGCCGCGCAGCACCTGCTCGGCAGGCCCGGTCGGATCGGCGCGATCTTCGTCGCCAACCGCGGCGGCGTGGGCAAGAGCGCGGCGGTCGTCGCGCTGCTGAAGCCGACCGTCTCACCGCTCGGGCTCGAGACCGACCCGACGAAGCGGGACTTCCTGAAGACGGCCGACGCGAGCGGCGCCGCGTTCATGTCGCTGTTCACGACCTTCGGCTCCTTCTCGATCTCCGCCGGGATCCTGCTCATCTTCCTGATCTTCGTCATGCTCGCCGCCGAGCGCCGCAGCGAGCTCGGCATCGCGCGCGCAGTCGGCATGCGCCGCGGTCACCTGGTGCAGATGTTCCTCTACGAGGGCGTCGGCTACGACCTCGTCGCGGCTGCGGTCGGGGTGCTGCTGGGAGTGGTCGTCGCCTACGGGATGGTCCTAGCGATGGCGGGCGCCTTCGCGAGCGCCGACATCCACATCTCGTACTCGGTCGGAGCGGAGAGCCTGGTCCTCGGCTACTCGCTGGGCGTGTTGCTCACGCTTGCCGTCGTCGCGTTCTCGGCGCGGCGCGTCAGCCGGATGAACATCGTCAGCGCGATCCGCAATCTCGGCGATCCGCCGGCCGCCAAGACGAGCCGCAGACGCTGGCTGCTCGGCATCGGCGGGATCGTGCTCGGCGCGCTGCTCGCGACAGGGGGTGTCGTGGCCCAGGACGGGGTCACGCTCGGCCTCGGCGTCTCGCTCGTGATACTCAGCCTCGTGCCCGTCCTGCGCGCGCTCGGCGCCCCCGAGCGCGCGGTTCACACGGGCGCGGGGCTCGCGCTCGTCGCCTGGTTCGTCCTGCCGATGAGCCGCTGGCTGTTCGGCGACCTGAAGGTCAACTTCTCGATCTTCATCCTCGGCGGCCTCATGATCGTGGTCGGCGCGACCTGGGCGATCGCCTACAACGCCGACCTCCTGCTCGGCGCCGTCGGGGCAACGGCCGGCCGGGTCAGGAGCCTGGCACCGGTCATCCGGATGGCGATGGCGTATCCGCTGCGGAGCCTGTTCCGGACGGGAGTCACGCTTGCCATGTTCACCCTCGTGGTCTTCACGCTCGTCGTCGGCTCGATCACCACCGGCTCCTTCGTGCACGCCTTCGACGACGCAAAGGCCTTCGGCGGAGGCTTCGACGTAAGGGCCACCTCGTCACCCGGCGCGCCGATCGTCGACATGCGCGCGGCCCTTGCCCATGCCCACGGCGTGAACCCGGCCGACTTCCGCCTCGTCTCGAGCCTCTCGACCCTGCCGGTCAAGGCCCGGCAGCTCGGAGCCGGCGCCAAGGAGGAGCCGTACCTCGTGCACGGCGCCGACGACGTCTTCCTGACGCACACGACCTACCGTCTGGCCGGTCGCGCACGCGGCTACTCCTCGACGGCGGCGGTCTGGCGTGCTCTCCGCGAGCAGCCGAACCTCGCCATCGTCGACCAGTACGTCGTCCCGCGCAAGGCGAACTGGGGCACGCCTCCCGCGAAGTTCATGCTGCACGGCTTCTACCTCGAGGACAAGAGCTTCGCCCCGGTGCGCGTGAGCGTTCGCGACCCGCAGACGGGCAAGCAGACGACGCTCACGGTGATCGGCGTGCTCTCCGACGCGACCCCGCAGCTGATGACGGGCATCTGGACATCGCAGCGAACGCTCTCGCGCGTGTTCGGGAATCGCGTGCTCCCCACGACCTTCCTGTTCGCCCTGCGGCCGGGCGTCGACCAGCAGGCGACCGCGAGCAAGCTCGAGTCCGCCTTCCTGGCGAACGGCATGCAGGCCGACTCGGTCCGCAAGCTGCTGTCCGACGCCGTCTCGGCCAGCCTCACCTTCGACCGGCTGATCATCGGCTTCATGGGCCTCGGCCTGATCGTCGGCGTCGCCGCGCTCGGCGTGATCACGGCGCGCGCCGTCGTCGAGCGCCGCCAGCAGATCGGCGTCCTGCGCGCGATCGGGTTCCAGCGGCGGATGGTGCAGGCGAGCTTCCTGCTCGAGTCGTCGTTCGTGGCGCTCACCTCGATCGTGGTCGGGACGACGCTCGGTCTTGCGGTCGCCTACAACGTGATCAGCGACTCGAGACGCACTCCGAGCTGGGCGAACATGGCGTTCACCGTGCCGTGGCTGACGCTCGCAGTCATCTTCGCCGTCGTCTACGCCGTCGCGCTCGCAACCACGTTCGTCCCCGCGCGGCGCGCCGCGCGCGTCTATCCGGCCGAAGCTCTCCGCTACCAGTAAGCAGGGCGGCGGGCGCCGGCAGGGTTAACGTTGCGCACGACCATCGATCTCTGGAGGAGCGCCATGAGCGTCGACTGCGCCTACTACAGCCGGGGGGTTCGCGAGCCGCACGAAGGGATGACGTTGGAAGAGGCCGCCGCGGTCCCGCGGCGGGGAGGTAACTACGTCTGGATCGAGCTGAAGGAGCCGAGCGAGCAGGACATGGCCGAGGTCAGCAGGCACTTCGGCCTGCACGAGCTGGCGGTCGAAGACGCGGGCTCCGCCCACCAGCGGCCCAAGGTCGAGAGCTACGACGGCTTCCACCTGATCGTCTACAAGACTGCACGGTACGACGACCGGAATCGCCAGGTCGAGTTCGGAGAGGTCGACATCTTCGTCGGCGCCGGCTTCGTGATCGCCGTCCGCCACGGCGCCGCCGGCGACCCGGTCCGCGCGCGCGTCCGGGTCGAGCAGCATCCCGAGCTGCTCAAGGTCGGCCCGGCCGCGGTCGTCTGGGGCATTCTCGACATGGTGGTCGACGACTACCTGCCCGCCGTCGAGGCCCTGGAGCGCGAGATCGAGGAGGTCGAGCAGGCGATCTTCGCCGGCCACGACGACCTCACGGAGCGGATCTATCTCCTGAAGACGGAGATCAACGAGCTCTACCGCGCTCTTCACCCTCTGCTCGCGCCGCTCGAGGCGATGGAGCGCGGCGAGTTCGAGGCCGATCCAGGTCTCCGCCGCTACTTCCGAGACGTCGCCGACCACGTGCGGCACCTCCAGGACGAGGTAATCGGGCAGCGCGATCAGCTTGCGGCGGCCCTCGACGCGAACCTCTCGATGGTCAGCGTTCGCCAGAACGAGATCAGCGCGCAGCAGAACGCGGTCGTCAAGCAGCTCACGCTCGTCGCCACGGTGTTCCTCCCGCTGACGTTCGTGACCGGCTTCTTCGGCCAGAACTTCGGCTGGATGGTGCGCCAGATCGACTCGGCCACGGCGTTCTTCGCGGTCGGCTTCGGGGCGCTCGTCGTCTCCTGCATCGCGCTGTACGTGTGGTTCAAGCGCGGCGGGTTCACGACCGAGGCCGGGTAGCGCGGGCGATGGCTAGGCTCGCACCACACCCGCGAGCGGAGGTCGACGATGTATGAGCCATGGAACGCCCTCGAGGCGCCCCGGTTCACCGGGCCGCGGACGTACGCCCGGCTCCCCTGGGTAAAGGATCTCGACGGGGTGGATGCCGCCGTGTACGGGCTCCCATGGGACGGTGGCACGTCGTTTCGGCCCGGAGCCCGGTTCGGCCCGGAAGCGATTCGGTCGGCATCGGGCATGATCCGAACGTACAACCCTGACCAGCGTGTGCAGGTCTTCGGAGCCCTGTCGACGATCGACTTCGGCGACGCCCCCACCTCTCCCGGTTACATCGAGGAGTCGCTGAAGCGCATGGAGCGCTTTGTCGCCCCGATCGCCGAGGCAGGCGTCGTCGGCATCGGAATGGGCGGCGACCACTCGGTCACGCTCGCCGAGCTCCGTGCGCTCGCCGAGGTGCACGGTCGCCTCGGGCTCGTGCAGCTCGACTCGCACATCGACCTGCATGACACCTACAACGGCCTGTCCTACTCGCACGGCACGATGTTTCGAAGGGCGATCGAGGAGGACGTCCTCGACCCCGCCCGCGTGCTCCAGGCGGGGATACGGGGGTCGATGTACGCCGCGAAGGACGCAGACATCCCGTCGGACCTCGGAGTCGAGATGATCCCGTGGATCGAGCTGGCACGCTTGAGCCCCGAGGAGTTCGCGGCACGAGCACAGCGGCGAATCGGCGACGGGCCTGCGTTCCTGACCTTCGACGTCGACTTCGTCGATCCCGCCTACTGTCCGGGTACCGGAACGCCGGAAGTCGCCGGTCCGACGGGCTTCGAAGCGATGGAATATCTCCGGGCGCTCGCCGGAATCGACTTCGTCGGCTATGACGTCGTCGAGGTCGCTCCCCAGTACGACGGCCCGGGACAGATCACCGCGCTGTTCGCGGCCAACGCGATCTTCGAGATGCTCTCGATGATCGCGAAGCGGCGGCAGTCGGAAGCAGAGGAGACCGCGGCGGGGTCGGGCGTTCGAACGTCGTAAGCCGTGTTTACGTGAGTGCGGCCCGGAGCCGTGCGCACACGTGCGCGCATTGGCCGGGCAGCAGCGTGTCGACGGCGACGATGAGGGTGTCATCGTGGAGGTGGACGGCCACGCGCGGGTTGCTCTCGTCGAGCGTGCGTTCGACCTCGGCCGCTGACACGCCCGCCTCCTGGGGATCGATCTGCAGGACGAGGCAGTTGACCGGTTCGGGCTCGAGCGTCTCGACCATCGTGAAGAAACGGGGCTCGGCCCGGACTCCCGCGATCCCGTCGACGGCCGCGGCGAGCTCCTCGACGAGCTCGGCGTAGGAGCGCCACCGTGCCTCGTGGTCGAGCTCGAGCCACTCCTCGACTGCGACCACCGTTCCGACCACGGTGTGGAGATCGAGCTTGAACGGCCTCCCGAAAATGGCCCACGGCCCGCTCTCGAAGCCTGTGAAGTCGAGGACTGCAAGGGCCTCGACGAGCTCGGAGCGGCCGACGACGAACCCGCCCGTGTTCGGGCCGTAGAAGTACTTCGCGCTGAAGCAGACGAGATCGCCGCCCTCTCTGGTGAACCGGCTCATGCTCTCGGGCGGGTAGTTGAGGAAGGCCGCGTCGACGAGGGTCGGGATCCCGTGCCCGCGGGCGAGTGCGGCCACCTGCCGAAGCGGGAGCGCGCCCGGTTCCTCGTCGAGGTGCGCGGGAACGAAGACGGCGGCCACGCGCTCGGGGTCGAGCGCCTGCTCGAGGTCGTCGGGCGACGTCCCGTCGTCAGACCCCACCAGCCTCAGCTTGGCCCCGGTCATCCAGATCAGGCGGGCGTACTTGTAGTGCGGGCGCTGCACGCGCTGGAGGACCACCTCGTCCGGCAGGCCGGTCGTATCGGGAAGGCGTTCGGCCGCAGCACCGTCGCCGCGCGTCATGCACGCCGCCGTCCCGAGCGCAATCGCGGCGGCGGCTCCGGGCGTCACCCTTCCCGCGTTGGCTCCGAGCAACTCGGCGAGCCGCCGACCGGTGACGTCGAGGAGATCGCTCATCGAGGCGGCCATGCTGTTCGCCTCGGTCATCGCCGCCCAGACGCTCGGGCCGATGATCGCCCCGCCGAGCTCGGTGTAAACGCCGCGACAGTTCACGACCGGCCTCGTCCCGAGACGGTCGTAGACGCCACCCTTTGGCTCGCCGGCCATCTCCTTCATAAGAGCTGGTCGAGGCCCCTCGAGAGGCCAACGCGTTCGGGGACGGCGCGGACGGCGAGGAGTGTGCCGGCGACGTACGGGGCGGGCGTCGAGCCGGCGTCGTGGCGCATCGAGAGCCGCTCGTCCTCGCCGCCAAAGACGATCTCTGTCGACACGCTGAAGCTCGGCAACCGGAGCGAGTGGACCTGGGTCGAGCCCACGGTGGCACCACGCGCCTCCCGGTCGCCCAACGTCTCATCGACCGGCACAGCCATTGCGGGCGACCCGACGGTGTCGAGGCGCTCGGCAAGCTCGCGCGAGGTGCCGCTCGGCGCATCCGGCTTGCCGAGGCTCGCGTAGTCGATCACCTCCCAGCTCGCGACGTGGCGCGCCGCCTCTTCGGCGAAGCGGAGCAGCAATGCGGCAGTAAGCGAGAAGTTGCCGGCCGCGATGACGCCGACCTCTTGCTCCCGCGCCCGCACGTCGATCTCCTCGTAGTCGGCGGCCGAGAGGCCGCTCGAGCCGACGACGACAGCGACGCGGCGCTCGAGAGCCGAGAGCACGTGCCCCTTCACCGCGTCCGCATGTGTGTAGTCGACGAGCACGTCGGCTGGGGAGGCGTCGAGCGCCTCCTCGACGGTCGAGAAGCTGGCCGGGTTCGAGCGGGAGACACCCGCGACGAGCTCGAGATCGTCTGCCTCCTCGAGGGCCTCGGCAACCGCACTGCCGGTCCAGCCCGTGACGCCGGCGACGCAGACTCGCAGAGGCACGGTCGCAGGGTACTTGCTCATCGGAGATGATCGAGCCGTGTACGAGAGTGCTGTGAAACGGTGTCCGACACCTTGCGGTGCCGACTGCCCCTAGCGCTTCCGATCGTCGCCGTTGCGTTCCTCGCGACCGGCTCGACCCCGACGCGCGCGAGCGTCGCCGTCCGGACCGCCTTTGTGCGAGTGAACCAGGTCGGCTATCCGATCGGAACCCCGAAGCGCGCGTACCTGCTCTCGCAGTCGGCCGCCACGGGCGCGGTGTTCACCGTGCGGAGCCGCGGCGGCTCGACTGTCCTGCGCGGGCGGGTCGGGCCCAGTACCGGACGCTGGAGCCGTCGCTTTCCGTTTGTCTACGCACTCGACTTCGGGGCCGTCCGGCAAGCGGGCACGTACACCATCTCCGTGCAGGGCCGTCCGAGCGCCACCTCGCCTCCGTTCCAGATCGCGCCCGCGTCGAACCTCTACGCGAAAGCCCTGAGAAATGGGCTCGCCTTCTTCCAGGCGGAGCGAGACGGCCGGGACTACGTCCGCTCGGCGCTGCGAACCGCACCGGCGCACCTGCACGACCGGAACGCGATGACCTACGCGACCCCGGCCGTGAACGCCGACGGCAACTTCAAGGGTGACCTGCGGCCGCTCGGCCGGCGCATCGACGCCTCCGGAGGCTGGTGGGATGCGGGCGACTACCTCAAGTTCGTCCAGACAACGAGCTACACGGTCGACGTGCTCCTCGCCGGTGCACGCCGCTTCCCGAACCTGCTGGGCCGGGGCTCGCGCACTTCGAACCTCCAGCGGGAGGGGCGGTTCGGCCTCGACTGGCTCGAGCGCATGTGGGACGACCCGAACCGCACGCTCTACTATCAGGTCGGGATCGGATCCGGCAACGACGCGATCGTCGGCGACCACGACATCTGGCGGCTCCCGCAGCGGGACGACGCCTACGGCGGGTCAGCCGCGCGCTTCCGCTACATCCGGCACCGGCCGGTCTTCCGGGCAGGACCGCCGGGCTCTCGGATCAGCCCGAACCTCGCCGGTCGCGACGCCGCGGCGTTCGCGCTCTGCTACCAGCTCTGGCACCGCGCCGACCCGGCGTACGCGAGCCGGTGCCTCCTCGACGCGGAGCACGTCTTCGACCTCGCGAACACCCACCCGAAGAAGCTCCTGACGGTGATCCCGTTCGACTTCTACGGCGAGACAGAGTGGCGGGACGACCTCGAGCTCGGTGCGGCCGAGCTCGCCCTCGCGCTGCGGGAGGGAACGCCCCCGTCGGGGCTGCCGCACGCGGACGGGAGCTACTACCTGCGGGCCGCGGCTCGCTGGGCCCGCGCGTACATCCACGGCCCGAACGACGCCGCCGACACCCTCAACCTCTACGACGTCAGCGGGCTCGCCCACTACGAGCTCGCGCAGGCCATCCGCCGCTACGGGACGCCGGGCGGCCTGGCCGTCACCAGGGCGGGGCTCGTCCGCGACCTGCGCAAGCAGGTGCGGCGCGGGCTCGCCCAGGCGGGCCGGGACCCGTTTCAGTTCGGCTACCCGTGGGCGACCTGGGACACGACCGCTCACGGCGCCGGCCTCTCCGTCACCGCGAGCGAGTACGACGAGCTGACCGGCGCGCGCACCTATGCGGCCTGGAGCAGTCGCTGGCTCGGGAACATCCTGGGCGCGAACCCCTGGGGCACGTCCCTCCTGGTCGGAGACGGGGCCACCTTCCCGCACTGCATGCAGCACCAGGTGGCGAACCTCGTGGGCTCGCGCGACGGTTCGAGGCCGATCCTGGCCGGTGCGGCCGTCGAGGGGCCGAACAGCTACGCGGCGACCGGCACCGTCGAGCACATGCGCCGATGCCCACCACAAGGTGGAGACGCCTTCAAGCCGTTCGACGCGAAGGCGGTCTACCAGGACAACGTGCAGGCCTACTCGACCGTCGAGCCCGCGATCGACCTCACGGCCGCCACGCCGCTCGCGTTCGCCCGCCAGGCAGCCGGGCTGTTCTGAGAAACGGTGTCGGACACCTTGGAGCGTCTAAGAGAAACGGTGTCGGACACCTTTGGGTGTCAAGTGTCCTTCGTGCCGGAACTGTAAGACTTATCCCACAGCGCCGCCGACGCCGGCTTTGCTGGCGTCGGCCGTAACGGCGTCTGGGTGGAGGTTGATCGCGTCGGTTAGGCCTCGGTTTCCTGACGTGCTCCTGGGCGTGCGTAGGCCGCCGTCACAGTGCTGAGTCGCACGGGGCGGCGAGTGGAGCGCGTCCAGGAGGGCGAGGCGGCGAAGCCGCCGGTCAGGGAAGCGAGGTGGAGCTAGCCGGACTCGAACCGGCGACCTCCTGGGTGCGATCCAGGCGCTCTCCCAACTGAGCTATAGCCCCGCGCGAAGGGCATTGTAGCTAGGCGTTTCGCCGAACCAGGGTGACGCCGTCGCGGACGGTCAGCATCACCGCGGTGACCCTCGGGTCGGTCGCGAGGCGGTCGTTGAGCTCGCGCATCAGCTGCGTCATCTCGTCGGCATCGCCCGGATCGGCCACGCGGCCGCTCCAGAGCGTGTTGTCGAACGCCATCAGCCCGCCGGGCGCGAGCCGCGGCACCAGCGTCTCGTAGTAGTTCAGGTAGTTCCTCTTATCCGCGTCGACGAAGGCGAAGTCGAACTCGCCGTCGAGCTGCCGGATCGTCTCCAGCGCCGGTCCCACGTGCACCGTGATCCGGTCGGCGTACGGCGAGCGCGCGATGTAGCGCCGGGCCACCTCCGCGTGGGTCTCGTCGGCCTCGCAGGTGTCGATGCGGCCTCCCTCCGGCAGGCCCGCGGCCATCGAGAGGGACGAGTAGCCGCTGTAGGTGCCGAGCTCGAGCACGCGGCTCGGCTTGAGCGCGTAGACGAGCAACTCCAGGAGTCGGCCCTCGACCGGGCCGGTCAGCATCCCGGGCGACCGTAGAGTCGCCTTCGTCTCTTCGGCCAGCTCGGTCAGAAGCGGCTCGGGCGGAGTCGTGTGCGCCTCGGCGTACTGCTCGACCTCTTCCGGGACGATCACGCCGGAGCGGACGGCTGGGCGCGGGGGGCCTCGTTCAGCTGGCCGGCCCGGATCCGCGCGGCCATGTCCTTCGACTCCTCGCGGTAGATCGAGCCGTCCTCGAACTCGATCCAGGGGTACTTCTTCTGGCCGGTCGCCTTCTCGGTCTCTTCGCGGTTCCAGCGCATGGACGGCATCGGCACGAGCTCGTACTCGATCCCCTGCTCGTCGAGCGCGCTCTGCACCTTCCAGCACGGGTGGCCACTCATCTTGACCCAGATGTTGCCGCAGCGGTGGAGCTTGATCGCCATCTCAACCCTCCATTCTCTCGACCCGAGAGCCGCCAATGATCCCATCGCGGCCGTCGTCGAACCGGACCCACGCCTTGCCCTTGCCGTCGTAGTCGGGCGACCAGACGATCAGCGTCGCCTCCTCGCCGCCGACCCGCACCCGCTCGGTTCCCTCGGGCTCGGCGCCGCGCCAGATGCGGATGAACGGGTTCTCCTCCCACTCGCGGCCGATGGTGGTCTCGTCGGTGTGGCCCGGCAGTACCCGCATCTCCGCCGGCAGCTGCATCAGCACCTCCATCACCGAGCGCTTGATCTGCCCGAAGTCGCCGCCGCCGACGGCGTCCTTGAAGAGCACGTCGCCGGTGCAGCACGCCTCGCCGTTGATCACGAAGGCGAGGTGATCGTCCTTGTGGCCGGGCGTCGGCAGGGCCTCGATCGAGAGGCCGCCCGTCTCGAGGTCGCCCTTGACGACCGGAACGCCGTAGCGCGAGCGGATCTCGTCGTCGCCGGCGACGTGGTCGGCGTCGGCATGCGTCGTCAGCAGGTGCGTGACGGTCAGGCCACCGCGCTCGACCGCCTCGAAGAGCGGCTGGAGCGGCGCACCGGAGTCGACGAAGACCGCCGTCCCGCCCGGCTCGTCGGCAATCAGATACGCGTTCGAGAGCCAGTCCGGGTGCATGCTCCGCTCGACGATCACGACCTCGCTAGGCTAGACGTTCCGCACCCGAGAGGAGGACGCATGGCCGGCCTGATGTCCCGCGCGTCGATGGTCGTGAAGGCGAAGTTCTCGAAGCTGCTCGACCGGGCGGA
>DASPRN010000041.1:0-9456 GCA_035624425.1 Gaiellaceae bacterium
ACCGGTGACGATCAGCAGGGCGCCCCAGAACGGGAGCTCCGTGGCGATTCCGGCTGCGGCCGCCGCGAGCCCGAACCCGAGCGCGTACAGCAGCAACAGGACTGCGGCTGCCGCGAAGGCGACCCCTCGGCCGAGCGAGGCGATCTTGCGCTTGACCTCGAGCGTCGCCAGCTCCACCTCGAGCCGGGCCAGCGCGCTCGCGTGCTCGGCGACCTGCTTGGCCGAGGCGCCGAGCTTCGCCTCGTGCTCAGTCGCGCGTGGCATGGCCTCTCCAGTCCAGAGCTCTCGCGGCGAGGATGCCGGCGGTGAGCGCGGCGCCGACGAGGAGCCACGGCGCCCACGGGCGGCCGGACGGTCTGGGGTTGCGCTTCGAAGGGGCGGTCGGCTCCGCGGACGCAGCCGGCGGCGGCTCCGGATTCCCGGGGGCCGGCGGCTCCGGATTCCCGGGCGCCGGCTGCGGCTCGGCGGGGGCGGCGCCGTTCGTGCGCATCCGCGCTGCGATCAGGCTCGGCTTCAGCTTGCGCAGGAAGGCGGCGTCGGCCTCCAGCTCCTCGGCAAGCCAGGTGCCGATGCCGTCACCGCGCGCGGCAGCACGGCCGGCGAGCAGGTGGAGGCGCTGGGCGCCCCGTTCGACGAGGAGATCGGCGCTGGTCATCGCTTCGCCGGCGGCGCCTCGCCGGTCGCGAGTGTCCAGATCTTGGAGGCGGCCCGGCGGGCGGCGAGCGTCGCGCCCGCGGCGAGCCCGGTGTAGAGACCGGTCCAGAGCAGCTTCCGCAGCACTCCCGGTTGTTTGCCTGACGATGACTCGGCCAAACCTGGGAATTACTGTAACTGGATGGACTCGCGCCCGCACCGCGCCAGGAGGCTCGCAACGGCGCTCGCCTGCGACGCCGACCAAGGAGGTCGCGACGGCTTGGCCGGCGCGGCCGTCCAAAACACCGTGTGGTATGCAGGCTGAAGGTCCCCGCGCGAAGAGGCTGGGTAAGCCCGGGCGGCAGCGGCTGATTGCGAGCGTCGTCTCGCGCCGGCGTATCGGGAGCCAGCAGGAGCTCGCCTCGGCGCTCTCCCGGGCCGGCTGCGCGGTGACGCAGGCGACGGTGTCGCGCGACATCCGCGAGCTCGGGCTCGAGAAGACGACCGATGCGCTCGGGCGCCCGCGCTACGTGCTGCCCGGCCGAGCGCGGCAAGCCGATTCGCGCACGACGCTCGAGTCGGTGCTGGGCCAGTTCGGGCTGCGCGCCACGGCGGCGCAGAACATCGTCGTCGTCCAGTCGGAGCTCGGCTCGGCTCCGGCGATCGCCCGCGCGCTCGACCGGCTCGGCCACCCGCGCATCGTGGGGACGCTCGCGGGCGACGACACGTGCCTGGTGATCACGCGCTCGGTCGCCGAAGCGCGCACCGTCGCCCGAGAGCTGCGTGCCGCGCTGGGTTGAGAAGTCACACTCCCGTCACGATTGCGCCACACTTCCGTGCGCTTTTCGCCGCTACCCTCGAGGTATCCCCCGGGGAGGGTGGGGGTTAGGGATGGGGTCCCTTTGGCCGGAGTCGCCGACCGGCTCAGACGCTCTTGCCGCCGACGTACCAGACGGGGCCTTGGGTCTGAACCGGCCGAGTGTCCGAAAGCGCACGTAGAACGCGCACGGTCCCGCGGGTTCCCTCGGCGTCGAGCCGTTCGAGACAGCGCCGGGCCATCTCGGTCGATACGCCGTACCCGAAGCGCCTCGCCGCCCGGAACCGGAAGGCCAGCCTGATCCCGTCGCGCGCAGGGTTGACCGGCGCCAGCAGCAGCGCGGCCCGGTCGAGGTAGTCGCTCGAGTCGAGCTCGACCTCGGCGTAGAGGTCACTCCAGTCGCCTGGCAGCGCGGCAAGCGCCGCGTCCCAGTCCGCCACGAATGATTGCCGCTCCTCCGCGACAGCTTTGGACACCTCGGTCGTCCCGACGAGCTCCAGCGTCGCATCGATCCTCTCGCCGTCGAGACGCTCCAGCAGCCGCCCCGCGAGCGCGGGCGAGGCCCCGCTCCCGCGCTGGGTGACGTGGAACGAGATCACCTTCCCGCGGCGCCCCGGGATCGCCGGGCCGAGCAGCGCGGCGGCCCGGCCGCCGTCGTCCTCGTCCGCGACAGTGAGCCGCAACCGGGCGTCGGCCCACCCCTCCGGCAGGCCCTCCTGGATTGCCTGCCACTGGCCAACGATGCTCACGGGGCTGACTATAGGCGGTCGCTTCGCGACGCCGACACAAAGGCGGCGGCGGCTTTGCCGACGCCGCCGTCCGACGCACCATCTCGGTGGCAGGACATTGCGCCCTGAGCAGGGAGATAGCCTCTAAGCTCACGCGCATGGCGAGGGTCGAGCGGAGAGGCACGCTGAGCGAGCAACGGCTGCGCACCTTCCTGCGCGAGATGCTCCTGATCAGGCGCTTCGAGGAGAAGGTCGAGGAGCGCTTCCGCGCCGGCGAGCTGCCGGGGTTCCTGCACGTTGCGATCGGCCAGGAGGGGGTCGCGGTCGGCGTCTGCCAGGCGCTGGACGACGGCGACGTCTTCGCCTCGACGCACCGCGCGCACGGTCACACACTCGCGCGCGGCACGCACCCGAACGCGGTCATGGCCGAGCTGTACGGGAAGCTCGAGGGCTGCTCGCACGGCTACGGCGGCTCGATGCACCTCTACGACGTCGAGCGCGGCAACCTCGGCGCAAACGCGGTCGTCGGCGGCGGGCTCCCTGCGATCACCGGCGCGGCGCTCGCCTTCAAGCTGCGCAAGGAGCCGCGCGTCGCGGTCGCGTTCTTCGGCGACGGGGCGACCAACATCGGCACATTCCACGAATCGCTCAACCTGGCGCAGCTCTGGCAGGTGCCCGCGGTTTTCGTGCTCGAGGACAACCGCTGGGCCGAGTCGACCCCGGAGAGCCAGCACTCGCCGATCCGTGACCTGAGCAAGCGCGCCGAGGCCTTCGGGATGAGGGTGATGCGAGCCGACGGCCAGGACGTCGAGGAGGTGCACCGCGTCGCGCAGCGGGCGCTCAAGCACGCGCGGGACGGCAAGGGCCCGGTGTTCCTGCACGTCCAGACGGAGCGCCTGGTCGGCCACTACATCGGCGACCCGCAGGTCTACCGCGACAAGGAGCAGCTGCGCGAGCTGCAGGAAACGCGTGACCCGATCACCCTCCTGCGCGAGAAGCTCGCGATCTCCGACGCGGAGTTCGACGAGATCGACCGCGAGGTGCAGGAGCTCGTGGAGGCGTCGGTCGAGTTCGCCAAGGCCGGCACCGACCCGAAGCCTGAGGACGCTCTCAGAAACATCTATGCCTGAGCTTTCCTATCGCGAGGCCGTGCGCGAAGCGCTGTCGCAGGCGATGCGGCAGGACGAGAACGTGTTCGTGATGGGCGAGGACATCGCGGAGATGGGCGGCTCGATGGGCGTCACCGCCGGCATGCTCGACGAGTTCGGGCCCGAGCGGGTCCGCAACACGCCGATCTCCGAGATGGCGATCGTCGGCGCCGGGATCGGCGCGGCGATCCAGGGCATGCGGCCCGTCGTCGAGGTCATGTACGAGGACTTCCTGACGGTCTCGATGGAGCAGATCGTCAACCAGGCGGCCAAGCACCGCTACATGTCGGGCGGCCAGCTAAAGGTGCCGCTAACGATCCGGACGCAGGGCGGGGCCGGCTGGTCGCCCGGCGCGCAACACGCGCAGCAGGTCGAGGCGTGGTTCGTGCACGTGCCCGGCCTGAAGGTCGTCTTCGCCTCGACTCCGGCCGACGTGCGCGGCCTGCTCTGGTCGGCGATCTACGACGACAACCCGGTCGTCTTCTTCGAGCACCGCACGCTTTACGGGCTGAAGGAAGACGTGCCCGATGAGCTCGAGGCGATCCCGATCGGCTGGGGGCGCGTGCACCGCGAGGGCTCGGACGTGACGGTGGTCGCGACGGGGCGGCTCGTGCACGAGGCGCTGCGGGCGGCCGAGCAGGCGGAGTCAGAGGGGGTCTCGGTCGAGGTCTGGGACCCGAGGACGCTCCAGCCGCTCGACCTCGACGGCCTGGTCGCCTCCGTGAAGAAGACGAACCGCGTCGTCGTCGCCCACGAGGCGGTCACGCGGGGCGGCTTCGGCGCCGAGATCGCGGCCGTCGTCCAGGAGCAGGCGTTCGACTGGCTCGACGCGCCGGTCGAACGCGTCGGTGCGCGGTTTGCGCCGCTGCCCTTCGCGCCGGTGATGGAGGAGTACGTCGTGCCGCACGCAGACGACGTGCTCGAGGCGATCAAGCGGACGGTCGCGCGTGGCTGAACTGTCCCTTTTGGCCAGGTCCCAGGGACTGTCCCCCTGGCATGGCGCCTCGAGACCTGGCTCGGACGGCTGGGCGGCTCGGAGCTGCGGTTGTCCGAGTTCGGACGTGCCTGATTTGGACGTGTCCCAGGGACAGTCCCTGGGTGTTCGGAGGGGCGATGGCTAGCGAGGTCAAGCTGCCCCGGCTCGGACAGGGGATGGAGTCCGGCACGATTGTCAGGTGGCTGAAGGCCGAGGGCGACCCGGTCGAGAAGGGCGAGCCGCTCTACGAGCTCGACACCGACAAGGTGACGCAGGAGGTCGAGGCGGAGGCCTCGGGCCTCTTGCTGAAGATCGCGGTGCGGGAGGGGGAGGTGCCGGTCGGCCGGACCATCGCGGTGATCGGCGAGGCCGGGGAGGAAGTTCCCGGGATCGCCGCCGAGCCGGAGCCCGCGGCCGAGCCCGTGCCCCAGCCGCGGCAGGAGGACGGCCGCCCCGCCGAGCGGGAGGAACGGCCCGTGGCTTCGGCAGGGGGTCGCGTCAAGGCGTCGCCACTCGCGCGCCGGATCGCGCGGGAGCGGGGAGTCGACCTCGCTTCGCTGCGCGGGACCGGGCCCGAGGGGCGAATCGTCGCCGACGACGTCGAGCGCACCGAAGCTGGTGCGCCTCTGGCTCCGGCCGCTGCGCCGGCGCCCGTCGTCCTGGGTGAGGTCGAGCGCCGCGAGCTGACGAGCGTCCGCCGGACGATTGCGAGGCGTCTGACCGAGGCGTGGCAGATCCCCGTCTTCCAGCTGCAGTCCTCGGCCGACATGTCCCACGTGAACGCCCTGGTCGCGCGCCTGCGCGAGACCGAGGAAGGCCCGAAGCTGACGGTCACCGACGTCCTGATCAAGGTCTGCGCCGCAGCACTGATGCGCCACCGGGAGGTAAACGCGGAGTGGACGGAGGCAGCCATTCTGATCCATCCGACCGCCAACATCGGGATCGCAGTCGCCGCACCCCAGGGCCTGGTCGTCCCGGTGATCCACGGGGCCGAGCGCCTGACTCTGGCCGAGACCGCAGCCGCGCGCGCGGCTGCGGTCACGCGGGCGCGAGAGGGGAAGCTGCAGCGCGAGGACATGGAAAGAGGCACCTTCACGATCTCCAACCTCGGCATGTACCGCGTCGAGCGCTTTACGGCCGTGCTCAACGTGCCGCAGGCCGCGATCCTCGCCGTCGGAGCGACGGAGGAACGCGCCGTCCCGTCCGGCGGCGAGATCGTCCTGCGCCCGATGCTGACCCTGACCGCGACGTTCGACCACCGTGCCGTCGACGGCGCGCCGGCCGCCGAGTTCCTCCAGTCGGTCAAGGAGCTGCTGGAGGAGCCGGCGCTGATGCTGTGAGAATCTGCTCTCCACGAAACCGAGCACGTCGATGCCGGATCCAGCGCTCCGAGGAGGTCGCGTGATCCGGCGGGCCGGGCCGCGCGACGTGCACTTCCTCAAGGACATGCTGCGCCACGCGTACTACTGGCGGGCGACGACGGTGCCCGAGTCGGGCGAACCGCCCGTGCAGCGCTACGTCGAACGCTGGGGGCGGCCGGGCGACACGGCGCTGGTCGCGATCCAGGACTTCCAGCCGGTCGGAGCCGCGTGGTACCGGCTCTTCAAGGCGGACAACCCCGGCTACGGGTTCATCGACGAGGAGACGCCGGAGTTGTCGATCGCGGTCGTGCCCAGCAAACGCGGGTCGGGGCTCGGGTCGGAGTTGCTGGATGCGCTGATGGCGAAGGCGCGAGCCGAGGGGTACGCGGCGATCAGCCTCAGCGTGGAGAAGGACAACCCTGCGGTCTCGCTCTACGAGCGCCACGGCTTCCAGCGCGTGCGCGAGGACGAAGGCGCCTACACCATGCGCGCCGACCTGGCCGGCGCGTAGCCCTCCGCGAGGCTTGTCTCGCCGCGGATGAGGTGATTTGCTCCGGTGATGGCAATACTCGGCGCAATCGTCGGCATCGTGATCGGCTTCGCGATCGGCGCTTTCTTCACCGAGGTCGTCTTCGCGAACAACGCCAGCTGGCCGGACGTGATCCCCTTCGCGCTTGCCGTCCTGGGCGGGCTCGCGGGACACCAGCTCGGACGGCAGCTCTCCGCCCGGCGCGCGGACCGCACCCGCTCGGCGTAGCCCAGCTCGGGAGCCGCGCCGCCGCTTTGCTTCCTTGCGCCTTGGGGCCACCCCGAACCACCACCCGGCATGAGCGTAATCAGGAAAGTGTCACGCGTGTGTGACGCACCTGTGCCGAAAGCGTGAAACCGCCTCCCGTCGCTAGGATCGGCCACCCCGAACCCAAGCGAGGAGCCCAAGACGATGGATTGTGACGTTGCCGTCCTCGGCGGCGGGCCGGGCGGCTACACCGCTGCGATCCGCGCCGCTCAGCTCGGAGCCAAGACGATTTGCATCGAGAAGGAGCCGGAGCTCGGCGGCACCTGCCTCCGCATCGGCTGCATCCCGACGAAGGCCTGGGTGCAGACCGCCTTCTTCATCAAGGAGGCCGAGGAGAGCTTCGCCAAGCTCGGCGTCAGGATCTCCGAGCCGACCCTCGACTTCGCGACCGCGAACGAGTGGAAGGCCGCCGTCGTCAAGCAGATGACCTCGGGCGTCGCCAGCCTCTTCAAGTCGAACGGCGTCGAATGGGTCAAGGGCACGGGCCGCTTCACCGGCCCGAACACCATCGCCATTGAGGGCGGGGAAGACGTCAACTTCAAGCAGGCGGTCGTCGCGACGGGCTCCTACCCGCTGCGCCCACCCATCGACGGGCTCGACTCGCACCGCTGCGTCGACTCCGAGGGCCTCCTCGGCCAGACCGAGGTGCCCAGGCGGCTGGTCGTCCTCGGCGGCGGGATCATCGGCTGCGAGTTCGCCTCGATCTTCCGCCGCTTCGGCTCGGAGGTGACGATCATCGAGATGCTGCCGCAGCTGATCCCGCAGGAGG
Source organism: Gaiellaceae bacterium (assembly GCA_035624425.1). GTDB lineage: Bacteria > Actinomycetota > Thermoleophilia > Gaiellales > Gaiellaceae > AC-32. The sequence continues at coordinate 7,229 of DASPRN010000041.1, forward strand.
ACGCCGACGCGGCGAAGGAGCTGGCCAAGCAGTTCGGCAAGCGCGGCATCGCGCTCCACCTCGAGACCTCCGCCGACAGAGTCGAGGACACGGGCAGCGGGCTCGTCGTCCACCACGGGGGTGAGACGACCGAGGCCGATCTGATGCTCGTGTCCACCGGCCGCGGGCCGACCGTCGAGAACCTCGGGCTCGAGGAGATCGGCGTCGAGCTCGACAGGCGCACGGGCATCGCCGCCGACGAGCACCGCCGCACCACCCTCTCGCACATCTACGCGGTCGGCGACTGCGCGGGCTACTGGCAGCTCGCTCACACCGCCTTCCGCGAGGGCGAGGTCGCGGCCGAGAACGCGATGGGCCACGACGCCGTCGTCGACAACCGCGGCGTCCCGCGCCCGATCTACACCGATCCGGAGATCGCCGGCGTCGGGCTGACCGAGGCCGAGGCGCGCGAGCAGCACGGCGACGATGTCTCCGTCGGCGTCTTCCCCTGGGTCGCGAACGCGCGCGCCGTGATGCAGAACGAGACGGTCGGCTGGGTCAAGTCGATCCACGAGACCCGCTACGGGGAGCTTCTCGGCGTGGTGATGGTCGGCCCGCACGTCACCGACCTGATCGAGGCCGGCACCGTGGCCCTCGACGCCGAGGCCACGGTGGAGACCGTCGCCGACGGAATGGCCGCGCACCCGACGCTGAGCGAAGGAATCAAAGAGGCCGGCCTGCTCGCCCTCGGCCGCGCGATCCACTTCCCGAACAAGCGCAGGGCGCCCGCAAGTGCCTGAAGCGCCACGGCCGGGGTCTGACCCCCGCACGTCCGGGGTCTGACCCCGGCGAGCCCAACGTAGGCTTCGGCCCGCGCGATAGCTACTAGCACGCTCGGGGTCTGACCCCACGCACGCCCGGGGTCTGACCCCGGGCGAGCCCAACGTAGGCTTCGGCCCGCGCGATAGCTGCTAGAACACCAGGATGAGCATCGTCAACCGCCGCAACGCCGTCATCGGCTGGGGCGTCTGGAAGGTCAGCAAGCGCGTCGTACGGAGGAAGCCCTCCGAAGGAAGCCGCCTGAAGACGCCGTTTCTCGCGGCCAGCTTCGCCGGCCTTGTCGGCGCCCTGACCTTCTGGCGCAAGCACCGCGGCCGCGAGAGCTCCTAGCCAACGAGCCCGCGCCGCCGAGCGAGGCGTAGGATCGGGAGACCCGACCGGAGGAGGCCTCCATGTACGCACGCGTCATCACGTTCTCGGGTGCCGAGTCGTCCAAGCGCGAGCCCGCGCTGGAGATGATCCGCGGCACCGTCATCCCGATGCTGCGCTCCTATGACGGCTTCGAGGGCTACATCAGCCTCATCGACACGGACCGGAGCCGTGCCAAGGCGATCATCCTCTGGGAGAGCAAGGACGCGGCCGACGCCGCCGAGGAGACGCTGGAGGAGCGCCGGAAGGGCATGACCGCCCAGCTCGGCATCACGATCGAGTCGATCGACCTCTTCGAGGCGCCGGTCGTCGAGCTGGAGGGCGCCAAGGTCTGAACACGAGGGCCGGAGCCGGTCCGGCCGGCTGCGGCGCCCAACCGGACCGCATCTCACACGGGAGAGATTTCCGGTGAGGTACTCCGGCCCCCGCCAAGAGATCGGCCGGACCAGGCCTAAGCCTGAGTAGTTCCTTCGTTCGAGCGAGGCTGGAGCGCTGGAGCAAGCCGTTCCAGCCCGAGCTCGAGGCTCTCCTCGGTGACCGCCAGGCTCAGGCGCGCCCAGCCGGCGCCGCTCGGGCCGAAGCCCTCGCCGGGCGCGACTACGACCCGGTGCTCGGTGAGCAGCTGGTCCGCCGTCAGGCCGGGCGGGAGCTCGAGCCAGACGTAGAACGTCCCCTCGCAGGTGAGCGGCCCGAGCACCTCGCGCACGCGGTCGCGCCGTCGCTGGTAGGTGTCGCGCCGCTCGGCGACCGAGTCCTGTGGCCCCGTGAGCGCCGCGATGCAGGCCTCCTGGATCGGCCGGAAGATCCCGACGCGGACGTGGTCGTTGAGCAGGTTGACCCGCTCGACGATCTCCGCGTTCCCGACCACGAACCCGACCCGCCAGCCGGCCATCCCGTACGACTTGGACATCGAGAACATCTCGACGCCGACCTCCTTCGCGCCCGTCGTCGCGAGGAAGCTGCAAGGCGCGCGCCCGTCGAAGACGAGGTCGCCGTAGGCGAAGTCGTGCACGACGGCCGCTCCGGTCCGCCGGGCGTAG
>DASPRN010000046.1:0-7130 GCA_035624425.1 Gaiellaceae bacterium
AGCAGCGACTCGTCGCGGTACTCGATCGTCGTCTTCGGGCCGAGCAGCCAATCCTCGAGCGCCTTGCGGCCCGCGTCCGTGAGCCGGAAGACCCGCCGGCTGCGCCCGCCGCTGGGCGCGTCCTCTCCCTCGATCAGGCCCTCCTCCTCGAGCCTGCGCAGCTCGGGGTAGATCTGGCCGTAGCTGGCTGCCCAGAAGAACCGGGTCGAGCGGTCGACCACGGCCTTGATGTCGTACCCGGAGCGAGGCCCGAGCGAGAGCATCCCCAGCACGACCGGCGTCACTGCTGTCTGCTTCATGTATCGCGACGATATATCTTCACGCTAGGTTTGTCAAACACGAAAAAGCGGCCGCCTGTTCGAACGGCCGCTCGATGCGCTGGAGAGGACTTGAACCTCCACGGGGTATCAACCCCACAAGGCCCTCAACCTTGCGCGTCTACCAATTCCGCCACCAGCGCGCGCAGGCCATTGTAGCCACGCCTTCCTCGCCCCTCGTCAACCTGATCTGAGGCGCCGACTCGGCGGCGCCGACCAGAGAGGTCGTGCGTGCTTCGCACGCGCGACCGTCTGAGGTCGCTCGCTATTCGTGGACAAACGCCCCAGCGTCCGATATCGCCTAAGGTATCGATACGTGCGGGAGCTGTGCGACGAGGCGGTGGCCGCGGCTCTTGCGGCAGGGGCGTCATATGCGGACGCGAGAGTCGTCATCCGGCGCTCGCAGACCGTCGCGACGCGGAACCGCCGGGTCGACCGGCTCGACGACGTCGAGACCCAGGGCCTCGGCGTGCGGGTGCTCGTCGGCGGCGCCTGGGGGTTCGCCTGCGACAACGAGCTGAGCGCCGAGACCGCGCGCGCCGCCGCCGCCAGGGCCTGCGCGTTCGCCGAGGCCGCGCCGGGCAGCCACCGCCGCGAGCTGGCGCCCGTCGAGCCGGCCCAGGGCGAGTACCGCACCGCCTACGAGAAGCACCCCTTCGAGATCTCGCTCGCCGACAAGGTCGAGCACTGCCTGCGCGCGGAGGCCGCGCTCGAGCACGAGGACGTCAAGGTGACGGCCGCGTCGGTCCGCGCGCAGCAGGAGCAGAAGCTGTTCGTCTCGTCCGACGGCGCCTCGATCGAGCAGGAGACCGTCGAGTGCGGCGGCGGCATCGACGCGATGGCCGTGCGCGAAGGGATCACGCAGATCCGCAGCCACCCGAGCGCACACGGCGGCTCGAGCGCCCAGGCCGGCTGGGAGTACGTCGAGTCGCTCGCGCTCGAGCGCGAGGCGCCGCGCGTCGCCGAGCAGGCCGCCGCCCTCCTCCGCGCCGACCCGTGCCCCGCCGGCGTGACCACGGTGGTGATCGATACCGAGCAGATGGAGCTGCAGGTGCACGAGTCGGTCGGACACCCGACCGAGCTCGACCGCGTCTACGGCACCGAGGCCGCCTACGCCGGCACGAGCTTTCTCTCCCCCGGCGACCTCGGCTCGCTGCGCTACGGCTCCGAGCACATGAACATCACGGCCGACTCCACCACCCTCGGCGGCCTCGGCACCTTCGCCTTCGACGACGAGGGCGTTCCCGCGCGGCGCGAGCCTGTGGTCGCAGAAGGGATCCTGAGCGGGTTCCTGACCTCGCGCGAGACCGCGGCGCGGATCGGCAACGGCGCCGGCGGCTCGATGCGCGCCGACGGCTGGAGCCGGATGCCGCTCGTGCGGATGACGAACCTCAACCTCGAGCCCGGCGAGGGCTCGCTCGACGAGCTGATCGCCGACGTGGACGAGGGCCTCTTCCTGCAGACGAACAAGAGCTGGTCGATCGACGACCAGCGGCTCAACTTCCAGTTCGGCACGCAGGTCGCGTGGGAGATCAAGGGCGGCGAGCTCGGCCGGATGCTGCGCGACGCGACCTACACCGGGCGGACACCCGACTTCTGGGGCACGCTCGACGCGGTCGCCGGCCGGGAGGAGTGGGTGCTGCACGGCCTGACCAACTGCGGCAAGGGCCAGCCCGGCCAGCACGCCCACGTCTCGCACGGGACGTCGCCGGCGCGCTTCCGCAACGTCCAGGTGGGGTTCCGTTCGTGAGTCAAGGGCTCGAGCTCGCCGAGCGGGCCGTGCGCGCGGCCGAGGGCGACGAGGCGCAGGCGATCGTGCGGCGCGAGCGCTCCGGGCTCGCGCGCTACGCGGCCTCGGAGGTGCACCAGCCGACGCTGGTCGAGAACGAGGTCGTCGAGCTGCAGGTCGTGCGTGAGGGGCGGCTCGGGATCGCCGTCGGCAACCGTCCGGGAGAGGACGGGCTGCGCGACCTCGCGGCGCGCGCGGCCGAAGCTGCTGGGAGCGCTCCCGCAGATGCGGACTTCCCCGGCCTGGCGCCGCAGACCGACCCGCCCCGGGTCGAGGGCTACGACGAGGCGACCGCTGCACTCGACGCGGGCGACCAGGCGGCGCTCGCCGCGACCGCGATCGACGCCTCCGAGCTCGACCTCTACGGGTACTTCACGAGCGGGGAGACCGAGCTTGCGATCGCCTCCACGACCGGCCTCTCGCTCTCGCAGACCATGACCGACGCGGCGGTGCTCGCGCTCGCCGCGGTCGAAGACGCCTCGGGGTACGCCGAGCAGTCGTCCTGGCGGATCGACGGGGTCGACCCGGCGGCCACCGCCCGCGCCGCGGTGGCCAAGGCCGAGCGCACGCGCGGCGCGACCGGAATCGAGCCAGGCCCGTACGCAGCGGTGCTCGAGCCGTACGCCTTCGCGGAGCTCCTCCTCTACTTCGCCTATGACGCGTTCGGCGCGCTCGGCCTGCTCGAGGAGCGAAGCTTCGCGTCGGGGCGGATCGGCAAGAAGGTCTTCGACGAGCGGTTCTCCCTCGCCGACGATGCCCTCGACCCACGCGGCTTCCCGAAGGCGTTCGACTTCGAGGGCAGCCCCAAGCAACGGGTCGAGCTCGTCCGCGACGGAGTGCTCGAAGGCGTCCTCTGGGGCCGGCAGAGCGCGGCCCGCGCCGGCGGCGGACAGCAGACGACCGGGCACGGCCCGCCGTCCTCGCTGCGCCACTGGGGGCCGCTGCCGTACGCGCTCTCGGTCGCAGGCGGCGAGGCCGGCTCGGTGGAGGAGCTGGCCGAGCTGGTGGGCGACGGGATCTACGTCACTCGCCTGCACTACCTGAGCGTCGTCAACCCGCGCGAGGGCATCGTCACCGGCATGACGCGTGACGGGACCTTCCGCATCCGCGGCGGCCGGATCGCAGAGCCGCTCGTGAACCTGCGCTTCACCGTCTCCGTGCCGGAGCTCCTGGCCGAGCTGCCGGGCCTGACTCGCGAGCCGGTGCTCGTGAACGAGGAGTCGTACTACGACGAGCGCTACCCGAACGGCGTCCTCACCCCGGCGGTTGCAACCGCCCGCTTCGACATCACCGGCGTCGGCTCTACGCCCGGGGTCTGACCCCGCCGTACCCTGGGGTCTGTACGCCCGGGGTCTGACCCCGCCGTACCCCGGGGTCTGACCCCACCTTCGTCGAGCGGCGCGCTCGTCCTTGCGCCAGCCCTCCTCCTGGGGTCAGACCCCGGGTTACCCCCGGGGTCTGACCCCGGTGTAGTCGACGCCGCCGAGCTCGTCCTCACGCCAGCCACGCAGGCGCGGCGAGACCAGGCGGGCGTCGACGACCCACGAGACCGGGATCACCCTCTGTCCGTGGGCGGCTGCTCTCAGGGCGTCGGGACGCGGGTAGGCGGCGAGCAGGCGCTCGAAGCGTGCATCGGGCCTGCCTCTGGCGAAGTAGGGGCCGAGGCCGATGTCGCGCCAGGCGGCGACGAGCAGGCCGGCGCCGTACGCGAGGTCGGGATCGGCCGGCCACGCGAAGCGGACGGCGACCTGCGGCAGCTTCGAGACGCGGCTCTTGGCACGGCCGGCCGCGAGGACGGCGGCGCGCACGACCTTCGCGGACGCGGGCGCGACCAGGTTCTCTGCCGCAGGAGCTTCGAGCTCGGGGACGAGCGCCTGGTAGTCGGCGCGGTCGGCGGTGTCGTCGTAGGCGCTGCGCACCTTGGGGAAGCGAGCGAGCGTGCCGCGCGGCTCGGCGACGACCAGATCGACTGCGAGCAGCCTCCGGATCCGGACGGCCGGCCGCAGCAGCGGATCGCGCAGGACCGCCTGCAGGTCGCCGAGCGGGACCGGCGCCTCGTCGAGCCTGCCGTGGCGGAAGAGCCGCGCCGCGCTCGTCGGATCGAGCTGCCGGAAGTCGAGACGGACGTCGCCGCGCTCGGCGACGATTCGCGTCGGGCTCGCGCGGAGGAGGCGGAACGGCCCCGGGACGGAGGGCGGCGCCGCCCGCGCCTCGGTCAGCAGATAGGGCGCCCTCGGTGAGGAAACGGTCAGCGTGCGGCCTCGAGCCGACGCACCCGGGGCCAGGCCAGTTCGCTTCAGCTCGATCGCGATCGCCCGTGCGTCACGGCAGCGGAAGCTCCAACGACTACGGTCGGCAGAGGGCTTCCAGCTCGAGCAGAGGCCGGACCGCAGTGCACCGGTCCTCGGGTCGGTGCGGAGTGGCGTTGCAAAGAGCGCCCGGGCGACGGCGATCTCATCGCGGGTGCGGGCGCGGGCCGGGTCGAGCGGCCAGAGCAGGTGCGCGAGCGCGATCCTGACGACCCCGGGTGGCCCGCCGGCCGGCAGCTGCGGCGCCGTCGAAGCGTGCGACCCGCAACCCGCGCCCAGAAGCGCGAGCGCGGCGAGCGGCGCAACCGTTTTCACCTGCTACTTGAGCTGGTGGAAGAGCGCGATCGTGTTCGCGAGGAAGAGCAGCGCCACGACGACGGTCAGGCGCGTCAGGTTCCGCTCGACGATGTGCGTCCCACCCTGCGACGCCGGGGTGAAGCCCATGCCGGCGAAGCCGGTGTCACGGCCGGAGTGCATCAGTATCAGCGTCACGAGCGCGACGGAGATCAGGACTTGGAGGACTGCGAGAAACCCGACCATGGCCCGTCAGGATAGCCGCTGGCGCGCGGCTCGTTCCAGAACGGCCTCGACGAGGCGGGCCTGCTCGCGGACGTCGTGGTGCTCCGCCGCCTCTCTCGCAGCCGGATTCGGGCAGGGCAGCTCGGCCGCGGCGGCGAGCGCGGCCGAGATCGCCTCCACGTCGCGGGGATCGACGAGCACCCCGGCCTCCGTCGGGACGAACTCCGGCGGGCCGCCGATGCGGGTCGCCACCACCGAGCGGCCGCAGGCCATCGCCTCGAGCAGCGCCTGGCCGAGCGGCTCGACCAGGCTCGGCTGGCAGACGACGCGGGCGCGGGCGATCAGCGCCGGGATCTCGTCGTGCGGCACCGGCCGGAGGACCTCGACCTGCTCGCGGCCCTCGAGCCTCGGGCGCAGGGGCCCGTCGCCGACGAAGGTCAGCGTGCCGCCGTCGAGCCCGGCGAAGGCGTCCGCGAGGCGGACGACGTTCTTCCGCTCGGTCAGCCCGCCGACGCAGAGGAACGCCGGCCCGTCCTCCGGCGCTGGCTCGACCCGGAAGCGCCCGAGGTCGACGCCGGAGTCGATCACCTCCGTCTTGCCGCGCGCCTCGGGCACCTTGGCCTCGAGCTCGCGGCGCAGGTAGTCGGAGACCGCGATCACGGCAGTGGCCCGCCGAATCGTTCCCCGCGTCACCGTGCGGACGCCGGCGATCGCCCCGACGTTGCGGACGTCGCGGCCGTGGGCGGTCACGACGAGCGGCGCGCGCGAGGCCAGCGCGGCAATTGTCCCCGCAGGCACTAGGAAGTGCGCGTAGACGACATCCGGCCGGAAGCGGCGCGCGGCCGAGACGGCGCGACGGGTGAGCGCGAGGTAGCGGCGCTTGCCGCCCGCGCGTGTGTCGAGCATGGCCCGCTCGATCTCGTGCCCGCGCTCGCGCAGCGCCCGCTCGAGCTGCGCGACGAAGACGCCGAGGTCCGGGTCGTCCGGGCCGGGGTACATCTGCGAGACGAGGAGGATCCTCAAGGCGCGCGTTGCGCGTCGTACATCCCGAATTCGTCCCGGAGGACGTTGCAGAGCTCGCCGATCGTGCAGTCCGCACGGAGTGCCTCGCGCAGCGGCGGCAGCAGGTTCTCGCTCCCGCCCGCCGCCTCGCGGACGCGCGCCAGCGCCGCTTCGGCCGCGGCCGCCTCCCGCCCGGCCCGCACGCCCGCGGTCCGCTCGAGCTGGCGGCGCTCGGCCTCGGGGTCGATCCGCTGCAGCTCGATCTGCTCGGGCTCGTCCTCCCGGTAGCGGTTCACTCCCACGATCACCCGCTCGCCGGACTCGACCTGCTGCGAGTAGCGGAACGCCGCCTCCTCGACCTCGCCCTGGACGAAGCCCTGCTCGACCGCAGCGACCGCGCCGCCGAGCTCGTCCACGCGGGCGATCAGCTCGCGCGCCCGTGCCTCGAGCTCGTCCGTCAGCGACTCGATGAAGTAGGAGCCCCCGAACGGGTCGGCCGTGTCGGTACCGCCGGCCTCGTGCGCGAGCAGCTGCTGCGTGCGGAGCGCGATCCGGGCCGCGTGCTCGGTCGGCAGCGCCAGCGCCTCGTCGAAGGAGTTCGTGTGGAGCGACTGCGCGCCACCGGCCACAGCCGAGAGCGCCTGAACAGCCACGCGGACGATGTTGTTCTCGGGCTGCTGCGCGGTAAGGGTCGAGCCGCCGGTCTGCGCGTGGAAGCGCAGGGCCTGGGCGCGCGGGTTCGTCGCCCCGAAGCGGTCGCGCATGATCTCGGCCCAGAGCCGCCGGGCCGCGCGGAACTTCGCCACCTCCTGGAAGAAGTCGTTGTGCGCGTTGAAGAAGAACGACAGCCGCTCGCCGAACTCGTCGGGCGAGAGCCCCGCGTCGACCGCGGCCTGCGCGTAGGCGATCCCGTTCGCGAGGGTGAACGCGACCTCCTGCACCGCCGTCGAGCCGGCCTCGCGGATGTGGTAGCCGGAGATCGAGATCGTGTTCCAGTGCGGCAGCCGCTCGGCGCAGTAGGCGAACAGGTCGGTCGTCAGCCGCATCGACGGCCGCGGCGGGAAGATGTAGTTCCCGCGCGCGATGTACTCCTTGAGGATGTCGTTCTGGACGGTGCCGCGCAGCTTCTCGGGCGGGACGCCCTGATCCTCGGCGACGAGCTCGTAGAGCAGCAGCAGGAGCGCGGCCGGCGCG
>DASPRN010000049.1:0-13667 GCA_035624425.1 Gaiellaceae bacterium
GGTCGAAGATCTCAGTGAGCGGCGCGTACGGCTCGGGCAGATACGGCCATTCGGTGCTGTCGACGATCAGGCGGTCGACCGTGCGGACCAGCTGCTCGAACGGCTGCTCCCCGAACGGCGGCAGCCCGCGCCAACGCAGGAAGACCGGCAGGTCGGGCAGGAGCAGCGGCTCGATCACGCTCGCCGGCGCCTGAGCGCGGTTCCCGCGCAGGCGCAACCGGATCGTCTCGGTACAGATCTGCCGTCCGTGGCCGGCGGCGTACCGGCCGACCTCGACGCTCCCGTCGAGCCCGTCGTCCTCGTTCGGCTCGGGGAAGAGCACGATCGTTCGCGAAGGGTGCCGCTCCGCAAGCCCGGAGAGCACGTCCTCCACCGCCTCGACCCAGGCCTCGGGCACCCACGCGACGTGGGTCATGACGCTCGTCCGCTGGAACGGCTCGCCCGACTCGGGGTCGATACGCCGCGCCGCGAGCTCGTGCTCGATCGCCGAGATCGACCCTAGTGTCGCCGCCACGAGCGTCCGTCCCTGCGCATCAGGTCGTCCGCGGCCGCCGGCCCCCAGGTGCCCGCCTCGTAGTTCGGGAAGGCCGGCCGGTCGCGCTTCCAGAACGCGACGATCGCGTCCACGAGCGACCACTGCTCCTCGACCTCGTCCGAGCGCGTGAAGAGCGTCGCGTCTCCGAGCAGGCAGTCGAGGATCAGCCGCTCGTAGGCCTCGGGGATCCCGGTGCGGAACGCGCCGCCGTAGAGGAAGTCCATGTGCACGGTGCGCAGCGTCATGCCCTGACCGGGAACCTTGGCGGCGAACTCGAGCGAGACGCCCTCGTCCGGCTGGATGTGACAGACGAGCACGTTGGGCTGCAGGCTCTCCTCGCCGGCGTCCTCGAAGGGCGGGTGCGGCGCCTTCTTGAACTCGATCGCGATCGTCGTCTCGCGGCGCGCGAGCCGCTTGCCGGCACGGACGTAGAACGGCGTGTCCGCCCAGCGCCAGTTGTCGACGTACAGCTTGGCCGAGACGAAGGTCTCGGTCAGCGAGCTCGGGTCGACGTCGGCCTCCTCGCGGTAGGCCGGTACCTCCTCGCCCTCGACGTAGCCGCGACCGTACTGGCCGCGGACGACGTGTTTCGGGCCCGGCGTGTGCATCGCACGCAGCACCTTGACCTTCTCGTTGCGCACGGAGTCGGCGGTGAAGTCGATCGGCGGCTCCATCGCGGTCAGCGCAACGAGCTGGAGCAGGTGGTTCTGGAAGATGTCGCGGATCGCGCCCGCCTGCTCGTAGAAGCCGGCGCGGCCTTCGATCCCGATCGACTCGCCGACCGTGATCTGGACGTGGTCGACGAACTGGCGGTTCCAGATCGGCTCGAAGATGCCGTTGGCGAAGCGCAGCGCCAGCAGGTTCTGGACCGTCTCCTTGCCGAGATAGTGGTCGATCCGGAAGATCTCGCTCTCGTCGAAGGTCTGCTGCAGCTCGGCGTTCAGCGCCTTCGCCGTCTCGAGGTCGCGGCCGAACGGCTTCTCGACGATGAGGCGCGTCCAGCCCTCGGCCGAGCGGTGCTTCCCGACCTTCTCGACGATGGTTCCGATCGCGCTCGGCGGGACCGCGAGGTAGTAGACACGGTTGCCGGCGGTGCCCTGCGTCTCGTCGAGCTCGTTCAGCACCTTGACGATTTCCTGGTGGCCTGCTTCGTCGGCGAACTCGAGCGCGACGTAGTGCATCCGCTCGGCAAGCCAGTCCCAGGTCTCCTGGTTGAACGGGTCGCGGCCGAACTCCTGGATGCCCGCCTTCATCCGCTCGCGGAACTCGTCGTCGCTCTCCTCGTTGCGGGCCGCGCCGACGATGCCGAATCGCTCGGGCAGAAGGCGCCGAAACGCGAGCGAGTAGAGCGCCGGGAGCAGCTTGCGCTTGGTCAGGTCGCCGGAGGCGCCGAAGATGACGAGCGCGCACGGGTCGGGCGCACGCCGGAGCGTGAGCCCTTCCATCAGCGGGTTCGCCTGCTGGCGCTCGGCCTCCGCCGCCTCGGTCATCCGCCCTTCTCCAGGTGGCCGCCGAAGGCCCTGCGCATCGCCGAGAGGACGCGGTTGCCGAACTCCGCCTCGCCGCGCGAGGAGAAGCGGTCGAACAGCGAAGCCGAGAGGACCGGCACCGGCACGCCCTCGTCGACCGCGGCCAGCACCGTCCAGCGCCCCTCGCCGGAGTCGCTCACGCGGCCGGCATAGTCGTCGAGCGTCGGCGACTCGTGCAGCGCCTGCGCCGTGAGGTCGAGCAGCCAGGACGCGACCACCGAGCCGCGGCGCCAGAGCTCCGTCACGGCGGGAAGGTCGAGCTCGTAGCGGTAATGGTCGGGGTCGCGGAGCGGGGTCGTCTCGGCGTCGGTCTCCCGCTCGGCCATGCCCACGTTCGCGTGCCTGAGCACGTTCAGCCCCTCGGCGTACGACTGCATGATCCCGTACTCGATCCCGTTGTGGACCATCTTCACGAAGTGGCCGGCGCCTGGGGGCCCGCAGTGGAGCCAGCCCTGCTCTTCGGGCGCGGGGTCGCCCGTACGGCCGGGCGTGCGCTCCGCGCCCTCGACCCCGGGCGCGAGCGCCTCGAGCACGGGCCGCAGGCGTTCGACGGCCTCGTCGTCGCCGCCGACCATCAGGCAGTAGCCGCGTTCGAGGCCCCAGACGCCCCCGCTCGTGCCGCAGTCGACGAAGTGGATTCCGCGCTCGGCGAGCTCTTTCGCGCGGCGCAGGTCGTCCACGTAGTACGAGTTGCCGCCGTCGATGATCGTGTCGCCCTGCTCGAGGTGCGGGGCGAGCTCCGCGACCGCGGCGTCGACGGCCGCGGCGGGGATCATCAGCCAGACCGAGCGCGGCGGGTCGAGCTGGCTCACCAGCTCCTCGAGCGACGAGGCTGTCGAGTCACTCGACCGGTCGAAGGTCTTCATGTCGTGGCCGGCCTTGCTCAGTCGCTCCGTCATGTTTCCGCCCATCCGGCCGAGGCCGACCATTCCTAGCTGCATCAGATGTCCTCCAGTCTCACGTCTACGACCTGGACGAACAGGCCGGTGTTGGGACCGCCTTTGTGCACCGCTACGGTGCTCACGCCGCCTCCTCGAGGAAGCCGAGCACGAGCTCGTCGAACTCGACAGGCCGTTCCATGCTCGGCACGTGTGCGGTCGCCGCGATCGTTGCGTGCCTCGCGCCCGGAATCTCGCGTGCCAAGCGGTCGGAGATGGCGTGCATATCCGGCAGATCCTCGTCGCCGACGAGCACCAGGGTCGGAACCCCGACCTCGCCGAGGCGCTCGGCCAGGTCGGGCACGAGCAGCACCTCCTCGGCGCGGTCACCGACGGAAACCTGCAGCTCGAGCGCGCGGCGCTGCATCTCGCCGACCCGTGCCCGCACCGCGGCGTCGACCTCGTCCGGGCTCCGCCTCGGCCCGTCGACCCACATGCGGAGATTGACCTCGACCGCCGCGTCGAGGTCGCCGGCCTCCAGCGCGGCTTCCTCCTCGGCCCAGCCGGCGACCGCCTCCTTCGACCAGTCGTGGCCAGGAAGGCCCGGAGCGACGAGGACGAGCGCGCGAACGAGGTCCGGGCGCGCGAGCGCGACCTCGAGGGCGACCCGGCCACCGAGCGAGACGCCGAGCAGCGCAACCCGCTCGAAGTCGTGGAGCTCGAGCGCCTCGATCAGATCGCGGGCGTTCGAATACCGGCCTGCCTCGAACGGCGTGCGGCCGAAACCGCGCAGATCGCCGCGGAGAACACGGAAGCGGCGCGCATACGACTCCCACTGGCCGTCCCACATGCGGCTGTCGCAGATTCCCTCGTGCACGAGCGCGAGCGCCGGCCCTTCGCCAGCCACCTCCGTATAGATCGCCACGCGCCGAGCCTCAGGCCGAGACGAGCTCGCCCCGCTTGGCGCTCACGCCGTCCAGGAGCTCGACGAACGAGTCGGAGAACTTCTGGACGCCCTCCTGCTCGAGCGTCAGGACCACGTCGTCGTAGTCCACCCCGGCCTCGGCGACCTGCTCGAAGACGCGGTGCGCCTCGTCGAGGTCGGCCTCGAGCGTGAGCGCCGACTCGCCGTGGTCCTCGAACGCGTCGATCGTCTCCTGGGGCATCGTGTCGACCGTCTCCGGCCCGATCAGCTCCTCGACGTACATGACGTCGCGGTAGGCCGGGTTCTTGGTCGAGGTCGAGGCCCAGAGGCAGCGCTGGGTGTGGGCGCCCTTGTCCTGCAGCGCCTGCCAGCGCTCGCCGGAATGGAGCTCCTTGTAGCGCGCGTACGCGAGCTTGGCGTTGGCGATCGCGAGCTTGCCCTTCAGCTCGTCCGGAGCGCCGACTTCCTCCAGCCGCCGGTCGGCCTCGGTGTCGACGCGGGAGACGAAGAAGCTCGCGACCGACGTCACGGTGGCGGGGTCGCCGCCGGTCTCGACCAGTCGCTCCAACCCGCGGTGGTAGGCCTCGACGACCTCCTCGTAGCGCCGGAGCGAGAAGATCAGCGTCACGTTGATGTTGTGGCCCCGCGCGATCATCTCCTCGATCGCCGGGAGACCGTCCTTCGTCGCCGGGATCTTGACGAGGCAGTTCGGGCGGTCGACCTGGTCGTGCAAGCGCTGCGCCTCGGCGATCGTGCCGTCCGTGTCGAACGCGAGAGTCGGGTCGACCTCGATCGAGACGTACCCGTCCTTCCCGTTGGTGGCGTCCCAGACCGGCCGCAGCACGTCGCAGGCGTCCTGGACGTCCTTGATCTCCAGCGCCAGGAAGACCTCCTTGAGGTCGTCCTGGCGCGCGAGCACCTCTCGCATCTGCTCGTCGTAGGCGCCGCCCTCGGCGAGCGCCTTCTGGAAGATGGTCGGGTTCGAGGTCACGCCGACAACAGCGTCCTCGCGGATCATCCGCGCGAGCTCGCCGCTCCGGAGCAGGTCACGCGAGAGGTAGTCGATCCAGACGCTCTGTCCGAGCGCCGAGAGCTGGTTCAGTCGAGAGTCAGCCATATGTCCTTTCCCCTTCCGTCGCCGCGATCTTCTCAAGTCTGCGCACGTGACGCCTGCCTCCTTCGATACGGGCTCCCGGAAACGCCGGCACGAACTCCCCCCGCGAGCGACGGCCCGATCACGCCGGAGCGCACACCTTCATGGAAGCGTTACGTTACATCTATGCAGGACGCCGAGCGCTGGCGCGAGCTGGGTCAACAGCTTCGAGTCGATTCGATCCGCGCAAGCGCGGTGACGAACTCCGGCCACCCGACCTCGTCGATGTCCGGCGCCGACCTGATGGCCGTCCTGCTCGACGCCCACCTCCGCTACGACTTCGGCGAGCCGGACGACCCGCACAACGACCACCTGATCTTCTCGAAGGGGCACGCCTCGCCGCTGCTCTACTCGATGTACCGCGCCGCCGGCGCGATCGACGAGGCGGAGCTCCTCACCTTCCGTACCTTCGGCAGCCGGCTCGAGGGACATCCGACTCCCGACATCCCCTGGGTAGACGTCGCCACCGGCTCGCTCGGCCAGGGCCTGCCGGACGGTGTCGGCGTCGCGCTCGCCGGCAAAAAGCTCGACCGCCTGCCCTACCGGGTCTGGGTGCTCTGCGGCGACAGCGAGATGGCCGAGGGCTCGATGTGGGAGGCCTTCGAGCACGCGGCCTTCTTCGAGCTCGACAACCTGACCGCGATCATCGACGTCAACCGGCTCGGCCAGCGCGGCGAGACGATGCACGGCTGGGACCTCGATGCGTACGCCGACCGCGCCAGAGCCTACGGCTGGCACGCAATCGAGATCGACGGCCACGACGTCGAGGCGATCGACCGCGCCTACTCCGAGGCGAAGTCGACCTCGGGGCAGCCGACGGTCGTCGTCGCGCGGACGATCAAGGGCAAGGGCGTCAAGGAGGTGGAGGACAAGCCGGGCTGGCACGGCAAGGCGCTCGACCACCCCGAGCAGGCGATCGAGGAGCTCCGCGGCGTCCGCAACATCGTCATCGACGTGCACAAGCCGGATCGCAGCGCCGAGCCGCACGTGTTCGAGGCCTCCGGCGAGCTCGAGCTCCCGAGCTGGGACGAGGGCGAGGAGGTCGCGACGCGGCTCGCATACGGCGAGGCGCTGAAGGCTCTGGGCGGGGCCCGGGGAGACGTGGTCGCCGTTGACGGCGAGGTCTCGAACTCGACCTACGCCGAGCTGTTCGCCAAGGCCTACCCGGAGCGGTACTTCGAGATGTACATCGCCGAGCAGCAGCTGGTGGCGACGGCGGTGGGCCTCCAGGTGCGCAACTGGGTGCCCTTCGCTTCGACCTTCGCGGCCTTCTTCTCGCGGGCCTACGACTTCATCCGCATGGCGGCGATCAGCCAGGCGAACATCAGGCTCTGCGGCTCGCACGCCGGCGTGTCGATCGGCGAGGACGGGCCGTCGCAGATGGCGCTCGAGGACCTGGCGATGATGCGCGCCGTCCACGGCTCGACCGTGCTCTACCCCTCGGACGCAAACCAGGCCGCGAAGCTCGTGGCGGCGATGGCCGACCGCGACGGGATCGTCTTCATGCGCTCGACGCGGGCCGCGACGCCCGTCATCTACGGCGCCGGCGAGGACTTCCCGATCGGCGGCTCGCGGGTCGTCCGCGAGGGGGACGACCTCACCATCGTCGGAGCAGGGATCACTCTGCACGAGTCGCTCAAGGCGGCCGAGCAGCTCGCGCGCGAGGGGATCGAGGTCTGCGTGATCGACCTCTACTCGGTCAAGCCGGCCGACGGCGAGACGTTGCGGGCCGCGGCCGACGCGACCGGCGGGCGCGTGCTGACAGTCGAGGACCACTGGCCCGAAGGCGGGATCGGCGACGCCGTGCTCGAGGCGCTCTCGGCAGACGGTGACCTGCCGGCCCGCGTCGTCCGCCTTGCGGTCCGCGAGATGCCCGGCTCCGGCAAGCCCGCAGAGCTGCTCGCGGCGGCTGGGATCGACGCCGACCACATCGCGGAGGCCGCGCGCACGCTGGTCGGTGCCCCGGTCGGCACCCGGTAGCCCGAACCGACTTAGTAACACTGTGTTACTTGGGCGGTTGGACGGGGCTACGCTTGGCGGATGGCCGTCGTCACCGCAACCAACCTGCGCAAGGAGATCGCCGGGTCGCTTCTGTTCGCGGGCGTCTCGTTCTCGGTCGAGCGCGGCGACCGGCTCGCGCTCTCCGGGCCGAACGGCGCCGGCAAGACGACACTGCTGCGGATGCTCGCCGGCGAGAGCGAGCTCCACGGCGGCGAGCTCGCGCTGGCCAAGGGCACCCGGATCGCGCTGCACGACCAGCGGCCGCCGCTCGACCGCGGCCTGACCCTCGGCGACTACGCGCTCTCCGGCGCGCGCGACCTGATCGAGACCGAGGAGGAGCTGACCGCGCTCGAGCAGGCGATGGCCGCGGGCGACCACGAACCGGCCACGCTGCGCCGCTACTCCGACGCGCAGGCGAGGCTCGAGCACGCGGGCGGCTACCGGTGGCGTGATCGGGCGGCGGGGGCCCTGCGTGGGCTCGGGTTCGCCGACGCCGACCTCGCGCGGCCGCTCGAGACGTTCTCGGGCGGCGAGCTGACGCGTGCTTCGCTCGCGCGCGCGCTCGCCGGCGATCCCGACCTGCTCCTGCTGGACGAGCCCACCAACCACCTCGATGTCGAGAACCTGGAGTGGCTCGAGCAGGAGCTGCAGTCGCTCGACGCCGCGGTGATCCTGGTCGCGCACGACCGCTGGTTCCTCGAGGCGGTCACGACCGGCGTGCTCGAGCTCGAGGCCGGCCGCTCGCTTTTCTTCCCGGGGCCGTGGCACGTCTGGCGAATCGAGAAGGCCGCGCGGGCGCAGGCAGCCGCAAGGACGGCCGAGCGCGTCGGCACCGACATCGCCCGCCTCGAGCGTTTCGTCGAGCGGTTCCGCTACAAGAAGTCGAAGGCGAAGCAGGCCCAGGCGAAGCTGACGCAGATCCGCCGGCTCGAGTCCGAGCGCGCCGGCGCCGCCGGGGAGCTGGAGCTGCTGACGCGGCGCAGCCGCTCACTCGGATTCGAGTTCCTGAAGCCGGCGCGAAGCGGCCGGACAGTGATCGAGGCCAATGAGCTGTCTGTCGCTGCGGGTGAGAAACAACTGCTGGACGAGGCGTCGTTCGTCCTCGAGCGCGGCGAGCACGTCGGGCTGGTCGGGCCGAACGGGTCGGGCAAGACGACCCTGCTCGAGACCATCCTGGCTGAGCGCGAGCCGCTGGCCGGGTCGGTGCGCCTCGGCCACGGCGTCGTCCCCGCCTACTTCTCGCAGCACGAGGTCGAGCTCGACGAGCGCGGCAGCGTCCTCGACTGCGCACAGCGGGCGACGGGCCTGCCGCGGCCCCAGGCGCAGTCGCTGCTCGGCCGCTTCCTCTTCTCAGGCTGGGAGGCGCACGAGAAGCCGGTCGTTGCGCTCTCGGGCGGCGAGCGGCGGCGGCTGGCACTTGCGCTCGTGGTCGCCTCGGGCGCGAACCTCCTCGTTCTCGACGAGCCGACGAACCATCTCGACCTCGAGAGCCGGGAGGCGCTGGAGGCGGCGCTCGACGCGTTTCCGGGAACGGTGCTGCTCGTCTCGCACGACCGGGCGCTGCTGGACGCGGTCGCGGAGCGGCTGCTCGCGATCGAGGACGGCACCATCCACTCGTACGACGGCGGCTGGGCGGATTACGCGCAGCGGCAAGCCGAGCCCGAGCCGGCCAAGCCTCCCGCTCCACGCAAGGAGAAGCCGCCACCCAGGCCTGCGAAGCCGGCGCGGCCGAAGGCGCTGGAGCAGCTCGAAGGCGAGATCTCCCAGCAGGAAGAGGCCGTCGCCGAGCTCGAGCGCCGCCTCGCCGACGACTGGTCGGACGTCGAGACGCTCGCCGCGCACCGCCGCGCTCGCGACGAGCTGCAGGCGCTCATCTCCCGCTGGGAGCGCCTGTTCGAGGAAGCGCAGGCTTAGAGCCGAACCGCCCGACCGGCCCCGTCGGTCCCGACCGGTAATTGCAGACGGACGGCCGGACCGAGTCCGCCCGTCCTGATGGTCGGCGACGCCTCAGCCGGCTTCCTCGAACGTGGCGATGAGCGCCTCGGCGACGACTCGCATCGGCCGCCCCGAGAGTTGGCTCGCCTTCCGCAGCCGGGCGAAAGCCTCCTGCTCGCTCAGGCTCTCGCGCTCCATGAGCAGCCCTTTCGCCCGCTCGATCGACTTGCGCGCGGCGAGCGCCTCGGCGAGCGAGTCGGCCTGCTCGCGCAGTGCGGCCAGCTCCGCGTGGCGCGCCCGTGCCGTGCGGATCGCCGGCAGCAGGTCCTGCTCCCGGAACGGCTTGACGAGGTAGCCGAAGACCCCGGCCTCGACGGCGCGCGCGACCAGCTCGTCCTGGCCGTATGCGGTCAGCATCACGATCGGGATCGGCCGCTCGTCGAGGATCCGGCGGGCCGCCTCGATTCCGTCGAGCCGGGGCATCTTGACGTCGAGGACGGCGAGGTCGGGCTGCTCGGTTCGCGCAAGCTCGACCGCCTCGAGCCCGTCCTTGGCCTCGGCGCAGACCTCGAACCCCGAGCGCTCGAGCAGCTCCCGCAGGTCGAGCCGGATGATGGTCTCGTCCTCAGCGACGAGAATCCGCATGGGCGGATGGTATGTACACGCGCGCGTCCCCACCCTTGGGTGGGGAACAGATCCACCCGCCACCCGCGATCAGCGTATCGGCCAACCTCCAACGCGTCTGTGACGTGGTTGCGCCAAATACGTCACTTCTTCTCCCCGGCTGAGCGCGGAGGACCGGGCTCCCCTCAGACGGGGAAGACCACCTCCGCCCGCAGGCCGCCGTTCGACTCCAGCGCCAGGTGACCGCCGAGCTCGTCCCGCACGAGCGCGCGAACGATCGAGAGGCCGGTCCCCGACGCCGGCTCACCGTCCATCCCGCCGCCGTCGTCCGCGATCGCAAGCACGACCTCCTCCCCGCGCCGCGCCAGCTCGACTCGAACCACGTCGCCGCCGTGCTCCAGCGCGTTCTGCAGCAGCTCGGAGAACACGAGCGCAAGCGCCGTCGCCCGGTTGCCGGCGAGTGAGACCTCCTCCAGCGAGACCTCGACCCTCTTCGAGGCGCCGAGCCCCTGCACGAGCATCGCGCGCAGCCGGTCGAGCAGCTCCGCCAGCTCGACGTCCTCGTCCCGGCGCTCCGTCAGCACCTCGTGCACGGCAGCGATCGCGAGCACCCGGTTGACCGAGTCGTTCAGCGCCTTGCGCGCGTCCACGCCGTCCGTCCGCGCCTGCAACCGCAAGAGCGAGGCCACGGTTTGCAGATTGTTCTTGACCCGGTGGTGGATCTCCTGGGCCAGCACCCCACGCAGCACCGCCCGCCCGTGCTCGAGCGCGACGGCCGCATGGCTCGCGATCGACGCGAGGAGCGCACGATCGTCCGCGCTGAACGGCGTGTCCCGGTCGCAGACCAGCTCGCCGACCTGGCGGCCCTTCCAGCGCAGCGGCACCCGCACCGCATGCCTGCCCGCAACACCTTCGGGCCAGACGATCTCGCCGTCCTCGAGCACGAGCGCGGCGCCGGTGGCGCCCAGCGCATCGACCGTCGCCGCGACGATCCCCTCCAGCGATTCTTCGAGGTAGAGCGACTCGGAGACCGCCTCGGAGATCCGCGCAAGCGCCTCGAGCTCGACGACACGGCGCTGGGCGCCTGCGTAGAGCTTGGCGTGCTCGATCGTCTGCGCGACCTGCGCGCCGATCGCGAGCAGCAGCTCGATCTCCGCGGCCGTGAACTCCCGCGGCTTGCGCGTGCGGACGTTCAGAGCCCCCTCCAGCCGCTCGCGCGCGAGGATCGGCACAGCGAGGATCGACTCGTACTCGTCCTCGGGCAGGTTGGCGAAGGCCTTGAAGCGCTCGTCCAGGTGAGCCTGCGCCGCGATCATCACCGGCTCGCGCGCGGCCGCGGCGGCGCCCGTAATCCCCTCGCCGGGGCGCATCCGCGGGCGACCGGTCATCTCCTCGACGCGGGTGCCGTGCGTGGCGCGAAGGACGAGCTCGTCGGCCTGCTCGTCGTAGAGGTAGACGAAGCAGGCGTCGGCCCCGAGCGCGTCGGCGACCTTGCTCGCGACGAGCGAGAGCACCTCCTCGAGATCGAGCGTCGAGTTGACTGCGGCGATCGTCTCGGTCAGGAGGCGCAGATGGCGCCCGGTCTCGTCCACCGTGCCAAGATAGCGCCCTTGTCGCGGCACGAATGGCTGCTGCTGATCCACGTGGGAGGGGCCTTCAGCGTCCTCGCCGGCGCGCTGCTCGCAGTCGTGCTCAACCAGGCGGCGCTCAGGCGGTCGAAGCCGTCCGAGACAGCGCTGCTGCTGGGCCTGACCCGGGTCGCCGTCGTGCTGATCGCGGCCGGCATGATCGTGACGCTGGCCTTCGGTCTCTGGCTGGTCGACGACACCCCCGGCTACGACCTCGGCGACGGCTGGATCTCCGCGTCGCTCGCGCTCTGGGTGATCGCGCTCGTGCTCGGCTCGGTCGGAGGCCGCCGCGACCGGCACACGCGCGAGCTCGCCGAGCGGCTGGCGGCAGAAGGCGACCGGCCGAGCCGCGAGCTCGCCGCGCGCCTGCGCGACCCGGTCACGCTCACCTTGACCTACGGAAGCGGCCTGGCTGTCGTGGCGATCCTCGTCATGATGATCTGGCGGCCCGGGAGCTAACAAAACCTTAACTCGGTCCGCAGATTGCGCTTGCACCCGGTGGGTACCGTCAGAGTCGATGTCGGTTCCAGCCTCCCAGCTGCTCCAGACGTCCGGCTACCTGGTTGCAGACGCCAAGGGCCGCGTCGTCGGGCGGGTCGAGTGCCCGATGTACGGAACGCAGCCGGACATTCCCGACGCGCTCTCCGTCCGCCGCGGGTTCGCCCGCAGGCGGCGGCTCGTGCCGGTCGACGCAGTCGAGCAGATCGATGGCTCGAGCGGGATCGTCGGCCTCAGCGTCGAGCGCGACTCGCTACGAAGCTTCCTTTAGACGGACGGGCGAAGGCGCCGACTCGTCGGCCGCGCGGGCTTTGCCCGTGTGGCCGTCCTACGCACCGACTCGTCGGCGCCGACCACCTCGGAACGACCACGAGCTGCGGAAAATCCAGCAGCTCGCGGTCGGCCGTCAGTTGGATCCCGCCGGCCGCAGGCTGGCGAGATCCCGGCGATCATCTCACAGGACGAGCTGATATCGCTTTCGCCGAGCTTCGCTCGATCGCAGAAGAGGTCTGCAGGCCGAAGCAACTCGAGGTGCTGAAGATGCAGGCGGCGGGACTCGGCCCCCTACGAAACGGCGCGGAGGCTCGGCATTGACCGCCGAGCAGTCCGAGACCGGCGCGAGTCCGCTGAGCGCAAGATCATCGAGCGCATGGAAGAGTTGGGCATCTTCTGACCGCACCACGACGTTCTCGCCTCCCGTTGGCCTGACGGACGCCGCTGTCTGACGACCGAGAAATGCTGGGGAAGGGCTGGCAGCGGAACGTGAGCGGCCAGTGGTTCGATCCGGCATGAGTGCTCGACGCGAGAGCACGTCTCCGACCGGCCTCGCTAGTAGCGGCCGAGCAGGCCGCCGAAGCGCCGTCTAGAAGACGCTGAACAGAAGGCTGTCCAGGAACTGTCCTGGATGCGCGGTCATCGAAAAGACCAGGAACGCCACCACGGACGGCACCACCCACACCGCCGCCGCCCTCCGGCGCCCTGGAACGATGACCTCCTCGCACCTCTCCTCTCCGAACCCGCAGACGCACATCGCCCGCTCCATACGCAGCGCATCGATCTCTGCCTGCAACTGCCTCCGGCTCGTCATCTTCACAGCCTCCCGTCTAGGTGACCGAAAGTTACCGGGTCGGTTTGACGGAACCCGCATCTTCATCGACGGTGACGGCAGGCTGGGCGACGAGCTTCGCTCCGCACCCGATCAGATGGTCGCTCGGCGCGAGTCGAAGCAGAAGTCACAGCGCGCGACGACCGGCATGGCGACCCACGCCGCTGCGGGGCTCAAACGCGGCCATGATCCCCTCGCCCACGCGCTTGCGTGAGATCGATGGCTTCGAGCAGGTGTCGGGAGTTCTAACCGACGATGCCGAGAGAGTAAGAAGACACAGCGTTTCCCCGCGAGCCCTCTCCTTGCGTGTGGTGTTGCAGTGAGACCGTCGGCGGAGCCGGCGAAGCTAGAGAACCGAGAGGTACCGCTCGCGCTCCCAGTCGGTCAGCTGCACCCGGTACTCGTCCCATTCCTTACGCTTCAGCTCGACGTAGCGGTCGAAGATGTGCGGGCCGAGCGCCTTGCGCGCCAGCTCGGACTGCGCCAGCTCGTCGATCGCCTCGCCGAGCGTCTCCGGCAGCGAGACGATGCCGCGCTCGCGCCGCTGCTCGGGCGTCAGGTGGTAGAGGTTCGTCTCCATCGGGTCCGGGAGCTCGTACCCGCGCTCGATTCCTTCCAGCCCCGCATGCAGGAGCGCCGCGAAGGTCAGGTACGGGTTGCAGGCCGGATCGGGGCAGCGGATCTCGGCGCGCGTGGCCTGCTCGGAGCCCGGCTTGTAGAGCGGGATGCGGACGAGGGCGGACCGGTTGCGCTGCGACCACGCCACGTAGACCGGCGCCTCGAAGCCGGGCACGAGCCGCTTGTACGAGTTGACCCACTGTGCGAACACCGCCGAGAGCTCGCGGGCATGTCGGAG
>DASPRN010000065.1:0-9817 GCA_035624425.1 Gaiellaceae bacterium
GTCCGGGATCGCGCTCTGGGTGATCGACCTCTCCGACCGCTTCTTCATCGTGCACATGAAGGGGCTGCACGAGAACGGCCTCTACTCGATCGGCGTCCGAATCTCGAGCGCGCTCCTGCTGCTGCTGATCGCGCTGCGGACCGCCTGGCCGGCCTTCGCGTTCTCCATCAAGAGCGACGACGAGGCCAAGCGCACCTACGGCTTCGTGCTCACCTACGTGCTCTACGTCTGCTGCTGGCTGTCGCTGGCGCTCTCGCTGTTCGCGCCGTGGCTCGTGCGGCTGCTGACGACGCCGGAGTTCTACAGAGGGTCGGAGGTCGTGCCGCTGCTCGTCTTCGCCGGGACGGCCTTCATCGCCTTCAACGTCGTCTCGATCGGGATCGGCCGCGCCAAGCGGACGCAGTTCAACTGGGTCGTCACCGGGGCGGCGGCGCTGGTCAACGTCGGCCTCAACTTCGCGCTGATCCCGCCGTACGGGATGGTGGGCGCGGCGATCTCGACGCTCGTCGCCTACCTCGTCATGTTCCTCGGCATGACCGCGCGCGCCCAGCAGGTCTTCCGGGTGCCGTACCAGTGGCGGCGGATTGCGCTCGTGACCGGGACGGCGGTGGGGCTAACGGTGCTCGGGAAGGCGCTCGACGTCCCGCTCTGGGGCGCGATCGGGCTGATCGCCGTCTACCCGCTGCTCCTGCTGCCGCTCGGGTTCTACCTGCCGGTCGAGCGGCGCCGCCTGCGGACGCTTGTGCGGTTGCCGCGCGGCGACCACGGCGAGGCCGAGAACGGCCCAGACGGTCGGGTCCTCGAAGAAGTCGTTGTAGAAGAGGCTGTGAACGCCGATCGCGGCGAAGACGAGCCCGCAGGTGAGCGCGGTCAGGCACGGCAGGTCTGAGGCGCGCCGGCGAAAGGCGAGCGCAAGGCTCGCGAAGGCGAGCCAGCCGAGCAGCAGCAGGCCTGGCAAGCCGTTCTCCGCGGTCACGGTGATCGGCGTGTCGTGCGAAGCGCCGGCCGCCGGCTCCTTCGAGCGCAGGTGGGCCTGCTTGGCGTAGGCGTGCTTGAAGCCGCCGATGCCGACGCCGACGGCGGGATGGTGCTCGGCGATCTTGAAGCCGTTCTTGACCAGCTTCGAGCGGCCGCTCGTCACGCGGTTGAGCCCGCCGTTCGCGTGGTGGAGGACGGCGTGGCGCACGTTCGGCGCCACCGCGGCGACGAGCACGAACACGACCGCGGCGAGAAGAACGAGAAGCAGGGCGCGCCGGCCCCAGGCGAGCACCGCGGCCAGGGCGACGCCGGCGATCAGCGCCAGGAAGCTCGACTGTGAGAACGAGAAGATCAGCCCCGTCCAGGCCGCGGCGATCGCGGCCACGCCCAGGAGCACGACGCGGACCGAGCGCCAGAAGAGCGCGACGATCAGGCTCGCCAGGATGGACACGACCAGGAAGCGCCCGTAGATTGACGGGTCCCAGAAGACGGAGTTGACGCGGAAGAAGGGCGCGTAGGTGTTGCCGACGAGCAGCTTCGGGTTCCAGAAGATGTCGCGGTTGATCCACTGCTCGATCCCGACGACGGCGAAGACGATCGCCATCAGGGTCAGCTCGGCATAGAGCGCGATCACCCAGCCGCGGCGCCAGTCGAGGCGGGCGAGCATCACGGCCAGCAGGCCGAACGGGAGGTAGAAGGCGAGCAGCTCGATCGCGCCCTGGCGCACGTCCTGGCTCCAGGCGAGCGAGAGCCCGCCCCAGGCGACGAAGGCGGCCAGGGGGAGCGCGACCGGGCCCAATTCTCGGGAGCGGGTGTCTCCTCTGAGCAGCTGCCACGCGAGCAGGAGGGCGGCGGCGGCGACCACGGCGTAGAGCGGTACGAGCAGATTCGCCTGGGTGGATCCCACGGTGACGGGAATCCGGGCCGGGACGCAGGCGAGCGTGGCCAGGGCCAGCAGCCACGGCCAGCGGTGGAGCAGCGCGGCTCCGACGGCGGCGAGGACGAGGCCGGCGACGGCGCCCGCCGCCAGCAGCGCCAGGTGGCCCTTCGGCGCGAGGTAGTCGGCGAGAGCCGCTGCGCCGAGCGCCCATGCGGCGAGGGCTGCCAGCCGCTGCGTCCGCCCGGGAGCGATCAGCAGCGCCGCAAGGCCCGCGGCGCCGACGACCCCGGCGACCCGGGCGAGCTCGACGCTCACCGCGCCACCTTCGATCCAAGCGTCCCCGGCCGGCTGCGCAGACGGTCGACCCGGCAAAGCCGGCTCGACCTGACGGCGACATCGCAAGCGGCGTCGCTCATGAGACGATCACCAGCGCCCTCGCCGAGTGGCCGTTCGCGGTCACGACCAGCCGGTAGCGCCCCGGAGCCGAGGGCGTGCGCAGCACCAGCAGCCCCGGCCCCGAGGAGCCGTGCCGCTTCCCCAGCCGCCAGGTGAAGCGGCGCGCGTCCGCCCGGACACGGAAGCCGACTCGCGCACCAGTCTTGGCCCGCAGCACGTGCGGCCCGACGGTCACGAACCGGATCCGGACGATTCCGACCGGGACCGGCTTCGACCGGTTCCCCGCCAGGTCGACGGCCCGCAGCACGAGCCGGTGCCGTCCCCCGCCGAAGCCCGCGCCGTACCAGCGGAGCACCCCCGTATACGCGTAGCGCTTCGTCCTGATCCGCAGCCCTCCGTCCACGTAGAGCAGCCCCCGCGCCGGCTCGCTCGTCTTGAAGCGCACGCGGACGACGTCGCGGCGCCCGTCGCCGTCCGGCGAGAAGACTCGCGGCGCCAGCGAGACGAGCGCGACCGCCGGCGCCGTCGGGTCGACCCGGATCGGGTTCGGCATCAGGATCGTCCGGTGGTCGTGCGCGAGGTGCAGGCGCGGCTTGTACGTCCCCGCCGGCACGACGCCGCCGAAGTCGTTGCGCCCGTCCCAGGCGAACTGCTGGGCGCCGCGCCGGTACCCACCAGAGAGCAGCGTCCGCACGATCTGCCCCTGCGAGTCGACGATGACGACGGTGATCGTGTCCGGCTTGCGCAAGACGAAGCCGATCTTCACCCGCCGCATGGGGCAGTGGCAGCGCGGCCCGAGCAGCTTGCCGACCGAGGTCCGCAGCACGGGGCTCCGCTCCAGTTTCAGTTGCTCCGTCAGCGCGAAGGCCGCGGCCGTTCCGCCGAGCAGGAACGTGACGACGACCGCCACGAGCACCCGCGCGCGGCGCAGGCTGTCAACCGACATTGCGCACGAGGACGAACGGCTCGGCGTACTCGCAGCCTGCGCTCGCGCCGTAGAACTCGGCGTGCGCCCGCAGCGCGCGTTCGCTCCTGGGATGGGGGTAGTCCCGCCGCTCGGTCTCGAAGCAGGCGAACGCGGCCAGCTTGCGCTCGATCGTCGGCGTCACGTCGACGAACCAGTTCGGAACGAACCAGTTCGTCGGTGCCGGAGTCCACTCCGTGCTCGACGTCGGCGCATAGGTCAGCACCCGCCGCACCGGCTGGCCCGGCGTCGGCCTCGTCGCGACCGCCACCGAGTCGAAGAGCGCCCGGTGGTCGCGGTTCACGTCCGGCTGCGCCGTGTACACGACCTCCGGCGCGAGCTCCCGCACGTGCTCCTCGACGACCGCGTTCAGCTCGACGTGCGGGATCGTGTCGAGCCGCATGTCGGGCAGGTCGAGGTGGACGTAGTCCGCCACGCCGAGCACGGCCGCCGCTCGCCGGGCCTCGTCGTTCTTCCGCTCCCGCAACTCCACGTCGCCCGGGTACTGCGTCGAGCTGCCGTCGGTCACGCAGACGACGCGCACCTCGTCGCCCTGCTCGGCAGCGTGCAGGCAGAGCGTGCCGCCCATCCCCAGCACCTCGTCGTCCGGGTGCGCCGCGAAGACGAGAACTTTCATCCCAGCACGGCGCCGACCGGCAGCGGCCCGGCGCCTTCCACCTCCTCGAGCACCAGCCCGCCCTCGCCGCAGGCGACCACGGCCGCCTCGCCGTCGACCGCGACCACGGTCCCGGCCGGCGCGTCGTCGTCCAGCTCCACCGGCCGCGCGCGCCAGACGACGAGCTTCTCCTCGCCGTTGAACGTGAACGCACCGGGATAGGGCCGCGTCTGCGCCCGCACCCAGTCGTGGAGGTAGGACGCGCGCGTCTCCCAGTCGATGATCCCGTCCGCCGGCGTGCGCTTTGGCCAGGCGCTCGCGCGGCGTGTGTCTTGCGCGGCCCGCGGGGCCGTCCCTTCGAGCAATTGGGGAACACAACGGCGCACGAGCTCGAGGTGAGCCGCCGTGACCTTGTCGTAGAGGGTGGTGGCGGTCTCGTCGCGCGAAAGCGGCACCTCGACCTGGCCGACGATCGGCCCGGAGTCGGCGGTCCCGTCGACGATCTCGAACAGCGTCACGCCGGTCACGGCGAGCCCGCTCAGGATCGCCCAGGGAATCGCCGCGCGCCCGCGGTGCTTCGGCAGCAGCGTCGGATGCATCCCGAAGACGCCGTGACGCGCCAGGCCGATGAACTCGTCCAGCACGAGCTGCGACCAGCCGACGATGAAGATCAGGTCGGAGTCGACCTCCCGCACGGCCTCGACCGTCGCGGGCGAGTTGACGTCGGTGGTCTCGATCAGCCTCGCCCCCAGCTTGGCGGCGATCTCGTCGAACGAGCACTGCCCGGAGCGGCTCGCGTCGATCGGTCCGGGCAGCGTCACGACCGCGGCGACCTCGGCACCCGCCTCCGCGGCCGCGGCGAGACAGTCCCGGCCCATCACGTCGAAGCTGACCCAGACAAGCCGCATCGCCCGCTGGATCCTAGTCTCGTTTGGCTATCCGCTTCCCGTTCTAGGCGCCACTTCTGCGCCATTGCGGCGCCCGAGGCGGGCGACCAGGCCCCAGGTGGCGAAACCGATCCCCGCAACGACGGCGCCCACCGCGATCACGTAGGTCGCGCCGGCGAAGTCGATCAGCTTGATCCCGCTCAGCATCAGCACGCAGGCGAGGCCGAGGCGGAGCGCGCGGTCGGGCAGCTTCAGCGTGTAGTGGCTCGTGAGCAGGATGCCCGGAATCGACCCCGTCAGCAGCCAGCCCATCGTGCGCAGGTCGACGTTGCCGGCGACGAGGTGGCCGAAGCCCGCGACCCAGAGCAGCGCGGCCGCGTGGAAGATGTCGGTGCCGACGATCTTCGGGAGCGTCAGCGGGAAGACGAGCACCATCACCAGCCCGAAGAAGGTGCCGCTCCCGACCGAGGTCAGGCCGACCACGAACCCGCAGGTCGCGCCGAGGGTGAACGCGATCAGCTTGTCTCTCCGCGCCAGCAGGAACGGCGCGTCGTCCGGCTGCACGCCGCGCTTGATGAACGTCTTGGCGACGAGCGCGGTCCCGCCGAGCACGAGGGCAATCCCGATCGCGTAGGACTCGATCGACTCCGCCGCGCCGTAGTGATGGCTGATCCACGTCGCAAGCGCAACGCCTGCGAGCGACATCGGTCCCGAGCCGAGGAACATCCAGAACGTCAGGTGCGCGTGCACGGTGCCGAGCCGCCGGTGCCGGACCGCGCCGAAGCTCTTGAAGATCGCACCGTGGAGGATGTCGGTGCCGACCGCGAGCGTCGGCTTGAACCCGAAGAAGATGACCAGGATCGGCGTCAGCAGCGACCCGCCGCCCATGCCGGTCACGCCGACGAGCGCGCCGATCAGGAAGCCGCTGAGCGTGAACTGCCAGGTCATGAGACCTAGGCGCTGGCCGTCGAGCGATAGCTCTCGATCAGGACCTCCGCGACCTCTGGACGCGAGAACTCGGCAGGCGGCAGCTTTCCGTCGGCGAGCAGCTCGCGCACCTTCGTGCCGGAGAGGAATACGTGGTCGTCCCCGCCGTGCGGGCACGTCTTCGGCGTCGCCATCTGGCCGCAGGCGCGGCAGAAGAAGGCGTGCTCGAAGAACATCGGCTCGATGTCCAGCTCGTGCGACTCGAACTCGTCGAAGATCAGCTGCGCGTCGTAGGTGCCGTAGTAGTCGCCGACACCCGCGTGGTCGCGGCCGACGATGAAGTGCGAGCAGTCGTAGTTCTTGCGGCAGATCGCGTGCCAGATTGCCTCGCGCGGCCCCGCGTAGCGCATCGCGGCCGGGAAGGCGGAGACGAGGACTCGGTCGGCCGGGTAGTAGTTCTCGACCAGGATCCTGTAGCACTCGACCCGGGTCGCCGCCGGCACGTCGTCCGACTTGGTGTCGCCGACCAGCGGGTGGATCAGCAGGCCGTCGACGGTCTCGAGCGCGCCCTTGGTCAGGTACTCGTGCGCGCGGTGGATCGGGTTCCGCGTCTGGAAGCCGACCACGCGCTTCCAGCCGCGCTCGGCGAAGGTGGCCCGGGTCTGCGCGGGGTCGAGCGCGAGCTCCGGGAACGCCGGCTGGGCGCGCTCGAAGACGGTGACGCGGCCGCCGAGGTACATCGGCTTCTGCGCGTAGAGGCGCGCAACGCCGGGGTGCGCCTCGTCAGTGGTGCGGAAGCAGCGCTCGGCCTCGCGCTCCTTGTCGTACTCGTAGGCCTGGTCGACCTCGAGCACGGCGACCGGACGGCCGCTCTCGTCGGTCAGCGTGACCTCGTCGCCGTGTGGCGCGCGCTCGACCGCGAGGCAGACGGGCAGCGCCCACGGCAGACCGCGCTCGAGGCGCATCTCCTCGATTACGCGCTCGTAGTCGTGCGGGCCCATGAACCCCTCGAGCGGCGAGAGCGCTCCGCTCGCGAGCATGTCCAGGTCGGAGAGCTCGCGCGAGGTGAGGGGGAGCTGCTCGAGCCGCTCGACGCCGTCCGGGCGCGGACCGGTGCGGTCGACGAGCCTGCCGCCGTGCGGGTCGATCAGCGTCTTCGTCTCGACCGCGGTCACGCAGCCACCCTGGCCGGCACGAGCCCCAGCTCTTCGAGCCTCCCGACGACGAGCGCTGCGCACTCCTCGGCGCTGTGCTGCTCGGTGTCGAGCACGAGCTCCGGGCTCGACGGCTCCTCGTACGGGTCGCTGACCCCGGTGAACTCCTTGATCTCGCCCTTGAACGCCTTCTCGTACAGCCCCTTCACGTCGCGGCGCGCACATTCCTCCACGGACGCCTTGACGTAGACCTCGACGAACGTTCCGACCGGCTCGACCCACGCACGGGCCTGGCCGCGAGTCTCCTCGTAGGGCGAGATCGCGGCCGTGATCACCGCGCCGCCCTGGCGGGTCAGCCGCGACGCGACCCAGCCGACGCGCTCGATGTGCGTGTCGCGGTCCTCCTTCGAGAAGCCGAGCCCCTTCGAGAGGTGCATGCGGACGTTGTCGCCGTCGAGGTACTCGACGACGAGGCCGCGCCGGTCGAGCTCGGGTCCGACGAGGTGCGCGATCGTGGTCTTGCCGGCCCCGGAGAGCCCGGTGAACCAGAGCGTGAAGCCGCCGGGCCGGACGTGGTTCGTCTCCGGGTGCTCGGCGGCGTGGATGTGGTCGGTCATGTTCCTCCCAGTGGGGCTTCGAGATGGATGCCGCATTCCAGCTTGTCGGAGCCGGCCCAGCGGCCGGCGCGCTCTTCCTCGTCGGGCGCGGTCGGTCTGGTGCAGGGAATGCAGCCGATCGAACGGTAGCCGGTGTCGTGGAGCGGGTTGTACGGGATCTCGTTGACCTCGATGTAGGCCCAGACCCGCTTCTCGTCCCAGTCGGCCAGCGGGTGGATCTTCCACACGCCGTAGCGCTCCGACCACTCGACCTTCGGCGTGCCCGCCCGGGAAGGCGACTGGTCGCGGCGGATGCCGGAGATCCAGGCGCCGTACGGCTCGAGCGCGCGGATCAGCGGCTCGACCTTGCGGACGTGGCAGCAGCGGTCCGGGTTGGACTCCCAGAGGTTCGGGCCCTCGCGCTTGTGCTGCTCGGCGATGGTGAGCACCTCGGGCCGGATCAGCGTCAAGCCGTAGCGCTCGACGAGCGCCTCCCGGGTCTCGTAGCTCTCCTTGAAGAAGAGCTGCGTGTCGAGCTCGATCACGTCGATGGGCAGCCCCAGCTCGGAGACCATGTGCACGAGCACCGACGACTGCTTCTGCCAGGAGCAGGTCAGGCAGAGCTTCTGCCCGAACTCGACGTATGCCCAGCGGATGACCTTCTCCGCCGGCATCCGCTCGAAGTCGGTGTCAGGAAGCGGGAGCGCCGGTGCGGTCGCCATCCAGCAAGACCTCCTTGAGCGTGTCGCCGCGCAGCCCGAGCCGCAGCGTCTCGAGCGGGATCACTTCCTCCGGCGGGATGTTGCCGAGGTTCACGTTCGGGCCGAACTGCTTCACGAACCAGGCCTGGCTCGCCTTGGTCGGCGCCTCGAAGATCAGCTCGCCGACATCGACCTCGTGGACGATCTCGTCGACGAGCCCGGTGCGCATCTCGCCGGTCGGCCGGTAGATCCCGGCGGTGCCGCCCTCGCGGCCCTCCGTGATCACCTTCCAGGCGCCGGCCTCGAGCTCCTCCTTGATCCACTCGACCCACTGGTAGGGCGCGTAGACCGTGTCCTCGTCCTTCGAGCCGACCTCGGACAGGACGGTGAAGTCGCGGGCGAACTCGGCGATCAGCTCGACCTTGCGCTCCCGCGGGATCTCGAGCGTGCCGTCGGAGATCTCGACGTGCGAGAAACGCTGCTCGATCAGCCAGCGCTTGAACTCGTCCAGCTTGCCGCGGGCGTAGACCGCCTCGAAGAGCGTGCCGCCGCAGACCACCGGCGTCTCGAACGACCGGTAGAGCGCGATCTTCTTCTCGAGGTTGTTCGTGACGTAGGACGTGCCCCAGCCGAGCTTGACGATGTCGACGTACTGCCCGCCGGTGTCGAACATCCCTTCGATCTCGCGCAGGTTGAGGCCCTTGTCGATGACGTGCGTGAGCCCCTCGGTCCGCGGCTTGCCGGAGCGCGGGGGCAGGTCGAGAAATCCGTCAAAGCCTGGCATAGAGCTCCTCCAGCTTCTTGGTGGCTGCTGCCTGAACGTCGTGGTAGAGCGAGTTGCCGTGCGCGTCGATGCCGACGGTGAGCGGGCCGAAGTCCTTCACCCGGAACTTCCAGAGGCACTCCGGCATCAGTTCCTCCCAGGCGACCTCCTCGATCTCCTCGATCTGGGTCGTCTCGAGCGCCGCGGCCCCGCCGACGATCGCGAAGTAGACCATCCCGTGCTTCCGCATCGGCTCGATCGCCTCGTCCGGGAAGCCGCCCTTGCCGCAGATCGCGCGCACGCCGTACTGCGCGCCGAGCGGCTCGGTGAACCGCACCATCCGCGCGCTCGTCGTCGTGCCGATGCAGACCGGTTCGTACTTGTCTCCAACCTTCTTCACGCCGGGCGCCGTGTGCAACAGGAACGCGCCCTTCAGGTCCATCGGCGGCTCGACGCCCTCGTCGAAGATCCGGATCTGCGTCCGGTCGCGGATGCCGATGATGTGCCCCTGCACGACCACCTCGTCGCCGGCCCTGAGCCCGAGAATCTCGGCTTCGTCGGCGATCGGAAAGGTCACCTCGTGCCTAGCCACGAGCGCCTACCCCTCCAAGTAACACAGTGTTACTAGGTCGCATTCGGGTCACGCCTCCCGATCGAAGTCGACGGTGCCGTCGGCCGCGACGTGGGCGGTCGCGCGGCGCGCGGCCCAGCACTGGTAGTTCACGGCCACCGGGTTCAGGGTCATGTGCGTGTCCGCGTGCTCGATGTGGCAGTTGAGGACGGTGACGTCGCCGCCGAGCCCCATCGGGCCGATCCCGGTCTCGTTCAGGAGCTCGTACAGCTGCTGCTCGAGCTTCGCGACATGCGGGTCGGGGTTCCGCGTCCCGATCGGCCGAGCGATCGCCTCCTTGGCGAGATACATCGCGTAATCGGCCGAGCCGCCGATCCCGACGCC
>DASPRN010000012.1:0-10629 GCA_035624425.1 Gaiellaceae bacterium
TCCAGCGAGCTATCGCCGACACGCGCAAAGGCCTTGCCGACGCTGAGACCGAGTAGTGATGCGTCACCGTCGTCACGTTGCCGGCCTTGTCGGTCGCGGTGACCGTGAACGTGTGCGGGCCGGCCGTCGAGGTGTCGATCGGCGAGCCCACGGGCACGTCGCCGACGCAGGTGTCGAGGCCGGAGCCGTGCGCCTTGTTCTGCTCGGCGCACTTGTAGTTCGCCTTGACGACCTTGTGCAGCTTGAAGCTCGCACCCTCCTTCGGCCTGGTGATGCTCGCCGACGGCGGCTCGGCGTCGGCCTGCGCGCCGGTCGCGGTGACGCTGACGCGCTCGGTCGTCCCGGCCGGCGCCACGGTGAAGGCAAGCGCGGCAACGAGTGGCAGGACCCCTTTCACGGCCCGTACAGCGTGCCATCGGGCGGGGAGCGGCGCACAGCCGCTCCCCGCCGGGATCTCCTAACCGGCGATCAGGTTCGCCAGCGAGCGATCGCCGACACGCGCAAAGGCCTTGCCGACGCTGAGACCGAGTAGTGATGCGTCACCGACGTCACGTTGCCGGCCCTGTCGGTCGCGGTGACCGTGAACGTGTGCTGGCCGGCCGTCGAGGTGTCGATCGGCGAGCCCTTGGGCACGTCGCCGACACAGGTGTCGAGGCCGGAGCCGTGCGCCTTGTTCTGCTCGGCGCACTTGAAGTTCGCCTTGACCGCCTTGTGCAGCTTGAAGCTGTCACCCTCCTTGGGCCGGGTGATGTTCACCGACGGCGGCTCGGCGTCGGCCTTGAAGGCGAAAAGGTTGACGGAGGGCTCCACCCGGCCCGCGACATCGGTCGCCTGGAACTGGATGAAGTGGTTGCCGGTCGAGAAGCCCGAGAGCGGGCCGCTGTAGGTGTGCCAGCTCGGCTCGCCGTCGATCTTGTAGCTGATGTGGTCGATCCCCGAGCCGGCGCCGTCGTCGCCGGTCAGCGTCACCGTCGGCGAGGCGTACCAGCCGTTCTGGATCGCCGGTGAGATCGAGGCGGACGAGGTCGGCGGGTTCAGGTCGAGCTTCACCGTCTCCGAGACCGGCCCGGCCGAGAAGATCGGAGCCGCGGTCGTGGTCACGTCGCAGGGAAGCGTGTTGACGCCCTCGGTCGCGACCGCTCCGTCGACGCAGCCGGTCTTCGTGAACGCCGAGGCGCCGAAGCCCTGCCAGGTCACCGTCGGAGCGCTCAGGTACCAGCCGTTCAGCCCGTCCGGGCTCGCCGGCGAGACCTGCCCGCAGACGAAGCCGGTGCCGTTCAGGCCGGGCCCCGTGACCTTCGGCTTGTTGGTCGTGTTCGCACCCCCGGTCGGGTAGGGAGTGTCGAACCACTCGGTGAAGAACTGCGTGAGGCGCGCGTTGCACGACGCGCTCGGGACGGGCAGCCAGTTGCGGAAGACCTGCTCGAGCTGCGGCTCGGTGATGTTCCCCCCGCCGTAGGTGCTCTGGATGTCCTTCATGGCCGAGATCATCCGGTCGCGGCTGAGCGCCTCCCACAGCGCGAGGTACGTGGTTCCGGGCCTCGTGTACGTGTTGCTGGTGGTGAACAGGCTGCCCACCGTCGGGTTCGACGGCGCGGTGGTCCAGAACGAGGAGCTCGTCGTCCCGTAGTTCGTGTTGAACCGCGAGATGAGACTGTTCTCGAAGGCCGGGCCGCCCGTGATGCCGGGAGGCGTCCCGCGCGCGGTGTTGAGGTACTCGCCGAGGGTGGCGAAGCCCTCTTTCCAGAAGGTGAGGTTGAACGAGCCCTCGGACACGTTGTCGCCGAACCACTGGTGCATGTTCTCGTGGTTGAGCGTGCCGAGGGAGGTGCCGGTCGAACCGCCGATCGTGCCGCCCGCGAAGGTGATCTTGCCCTGCATCTCCTCCTCGAAGCTCGCCGGCGGCGTCCCGACGACGACGCCGTCGGTGGTCAGCGGCCACGGCCCGTTGAAGTTCGTCTGGAAGTTGACGATGTCCTCCTGGTTGTCCATCGCGATCTTGTTCGTCGCCTTGCGCGCGTCGGTGATCGAGTTGGCCTGCGCCTCCCAGTACTGGACGCCCGAGGCCGGACTCGTCCGGGCGCTGAGGTCGTACTGGCCGATCGAGTTCTCCACGAGGTAGTTCGCGATCGTCTCCGGCGAATGCCAGTGCCACGTCACCGAGCCGAGCGGGAAGTTCGCGTCCGGCGGGTTCGACGGCGGCGGCGGGACCGGCTGGTACGTCGTGCCCACCGGCGCCGTGTAGCCGACGAGCTCGCCCGGGCCGATTGCGGTTTTGCCGATGTTCGTCGTGTCGTAGATGTCGTAGGTCGGCTTCGCCGTCGGGAAGTTGTTCATCGGCATCCACGAGTCGTTGCCGACCGGCTCGGTCGTGACGAACGAGCCCTCCTGGCCGGCGGTCGCGATGCGGAACCAGCCCTCGGTCGAGCCGTCGCCGTCGGTGTGCACGCCGGGGCGGCCCGTGTAGTCGATCGTCACCGTGAACGTCGTCCCGTCGGGGATCGGCGCCGAGGGCGTGACCACGAGCTTGTTCGCCGGGCACTGCGTCCCGTTCTGGGTGTTGTTGCCGACCTGGGGGGAGCAGGCGGGCGGGTTCGGGTTCGTGGCGCTCACCGGGTTCGAGTTCGAGACGGCGTGCGCGGCCGGGTCGGGGTCGTCCTGGCCGTTGGGATCGCCCGGGTAGGTCGGCTGCTTGAACGTGAAGGTCGCAGGCTGCCCGTTGACCTCGACCGAGTTGACGGTCATGTTCGGGCCCGTGCCGTCCGCGGTGTGCCCGTTCGTCTGCTCGAAGTCGAAGCTCAGGTCGCTCAGGCACTGCGTCGAGCGCACCTGGAGGTCGGCGTGCGTGCCCGGCAGGAACAGGTTCGTGATCGCGTCGTAGTCGACATAGAGGTCGGTGTGCCGGCTCGTGTAGCCGCCGTTGCCCATCTCCGGGTACAGACGGTCGCCGAGCTTGGAGAGCGAGTGCGCCCCTGAGGAGCACGCCGGCGGATCCGCCGCGGCCTTCGATGCGCCAAGTGCCGGAAGCCCTGCCACCACGATGACGAGCGCGGCACCGGCGAGCGCGCCCAAGATCATGCCTCTGTTCATGTCCCTCTCCCCTCGGTTGCCCGGTTCCCCGGTCGATCCTCGATTGCCGTCGATTGGATGTCAACCCGGGGGAGCGGATCGCGCCGCCCCCCCGGCCTTGAGTGCTATGCGAAGAACATGAAGACGGCCGTGTGCGCGGCCGTGCCGTCGTTCAGCTGCAGGCTGAACTGGCGGCAGGTGCCCGCCCAGGCGGAACTGGTCTGCCAGCCGTAGTAGTAGTGGCTCGAGCTGGCCCCGTAGACGAGCCCGGCCTGGGTGCCGGCTCCCGCTGCCTTGATCGAGTGCGGCGTCCAGGAGGGACAGGAGACCGGCGAGGAGCTGAAGCTGCCGATCGAGAGGCCCTGGTTGCCGTTCAGGCCGAAGCCGAGCTTGATCAGGTCGCCGGCGTGGACGAGGTTGAGTTTCGAGCTCGACTCGTTCGTGATCGGCTTGAAGAAGCCCTTCCAGGCGTAGACGACCGTGTAGTGGTGGGTGAGTGTGGTGACGTTGCCGGCCTTGTCGGTGCCGGTCACCGTGAAGGTGTGGTCGCCCACGCTGGAGGTGTCGATCAGGCTGCCCTTGGGCACCGTGCCGACACAGGTGTCGAGGCCCGAGCCGTGCTTCTTGTTCTGCTCGGCGCACTTGAAGTTGGCCTTCACGTGCTTGTGCAGCTTGATCACCGCGCCGTTCTTCGGATTGGTGATGGTCACGGTCGGCTTGTCCGAGTCGGCCAGGAAGGCGAGCAGGTGGATCGTTCCCTCCACCCGGCCGGCCACGTCGGTCGCGTAGAACTGGACGAAGTGGTTGCCGGTCGCGAAGCCTGAGATCGGCCCGGTGTAGGTATGGAACGAGCCGCCGTCGATCGAGTAGCTGATGTGGTCGATCCCGGAGCCGGTGCCGTCGTCGCCGGTCAGCGTGACCGTCGGGGACGCGTACCAGCCGTTCTGGATCGGCGGTGAGATCGAACCGGACGACGTCGGGTCGTGCAGGTCGACCTTGACCGTGATCGACTGCGGCGTCTCAGCGTTCCCGTCGCTGTCGACGGAGTAGTACGAGACCGTGTGCGAGCCGTCGGTCGAGATGCTGAATGGCCCGCTGTAGGTCTGGTCCGAGCCGCCGTCGATCGAGTAGTGCGTCGACGCGACCGGGAGATCGCCGGCGGTCGCCGTCAACGTCACCGTGGGCGCCGAGATGTACCAGCCGTTCGAGCCGTTGGGGCTGACCGGGCTGAGGGACGCGGTGGTCACGGGCAGGCTCGTCGAGAAGAGGATGTCGCCCTGTGCGCCGGTGCCCACGAGGCAGCGGACCGACGTGCACACCGAGCCGTTGAGCGTGACGCTCGTGGCGTTCAGCGCCGTGGTCGGGCCGCTGTCGGGGTTGCCCTGCTGGCCCCAGCTCGTGCCGCCGTTGATCGTGCGGGAGATCAAGCCGGTCGTCCCGTCCACGATGCACGTGGACGCGTCCGAGCACGCGACGCCGTTCAGGGTCGCCGTCGCGCCGCTCGTCTGGGGTGACCAGGTGGCCCCGCCGTCGGTGGACTTGAGGATCGTGCCGGCCGCGCCGGCCGCGTAGCACGCGCCGGTCGACGGGCACGAAACCGCGTTCAGCGCGTTCGTCGTGCCGGTGGTGCCGGCCGACCAGGTCGCGCCGCCGTCCGCCGACGTTCGGGCCGTGCCGGCCGCGCCGACCGCGACACACGCGTTGGCCGCCGGGCACGCCACCCAGGTGAGGGCGTTCGCGCCCGTGCTCGCACCGCCGTTCCACGTCGAGCCGTCCGTCGTGTACCGCACGACCGCTGCGCCGCTCGCAACCGCGCCGACCGCCGTGCACGCGTTGGACGACGTGCAGGCGATGCTGCTGAGGTTCGTCGTGGTGCCGCTCGTCGGGATCGTCCAGGTCTGGCCGCCGTTCGTCGTCTTGAGCAGCTGCCCGGCGTTGCCGGCCGCGTAGCAGGCGCTCGCCGACAGGCAGGAGATCCCGTTGAGCTGGTTCGCCTGCGAGCCGCCACCGGCCTGCTGGGTCCAGCTCGTGCCGCCGGTCGTGCTCAGCAGCGTGATGCCCTGCTTGCCGGTCGCATAGCAGGTTGAGGTGTCCAGGCACGTCACGTCGGCGAGCGTCCCGGTGCCGCCGTTGCCGGTGGTCGCGGTCCAGTTCGTGCCGTCGTAGGTGTCCACGGTGCCGTTCTGGCCGACCGCGATGCAGAACGACGTGCTCAGGCACTGGACGCTGTTCAGGTAGCTCGTCGTGTTCGACGTCTGTGCCGTCCAGGTGACGAGGTCGGTCGTGGTGACGATCTTCCCGGCGCGGCCGACCGCCCAGCAGTTCGTCGTGCCGGGTACGCACGAGACGGCCTGCAGGAAGTTTCCGGTGCCTGTGCCGCTGACCTGACGCGTCCAGGTCGCGCCGCCGTCGGTGGTCGTGACGATCGGCGGATCCGGATTCGGGTTCGTCTGCCCGCCGACGGTTGCGTAGATCCCGACTCCGACGCAGGTGCTCGCGTCAGAGCACGAGATGCCGGTGAGGCCGCCCCACGGGTTCGGGCCGCCGGTCTCGGCGACGACCGGCGTGTAGGGCGTCGTGATCGGCGTCACCTGCGCCGTCCAGTTCGCACCGCCGTCGATCGTCTTGAAGACGTGCGCGTAGATGTCCGTCGCGAAGCAGGTAGTCGTCGACGGGCAGGACAGGCCGTACATCGGGTTGCCGTAGGTGGCGCCGAACTCCCACGACCAGGTCTGACCGCCGTCGGTCGACTTCTGGATGTTGCCGCGGTCGCCGACGGCGTAGCAGATCGACGAGCTCGGGCACTCGACCTGCGTCAGCGGCTTGTTGTTGCCGGGCGCCGTCGCCACGTCGGACCAGGTCGAGCCGCCGTCCGTCGTCCGGCGTTCACGGCCGCCGGCGCCTACCGTCATACACGTCGAACTGCTCGTGCACGCGATCGAGAACATGTCGCTGTTCGACGGGAACCAGGTCTGGCCGCCGTCGGTCGACTTGAAGATCGTGTTCGCCGCGCCCCACGCGCCTCCGGGGATGAACTTGCCGTACCACGGCGTCCCGCCCGAGGACGCGCCCACCGCGTAGCAGACCGAGGCCGTCGGGCAGGAGAACGCCCGCTCGGTCGAGTTGCTCGGTGTCTTCGCGCACGTCCACGGGAAGTGCCGGCTCAGGGACGACGGCGTGCTGACGCTCGTCGCGCCAAGCTGCTGCGCGATGCCGGTGGAGAAGTTGAACCAGTCCTGCTCGCCCCAGCCGGTCGCCGCGTCCCAGCCCTTGATCGCGGCATCGCCGTCCGGGCCGCTGGTCGGGTTGGCGGTGTTGCCGCAGTCCACGTCGCGGAAGTAGCTGTCCGCGTGGCCGCTGTTCCCGAGCTGGTAGAGCAGCGGCGCCATGAAGCCGATGGGCGGCGTCGCGCCCGGGTAGGTCTGCGCGTTGACGAAGTTCTGGGTGACCGCCTGCAGGCCGTTCAGCACCGGAGCGGCGAGGCTCGTGCCGCCGACCTGGCCGCTCGACGTGCCGGTGGCCGTCGTCGACGTGAACCGCACGCCCGTGTTCGGGTCGGCGACCGCCGACTCGTCGGGAATCACGCGGCCCGGGCACGACGCATTGGTGAGGCCGGCGCCGGTCTGCCAGCTGGGCCGGGCGTACTGCGTCGAGCACCAGCTCCCGCCGCCGTTCCACGTGATGCTCGTGCTCCACGTGGCCGAGTTGGTGGTCGAGTAGGTGCTCGTGCCGCCGGCCGAGACGACGTAAGGGCTGTCGGACGGGTACCCCGACTCGTACGTGCCGGAGTCGCCGGTCGAGTAGTAGAAGGTCGTCCCGGCCGCCGCACCGAGCGCGAGGATGTTGGCGGTGGCGACCACGAACGGGTCGGTGGGGCCCCACTCAGCCTCGCCGCCGTACGCCCAGGAGTTCGAGACGCTGTGCAGCGACGGGTCGTTGGCCGCGTCCTCCATCGCCTCTTCCATGCCGACGTCGGTGCCGTTGCAGCCGGCGTTCGCGAGGCCGGTGTTGGGCGGTGGGGTCGTGGCGCACTCCGAGGCGTAGTACTTGAGGCCGGCGTGCGTGGCGATGCCGTGGGCCGCCTCGATGTCGAGCGCGGTCTCCACGTTGGAGCCGAAGTTCGTGCCCGGATCGATGTTGCCGTTCTCGAGGATGAACTGCAGCTGGTCGGCGCCGACGGTCGTGGTGCTGCACGAGCTGGGGACGGTCGGCGAGTTGCCGGTCGCGGTGCACGACGGGACGATCGTGATCAGCTGGTCGCCCGTGGTGGACGCGAACGTGGTCATCGCGAGCTGCTTCTCGGGCGCCGTCCAGAGCGTGAAGCCGAGCGTCTGGCCGGTGCCGTCGAAGCCGTGGCCGGTGATGTCGTAGAGCCCGCGCAGGTCGACGGGGTAGTAGCCGCCGCTGCGGACGAGCGGCTCGTGGCCGTACGTGCTCGGGTGCGCAAGCGTGTAGTCGGTGAAGAAGCGGTCGACGTTCGTCAGGCCCGAGATCGTCTGGACGCCGAAGCGCGCCGGGAGGCTCGCCGGCCTGGTGTTCGCGAAGAACACGAACGGCTTCACCTTCACGCGCTGGAACGTGAAGCCCGGGCGGACGAAGTCGGCGATCCTGGTGTGGAGCACTCGCTCGATCGTCGAGGTCTTCGCACTAGCGGAGATCAGCAGCCGGTCACGGCCGAGGTGCGTGACCCGGAAGCCGTGCCGCGTCAGCCAGAGCCGCAACGCGTTGTACTGCGCCTTCGAGGGAGAGAAGCGGCGATAGAGCTCGGCGCGGGTCGGACTGTGGTGCGTCCAGGCCTCTTCCTGGATCAGGCGGTCGAGGCCGGCCTTGTTGCGCAGCGGCAGGCCGAAGCTCAGCGTGAGCCGCGACGAAGCCTTGTGCGCGTGGAGGTAAGGCGCAAGGCCATTCCTCACCACGCGCGGAACCAGGCGTCCATAGGTGCGCTGGCCCTTAAGGGTGCGTTCGGGCCAGACGCTCTGACTCTTCGAGGACGAACCGACGGCCGCGGCCGCCGAAATCGAAGTGCCGACAACGATCAGCGCTGCGGCGGCAACCAGCAACCGGCCGAGCGCGGCTCCGCGCATGCGTGACATGTTCCCTCTCCCTCGGTAGTCAGATGCCGAGAATCCCTCTCAGACCCCGCGGAACCTACGCCACTCGCCCCGGTATTACAACCCCTATCAGTTCAGCGTCCTCAGCACCGCGGCGACGTCCGCGCCCTGGAACGGATAGAGGAAAAGCGCCCGCTGGTAGCCGCCCGAGTCGATCACGTACGAGGCCTCGGTGTGGGCGACGTTGTGCACGGTGATCCCGTCAACCGTCTTCTTCCGGTCGAGCACCCCGATCTTGTACTCCTTCCAGACCCGTGCCAGCTGCGCATAGCGGCCGGCGGCCCAGTGCCACTGCGGCGGCAGGCGCCATTTCCTCGCGTCGCGGCGGTAGGCGGCCCGCGACTGCGCCCACGGGTTGACGCTGACCGCGAGGATCGCCGGGCGCCTCCCCGCGGGGACCGAGGCGAGGGCGCTCTTCAGCTGCTGCGCCTCCAGCGGGCAGAGGCTCGTGCAGACGGGGTCGATGAAGGTGACGATCACCGGCCGCCCGCGGAAGGCGCCGAGAGAGATCGGGGCGCCGGACGCGTCCGCCAGCCGGAAGCCCGGCGCTCGCTGCTCGCCCGCCGGCCAGGTCGCCGCCGGCCGGCCGGGAAGACTCGAGAGCGCCGGCTGGGCGCGGCTCGACCGGTGCAGCAGCGCGATCCCGGCCCCCAGCGCGACGCCGAGTGCAAGCGCGGCTGCGACCCAGCGCCACAGCGGGAGCCGCGGCCACCCGGTCCGGCGCGCAGATGGCTCGTTGGCCGACATCGACCTCGACTCGAGGATACGCGAATTCTCACGCGACTCTTAGGGCAATCTCAGCCGCCTCTCACGACGGCCGGGGACGATGGGGCCATGACAACGACGACCATCCTCATCCTGAACGGCGTCCTTGCGGCCGGCCTGCTTGCCGCGCTCGCGCTGGTGATGGCCACGGCCCACCGTGTCGCGGGCACCAGGTCCGCCCGGGTCGCCCGCTGGGCGAGGCCCCTCGAGCTCGAGATCGTGCAGGCCAGGCCTGCCGCGAGCGAGCTCGACCGCGCGGCCTAGCGCCCCTCGAACCGGCACCTCCGGCGCCCGCCGCCGGAGGTGCCGGTTGCCACTTGCCCGCCGGGAAGCATCGTGTCATGATCGGCTCCGTGGTCGGGAAGCTTGCTGGGGTCGGCCTCGGTGTCGTGATCGCCGGCACGCTGATCGGCTTCTACATCGCCAACTGGCTGCTGAGCGGCCCGCCCACGTACCAGCCTCCGGTGAACAGCGCCGGGGCGCACATCACGATCCAGACCGTCGCCGCCGTCGGGCCGCAGCTCTCCCCGAACAAGGACTGGGTCTCGTACCTGATCCGCAAGTCGGGGAAGTGGCAGCGCAGCACGATCTGGACGGTGCCGGCGAACTCGCTCGTGCACGTCACGGTCTACCAGTTCGACGGCGCCAGCGGCCTGCGCAACGCCTTCCTCTCGCATACGCAGGGCCTCGTCGGCACCGCGGCAATCGACGGCAAGCCGTTCGCCCAGATCAAGCCCGACGACGCGTCGCACACCTTCGCCATCCCACAGCTCGGCGTGCTCGTCCCCCTCGAGGGCGTGGCCGACGATGCGAAGAACCAGTGCGGCTACGCGCCGTGCGACCCGA
Source organism: Gaiellaceae bacterium (assembly GCA_035624425.1). Lineage (GTDB taxonomy): Bacteria > Actinomycetota > Thermoleophilia > Gaiellales > Gaiellaceae > AC-32. The sequence goes on from DASPRN010000012.1 coordinate 9,792, forward strand.
AGACGATGGCGCACAACACGATCACGTTCACCTTCCGGACTGGCAAGAAGGGCAAGTACCGCTGGCAGTGCTTCGTGCCGTGCGCCGCAGGCTTCCAGTTCGGCTTCGGCGGCCCGATGCAGACGATCGGGTACATGGACGGATTCATCAACGTGGTCTAGTCGGTGGCGACAGTCGACACCACCCGCGGCGACGGAGTACCCCACGGCCGGAGGGTGATCCTCATCTGGCTGGTGCTGAGCGCGATCACGACCCCGATCGCGGCCTTCGTGATCGGGCCCCTCATTCCGCCCGGCAACGACAGCGTCCAGGCGATGGGGCAGGTCTTCGACAACCAGGTGCTGATCGCGTTCACGATGCCGATCACGTCGTTCGTCCTCGTGGTGCTCGGCTACTCGCTGATCGTCTTCCGCCAGCGCGACGCGGCCGCACAGGGCGTTCCGATCAGGGGCCACTCCGGCATCCAGGTCTGGTGGCTCGTCGTGACGACGACCATCGTCCTCGGTCTCGCCGCGTTCGGCACCTACGAGCTCGTCAAGGACGGGGCGGGCGGAGGCCAGGGGCCGAGCGCGACGTTCCTCCCGGCGCACCACAACCAGGCGATGGACGTCCAGGTGATCGGCCAGCAGTGGGAGTTCACCTACCGCTATCCGACGGCCGGCGGGATCGAGGTGCCGCACCTCTATCTCCCGGCGAACACGCTGATCAGGCTGCACGTCACCTCGCTCGACGTGATCCATTCCTTCTGGGCGGTCAACCTCGGCGTCAAGGCCGACGCGAACCCGGGCACCGACAACGTCGCCTACGTCGAGACGCGGCACCCGACGAAGATCAACAT
>DASPRN010000106.1:0-29078 GCA_035624425.1 Gaiellaceae bacterium
CGGACCCGAGGTTCGTGTCCGCAGGCGCAACGCTCCAGTTCGACACGTACAGCGACCCGTCACACCCCGCGGCAAGCCCTCCCGGGAAGGAGAGCCCATCGGCGACGGTGAGCGGCGACGTGCTGTGCGGAGGAACCAGAACCACGGCTCCCTCACCGGGCCCTGCGTCCGGGAGGGAGTGGGTCGCGGAGAACTCCGTGGCGTAAAACTTCCCGCCGGCTCCGAAGCCGCAGCCGGTGACGTTGCTGAGCCCCGTAGCCCACACCGTCAGCGAGCCCGTCGCCGGCTCGAAGCGCCAGACCCTGGCCGACCCTGGCGGATTCGGGACGCCGGTGAGCTCACCGACGTAGAGCGCGCCGTCCGGGCCCCGGTCGATGCAGGTCGGCACGGCATCGGAGAGCGGCGGGTTCGGGATGAACGCCTCGACGCTGATCTGCCCATCGGTTCGAACGCGATCGATCGTGTTCGTTGCGGCGTCCACCACCCACCGGGTGCCGGGGACGGCCAGCACGCCGTACGGGTTCGCGTCCGGGAACTGGCCGGGCGGTACGAGGTCCTGGTGCTCGAGGCTCCACAGCCAGTCGAACCGACCGACGTCGGCGACGATGTGCGTGTGACCACTCGGGTTGAACTGGATCAGCCGGCCGAGCTGGGCCCGCAGTCCCGCTGTGAGCTCGGGTGACCAGAGACCGTCCTCGATCGCCTCACGGCTCGACGCTTCGATGCCGTAAGCGGTCCCGTAGCCGAGAAACGCGACGCCGTCGATCCCGGTGGCCCGAAAGCCGCCCTCGGCGGAGATGGACGCAAATCCGGAGATGACCCTGTGGGCTTGTCCGGAAGCGATGTTGACGACGCTCACGCCACTCGTGAAACCGGGGCACTGCTCACCTTCGGCCCCTCCGGGACGGCAGTCCGCCGGATCGCCGCCGTGACCCGCTTCGGCGACGTAGAGCTTGCGGTTCGGGCCGAAAGCGAGATCGCGGGGGTTGTCGAGCCCGGTGACGATCGTCGTCCAGGTTCCGCTTGTCGACGCGGCGTAGGCGCCGCCGACGAACGGCGAGGCGCCTGCCACACCGACCACTACGCCCAGACAAACGAGCGTAGCCACGCAGATCGCTACGAGAACGTGCAGTGTGCGCGTCTCAGACCCCTCCCCCGTGCTGCCGCAGTAAATCGCTGCCTGTCGTTACGAGCGTAACCCAGTTCCGGGCGATTGCAAAGAGCGCCGGTAGTGGTTCAGGGTCAGTAGCGCGGCAGGCGGACTTCCTCGCGGCGCTCGCGGGCGAAGAAGTGGATGCCGTCCACGAAGCGCACCCAGTTGCAGCGGGTGCACATGACCAGCGAGTGCGTCCACGCGCTGTCGGCCTGGAAGCGCACGCCGCGGAGCAGGTCGCCGTTCGAGACACCCGTCGCGACCACGATCTGCTCGCCGGGGGCGAGATCCTCGATCGTGAACAGCCGCTCGAGGTCCTCGACGCCGGCCTCCTGGGCCGCCGCTACCTCCCGGCGACGAGTCGGCCAGAGCTGCGCCTGCAGCTCGCCGCCGAGGCAGCGCAGCGCCGCCGCCGACAGCACGGCCTGCCGTGTCCCGCCGATCCCGATCGCGAGGTGGTCGTTCGTGCCGCGTACGGCCGCCGAGATCGAGGCGGTCACGTCGCCGTCCTGGATCAGCTTGATGCGCGCGCCGGCCACGCGTATCTCCTCGATCAGGTCATGGTGGCGCGGCCGGTCGAGGATGATGGTCGTAACGTCGTTGACCATCCGCCCGAAGGCCTCTGCGATCGCGCGGATGTTGTCCCCGACCGACCGGCGCAGGTCGATCGCCCCGCGCGCCTTCGGCCCCACGGCCATCTTGCGCATGTACATGTCCGGCAGCGTCTGGAACGACCCTGGCTCGCCGACCGCGACCATCGACATCGCGCCGTAGCCGCCGCGCGCGACCACGCCGCGGCCCTCGAGCGGATCGAGGGCCAGGTCGACCTCGAGCCCGCCGGAGCCGATCGTCTCCCCGACCCCCAGCTGGTCGCTCTCGTCGCCGGCTCCGATCACGACCCGGCCGTCGATCGGGAGCTGCTCGAGCGCGAGCCGCATCGCCGTCGACGCGTCGTCCTCGGCCGCCTGCTGGTCGGCGCGGCCGAGCCAGCGCGCACCGGCCAGCGCGGCTCGCTCCGTCACACGCGCGTAGCTCTCGCAGAGACAGAACCGGCCCTCGTGCCCGGCCCGCTCCGAACGCGGCTCGCGCGCGGTTTCGGTCACGGCGCCGCCGGAACCGGGTGGGCGGCGGCGAGCACGAGCTCCATCACCTCGGCGATCGCCTCCTCGATGTTCCCCTTCTCGATCACCGGCACGCCGTGCTTGCGAGCCCGGCCGAGGATGTAGGCCTGGATCAGGCGGATGTCGTCGAAGGCGTCGAGGTACTTCTCGTACGGCCGCACGCCATCGGAGTCGGTGTCGCGGATCCAGAAGTGGCTCGCGTGCGCCTCGGCGTCGTCGATCCCGAGCACGCACTCGACCACGAGCGCGCCCTCGATCTCCTTCGGGAGCATCCCCGGGACGAGGTGGACGCCCTCGAGCACCATCGACCAGCCTTCCTCGAGCGCGCGGTCGATCGCGGCGCGCACGCCGACGAGCACCTCGCGCGTCTGCTCGAGGAAGCCGCCCACCACGACGTCGCCGTCCTCCTCCTCGTCCGCCATCGCCCGCCCGGCCTCGAAGCTCGAGTGGTGGATGGCCGGCATGAACTCGCTCGAGAAGAAGGCGCGCATCGTCTGGCGCACGAAGTCGGTGGAGGTCACGCGCGTGATCCCGAGCCGGTACGCGACGTCCGTGGCGACAGTCGACTTGCCCGTCCCGGTTGCGCCGCCGACGAGCAGGATGATCGGCTGGTCGAGCTCGTACAGGTCGCGGTAGCGGCGCAGGCGCTGCATCGCCGCCTGGCCGTCTTCCTCGCCGAGGGTCTCGATCGCAACCTCCTCGAGCCGCTCCATGGTCGTCGCCGTGCGTCCGCTGGCGGCCAGATCGCCCTCGACCGCGAGCGCCAGCTCGTAGGCGCGATCGGCGGAGAGCCCTGCCGCGATCAGCGCACGCGCCATCAGGCCCTTCGAGAAGGGCAGGCCGTCCTCGCCGCCCAGCGGCAGCGGCTGGCGATAGCGGCGGTCACTCATCTCACGCGCTCACCCTGTCGGGCGTGAGGGCGAGCAACGCGGCGTCGACGCCCTCACCGACCAGCTCGTTGTCGGCGAAGACCAGCTCGCGGCCGTGGGCGACGACCGCCTCGGCGACGACGTCGATCGCAGCCGCCTTGATCTCGACGAGGTACGTATCGGCGTCGACGCGCTCGAGCTCCTCGCGCAGCGCCTCCCGCCGGGCGAGGTTGCCGGACACGTGGACGACCTCGGCGCCGTGCCGCTCGGCCAGGTGCCTCGCGAGCGTCTCGTGTGCGGCTGCCGGTGCGGTCGTGAAGAACGCCACGCGGCGACCGTCCACCGGCTCGACCGGCCGCGGCCGGAGCTCGACAGGGACGACGGGAACGTCCTTCACCTGCGCGATCGCCTCGAGCAGCGGTCCGTCCGCGCCGCCGGCCACGAGCACGAGGTCGGAGATCAGGATCCGGTAGGCGTTCAGGTAGCCGGTCGCCACCTCCACCGGCTGCGCGGAGCTCGTCACGAGCACGCGCGCGTCGACCTCGACCGGCGGGATCGCCGCGCCGCTGCCGTCGAAGATCACGAGCTCGGGCTCGAGCTCGGCCGCGAGCGCGGCGCCGTCGAGCACGTTCGAGTCGCCCGGGGCCCCCGCGAGGCCGCCGCCGCAGCGTCGGCACCCGATCGTCGTCACGCCTGCGAGCGCAGCCGTCTCGAGGTAGTCGGAGGCCGCGTGGCGGCCGGCGCGTGACAGCTCGAGCAGGTCGTCGAGCCGGGGCGGTGCCTCGACGAGCTGCGGCTCGGGCGGCCCGCCGCGGCCCATCGCGACGACCAGCACCTCGCGGTCGCGCGAGAACAGGCGGGCAACGTGCCCGGTGACGGCGGTCTTGCCGACCCGCTTCCCGGTGCCGAGGATCGCCAGCGAGGGCAGCGGGAACGGCGCGAAGGTGGGCGCATCGAAGCGGAAGTCCGGCCCGGCGTAGGTCAGCCCCCGCGCCAGGACCCGGCTCGCGACCCGGAAGCGCTCACGCGGCCCGAGCACCGGTTCGTCGGAGAGGTCGACGACGAGCTCCGGCTCGTGCTCGGCGATCCCCGCCTCGAGCTCGGAGACAACCGGAACGCCGTAATCCTCGCCGCCGACGAGCTTCTCGGTCCCGCCCGCGAGCCAGACCGCGACCACTTCGTGCGGCAGCGCGGCCAGCGCCTCGCGCACGACCGGCGCGTAATGCTCGCCGTCGATGACAGCTATCGCTTTCATGCTCAAGTCCGCGAGGTCACCTCGTCCTCGATCCGGGTCGTGTACTTCTCGAACGCGAGCGTCTCGGTCGAGAACTGGATGATCCGCTCCTCGCCGTGGAAGGGGTACTTCCGCCAGACGTCCACGTGCCGGTCGGCGATCTCGATCACGTTGTAGCAGGGCCGCGTCTTGCCGCGCAGCCGCCGTGAGGAGACGGTGCCGGCGTTCACGACGAACAGGTTCTCGAGGCGCCACGCATAGGGAACGTGCTTGTGCCCGGAGAGGACGAGGTCCACGCCTGCGCGCTGCAGGCACTCGAGGCAGTCGCCGGCGTCGTAGACGACGTTGCGCTCGCGCCCGGTACCCGGCACCGGCAGCAAGTGGTGGTGGAGCACGAAGATCCTCAGGTCGTCCGGCTCGGCCTCGGCGAACTGCTCCTCGATCCAGCGATAGCGGCCGCGGCCGATCTGGCCGTGGTCGAGGTCCGGCTCGGTCGAGTCGACGGCGACGACGGTCAGGCCGGGGACGCGCAGCACCGGGTTGCGCTCGCCGAACATGTCCTCGAAATGGACGTAGCCGACGTTGCGCGAGTCGTGGTTCCCGGGGATCACGACCACCGACTCGCAGTCGAGCCGGTCCATGTAGGCACGCGCCTCCGCGTACTCGTGCTTGAAGCCGAACGTGGTCAGGTCGCCGGAGCAGATGACGACGTCGGGCGCGAGGTCGTTGATCTCGCTGATCGCGCGCTCGAGCAGGCTGGCGACGAAGTCGGGCGCTCCGCAATGGAGGTCCGAGATGTGCGCGATGGTGAGCGCATCGCCGTTCTGCATTGCTCGAAGTGTAGTTTCCGAACCGCGCCGCGGGCGCGTCCGCTGCCGCTGCTACCCTTGCGCGAGGGGTGGCAGAAATCGCCGATTTCCAGGCGTATTGCGGCGACGAGGAGCCGCGGTTCGCCAACGATGCCGAGCGCGAGTGCGCGAAGGTGCTCGACTTCTACGGCGTGCCCTGGGCCTACGAGCCACAGACCTTCGTCCTCGAGCAGGACGAGGAGGGCCGCACCGTCGAGGCCTTCACGCCGGACTTCTACCTCCCCGAGCAGGATCTCTTCCTCGAGATCACGGTGATGAAGCAGCGCCTCGTCACCCGCAAGAACCGGAAGCTGCGGAAGCTGCGCGAGCGCTACCCCGGCGTCCAGGTCAAGCTCTTCTACAGGCGCGACATCGAGCGGCTGGCTCAGCGATACCAACTCGACCTGGCCTCATAGAGAACACCGATCCCCGCGTAGGAGATGTCTTCCTGAGCGCGGACGAGCTTCGCGCGCGCGTCGAGGAGCTGGGCGCGGAGGTCACCGCCGACTACGCCGACCGCGACCTGCTGCTCATCGGCCTGCTGAAGGCGAGCTTCGTGTTCCTCGCCGACCTCTGCCGGGCGATCCCGATCTCGCACCAGATCGACTTCGTGGAGCTTGCCGGCTACGGGAGCGACCAGACCGGCGGGCACTCCCGCGTGCGCCTGCTGCAGGACACCGCCATCCCGGTCACCGGGCTGGACGTGCTGCTCGTCGAGGACGTCGTCGACACCGGCCTGACGCTGAACTACCTCTGCAAGTTGCTCCGCCTGCGCAAGCCGGCGAGCCTGCGGGTCGTGACCCTCCTCGACCGGCCGTACCGGCGCCTCGTCGAGGACCTGCCGGTCGACTACGTCGGCTTCACGGTGCCGGACGAGTTCTTCGTGGGCTACGGCTTCGACATCGACGAGCGCTGGCGCAACCTGCCCGACCTCAGGCTGGCAAAGCTCTAACGCCCCTCCCGGAAGTTTAGGCACGCCTAAACTTCGCGCTAGACTGAGAGCATGATGGCAACACGCGCAGACGCGGTGGCCACCGGCTCGGTCGGGGCGGCCCAGCGCGCCTTACGACGCGGCCCGAGCCGCGGCTGGCGGATCCTGCCGTTCCTAGGCCCCGCCTTCGTCGCCTGCGTCGCGTACATCGACCCTGGAAACTTCGCCACCAACATCGCGGGCGGCTCGAAGTTCGGCTACACGCTCTGCTGGGTGATCCTCGTCTCGAACCTGATGGCGATGCTGATTCAGACGCTGTCGGCCAAGCTCGGGATCGCCACAGGGCGCAACCTGCCCGAGATCTGCCGCGACAACTTCTCGCGACGCACCTCGTTCGGCCTCTGGGTCCAGGCCGAGCTGATCGCGATGGCGACAGACCTGGCCGAGTTCCTGGGGGCGGCACTCGGCTTCCAACTGCTGTTCGGGATACCGCTCTTCCAGGCCACGCTCCTGACCGGGGTCGTGACGCTCCTGATCCTCGCCCTGCAGCGCTTCGGCCTGCGACCGTTCGAGGCGGTCATCGCCGGCTTCGTCGCCGCGATCGGCGGCTGCTACCTCGCCGAGATGTACTTCGCCCACCCGCCGCTCGGAACGGTCTTGCAGCACACGCTCAGGCCGGAGTTCGCGGGGAGCGAGTCCGTGTTGCTCGCCGTGGGAATCCTCGGCGCCACGGTGATGCCGCACGTGATCTACCTCCATTCGGCGCTGACCCAGAACCGCGTCGTGCCGCGCAACGACACCGAGGCGCGCAGGCTCTACCGCTACACGAAGATCGACGTCGTGATCGCGATGTCGATCGCGGGGCTGATCAACATGGCGATGCTGGTCGTCGCCGCGACCGTCTTCTACGGCTCGGGCCTGTTCGACGTCGCCTCGCTCGAGACCGCCCACCGGACGCTCGAGCCGATCCTCGGCAGTGCCTCGGCGACGCTGTTCGCGCTCGCGCTGCTCGCCTCCGGGCTCTCGAGCTCGACCGTCGGCACGCTCTCCGGTCAGGTCGTGATGCAGGGGTTCATCGACCGCCAGATCCCGGTCTTCGTGCGCCGGCTGGTGACGATGCTCCCGGCGCTCGTGGTCGCCGCCATCGGCGTGAACCCCTCACGCACGCTCGTCCTCAGCCAGGTCGTGCTCTCGTTCGGGATCCCGTTCGCGCTCATCCCGCTCGTCTGGTTCACGAGCAGGCGCGACCTGATGGGACCGCTCGTGAACCGCCGGCTGACGACGACGGTCGCCGTGGGGGTTGCCGCCGTGATCTCCGGGCTGAACGTCTTCCTGCTTTGGCAGACGTTCTTCGGGTAGGCGCCAGGCGCTTACTGCGCCCTCGCCGGCGGGCTCGGCTCCGGGCCGGGCTCCGGCACGACGACCGGTCCCGGGGGCTCGGACGGCACCGGGGAGGGCTCTGGCACGGGTACCGGCGCCGGCTCCGGCGCCGGTGACGGAAACGGCTCGGGGCTCGGAGGCTCAGGGGTCTCGATCTGCGTGGGTTGCACCTGAAGCTGCGCGTGCTGGGTGTGCTCCATCGCACCTGCGGCTGTCTGCTTCATGTCGTCCTCCTTCTCCGTGAGCTTCCCGTCCAGCGCTCGCAAAGCCTCGGCAGCGCGGCGGCGCAGCGGGCCGACGAGAGCACGGTAGTCCTCGTCGGAGATCTTCCCTGTCCGGTGGTCGAACTCGAGCTCCTTCAGCGCGGATAGCGCGCGGTCGCGCTCCTCGGCGAGCGCGACCCGGATCTCGTCCTGCGGGCCCGGCTCGTCGAGACTGTCACTCTTCGGCGCAGGTTCACGCAGGAACGGCCGCGCGACGAACAGCACGCAGGCTACGGCGAGCACCACGCCGAGGGCGAGCCACATCGTTCAGCTCTTTTTGGGCGAGTACTTCGACGGGCACTTCGTCACGAGCGTGTCGCGCTTCGCGACGAAGACACCGTGGCGGTAGCTCCCGTCGACGACGATGTGGCGGCCGACCTTGAACAGGTCCGGGACGCTGCCGTGATAAGTGACCGGAACTGCCATGCCCGCGTTCTTGCCGATGTCGACGATCCCGAAGCGCAACCCGCTCCTGGAATAGCCCTCGCCGCGCACCGGGCCGACGACCCTGCCGACCAGCGAGACCTTGCCGTGCTGGCCACGAAGCTGGCTCGGGCTGACCTGCGGCGTCCGGCCGCCGGCGATCGAGACGTACACGAGGAAGACCGCGAGCACGCCCGCGACCGACAGCGCCAGGACGAGCCGAACGCTCCGGGTGTTGCGGGCCACGCTGGGATTGTAGAGAGCCTAGGTCGTTGGCGTTACCGATCCCGCTGGTTCGACCGGTCATTTCAGACGGGCGCACGGGCTAAGCCCGCACGCCCTGAGGGCGGCGCCGCAAGCGGTGCCTTGGCTAGCGCTCGCGCGCAGGCTCGGTGCGGCGCGCCGGGATCCGGTACCCGTGTTCCTCGCAGAGGCTGCCGGGGTTGTCCTCGGTGAGCGCGTCGCAGTAGCCCTTGCCGTAGGCCGCGCGCATGAAGGCGGCTACGACCTCGAGGTTCCACTCGGAGATGTCCGCCGCCTCGCGCCAGAGGTCGGCGAGCCGGAGGTCGATGTCGAGCTCGAGCAGGTCGATTCGTGACGGGCGCTTGGCCATGGCGCGAAGGTAGCTGCCCGGTCGGACGACACCGCGCCACCCTCACGAACGGCCCCGTCATTCGTAACGAAAGTGCAACTTCTCCGAAAACCAGGGACAGTCCCTGCCAGTTGCGGCTAGGTTTCAAGCGCAGGGCAGTTGTGCGCTAGCTTGCGCTCGCATGGGACGTGTCCGCTTCGGCCCCGCCCGAGTTCCGTCGAGGAGAAGCCCCGGCGAGGCGGTCAAACTGCTCCGCCAGCGCGGCTTCACGGCCTGCGAGATCGACTTCGAAGGTGGCTTCTGGATGGACTATCCCTGGGCCGAGCGCTTCGGAACGCTCGCGCGCGAGGCCGGGATCGCCCTCTCCGTGCACGCGCCGATCGCCGGCTTCATGGGACACGTCGAGCGGGACAAGAAGCAGCGGATGGCAGTCGGGATGCTCGACCACTCGGCCGGCATCGCCAAAGCGGCAGGCGCCGAGGTCGTCGTCTTCCACCCCGGCTTCCTGCTCGAACGAACGCGAGCAGCCGCGCTCCGCTCGATCAGCGAGCAGCTCGGCGAGCTGCGCGAGCGGCTCGAGGCGAAGGATCGCGCCGTCCCGTTCGGCGTCGAGGTGATGGGCCGCGTTCGCGAGATCGGCAGCCTCGAGGACGTGGTGGAGATCTCACGCCGCTCAGGCGGCTGGGTGAGGCCCGTGCTCGACTTCGCCCACATGCACGCGACGAGCGACGGTGCCTATACCGACGTCGAGCCCTTCGCCGCCGCGCTTCAGGCCGCCGACGAGGTGCTCGAGCCGAAGGCGCCCTTCCACATCCACTTCTCCGACATCGCCTACGCGAACCGGAACGAGACGAAGCATCTGCCCTACGGCGAGGGGACGCTCAGAGCCGAGCCGCTACGCAAGGCCCTACGTCGCTTCAAGCGTCCCGCTACGGTGATCTCCGAGGCGCCGGACCTGCGGTCGACTCAGGCGATCCGGGCGGCGCTCTCGGCCTCGTCGAGCAGCCGCTCGACTCGTGCGTCGACCTCGGCGGCCTCGTCGTCGCGGCCGCGGGCGCGCAGGAACTGAGCCAGCTCCTGCAGGATCTCTCGCCGGTGCAGGCGGTGCTCGCCCACGTCGATCGAGTCGGCGGCCTCGCGGAGCAGCGCCTCGGCCTCCTCCTCGCGGCCCTGCGCCGCACGGACGAGGCCGAGTGCCATCGTCGTCGTCGACCGCGAGGTCACGTCCTGCGGCCCGACCGTCGCGCGTGCAGCGAGCGCGTAGCGCTCCGCTTCGTCGACGCGGCCCTGGTCGAGGAGCACCTCGGCCAGCCCGCGTTGGCTCTCGCAGAGCGTGGCGCGGTCCTCGAGCGGGCCGAGGATCCGGATCGACTCGCGGAAGAGCCGCTCCGCGCGGGCGGTCTCGCCCTTGTAGCGGGCGACCCAGGCGGAAAAGTGGATCGTGCGCGCCAGCATCCAGGCAGCGCCGGCCTCGGCGAGGTGCTCGCGAGCCGCGTCCAGGGCTGCATCCGCCGCGTCGAGCTCGCGCCGGTTCAGGTGGAACTGGCCGGCGAACCGCAGCGCACGGCCGCGCGTCTCTGCGCTTCCGACCTCCTCCGCGAGCAGGATCGCCTGCTCGATCAGCGGCCCGGCGCGCTCGAGCTCGAAGCGCGCCAGGTAGACGCTGGCGAGCTCGTCGAGAGCCTCGCTCTCGAAGTCCTTGCGCTCGGCGCGCCTGGCAAGCTCGAGCGCCTCCAGCATCACCTGCTCCTCCCTGGCGAGGTCTCCCCGCATCCAGGAGATCGTCGCGTGGGCGCGGAGAGCGCGGAAGCGGCCGGTGATGTCGTCGTCCTCGAAGACCTCGAGCGCCTCGTCGATCATCCGCTCGGCGGCGTGGACGTCGCCCTCGCGGAGCACCGAAGCCTCGGCGAGGGTGACGAGCGCGCGGCCCTGCGTCCAGCGGTCGCCCTCGCCGATCGCGGCGGCGAGCACCTCCTCCATTTCGCGCGCGACGGCCGGCAGGTCGCTCAGCCGGTCGGCCGCGCGTGCCGCCAGGTAGCGGCGGCGCAAGGTCGGCTCGAGCTCGACCGAGCGGACGAAGTGCTGCCGCGCGGTGCGGTTGGCCTCACGGGCGAAGGCGCGGAGACCGGCCTCGGTGAGGGTCTCGGCGGCCTCGTGCTTGAGCTCCGCAGGCGCCGAGCCGTCCAGCTCGATGGTCAGCGCGGTCGCGCGGTCGAGGTGGAAGGCGCGGATCTCCAGCAGCTCGTCGCCGGCGCGTTCCTTGAGCCACCCCGCGAACGCCGTGTGGTGCTCGGCGCGCGCCGACTTGGACAAGCCCGAATAGGCGACCTCGCGAATCAGGACGTGCTTGAAGCGGTAGGCGTTCTCGGCCCGGATCGACGAGCGCGGCTCCGGGAGCACGAAGTCGCGCAGGAGCAGGTCGTCGAGCGGCTCCTCGATCGAGTCGAGCTCCGGCGAGAGGCGCAGCACCGCGTCCTCCCAGAAGATCCTCCCGATCACCGCCGCGCGCTGCAGGATCGCCTTCGCAGGAGCAGGGAGCCGGTCGATGCGCGCGGCGATCAGCGCCTGCAGCGTGTCCGGGATCCGGTCGACCGACTGGATGCCCTCCTCGGCCAGCATCCGCATCGTCTCCTCGACGAACAGCGGGTTGCCCTCGGTCTTGTCGAGCAGCTCCTCTCGCGCCTGCTCGGTCAGCTCGCCGTCCTCGAGCAGCGCGTCGACGAGCTGCTCGCTCTCGTCACGCCGCAGCGCCTCGAGCTCGATCGCGGTCGCGCGCAGGCGGCCTCCGCCCCAGCCGGGGCGCAGGTCGAGCAGCTCGGGCCGTGCGAGGCAGACGAGCAGGAGCGGCGCCTCGCGCACCCAGGTGGCGAGGTGCTCGATCAGCTCGAGCAGCGGCTCCTCGGCCCAGTGGATGTCCTCGAAGACGAGCACGAGCGGCTGCTCCTGCGCGACGCGCTGCGCCCACTCGCGGGCGGCCCAGGCGATCTCCTGCGCGCTGGACTCGGACTGCACCGCCTCGAGCACTCCGGAGGCGAGCCCGAGGAGGTCGGCGACGGCCTCGTCCTCGCAGAAGGCGCGCAGCTTCTCGATCGCGACGTCGAGCGGGTCGTCGTCGGCGATCCCGGCCGCGCACTTGACCATCTCGGCGAGCGGCCAGTAGGTGACGCCCTCGCCGTAGGGCAGGCTGCGGCCCGGGAGCACGGTTGCGCCCTCGAGGCCCTCGACGAACTCACGGGCGAGACGGCTCTTGCCGACGCCTGGCTCGCCGTAGATCGTGAACAGGTGGGCACGGCGGTCGCGGAGCGCGCGGTCGTAGGTGTTGCTCAGCAGCTCGAGCTCGGCGTCGCGGCCCACGAGCGGGGCCTGAAGGGTCCGCGGGCGGGCGCCGCCGGAGCCGCTCGTCGCCACCGCGCGCCAGGCCCAGATCGGCCGGTCCAGCCCCTTCAGCTCGACGGGGCCGATGTCCTCGACCTCGACGCGACCGAGCGTCAGTCGATGCGCCGCCGGGCCGAGCAGAAGCTGTCCCGGCTCGGCCGCCTGCTCGAGCCGAGCTGCCAGCGTCACCGCCTCGCCGGTCGCGAAGGTCGCCTCGACGTCGTCGGCGACGACCTCGCCCGACTCGACCCCGACGCGCGCCTGGAGCTCGAGCTCCTCGACCGCGTCGAGGATCGCGAGCCCGGCGCGGACCGCGCGCTCGGCGTCGTCCTCGTGCGCCTGCGGGATGCCGAACGCCGCCATGACAGCGTCACCGGCGAACTTCTCGACGATCCCGCCGTGCAGAGTCACGGAGTGCGAGACGCGGTCGAAGAACGTCTGGACACGCCGCCGCACGACCTCCGGGTCCGCGCCGGTGACGAGCGCGGTCGAGTCGACGAGGTCGACGAACAGGACCGTGGCAAGCTTGCGTTCCATGCCTTAAGTGTAGAAACGACCGCCGGCCCCGATTGCTTCCGCCCTGAGTAGCATCCGGCCGTGCTCGATCCGAAGGTTTTCAAGGCCTACGACGTTCGCGGGATCTACCCGGCCGAGCTCGACGAGGGGGGCGCCCACGCGATCGGCGGGGCCTTCGTCGAGGTCTTCGAGCCGAAGCGGATCGCGGTCGGGCACGACATGCGGCTCTCGTCGCCGGCGATGGCAGACGCTGCGATCCGCGGCGCCTCCGAAGCGGGCGCCGACGTGCTCGAGCTGGGGTTGACCGGAACGGAGATGCTCTACTTCGCGGTCGGCGAGCTGGGGCTCGACGGCGGGATCGCCGTGACCGCCTCGCACAACCCGAAGGAGTACACGGGGATGAAGATCGTCCGCGCCGGTGCTCTGCCGGTCGGCGGCGACTCCGGGCTGCCTGAGATCCGAGAGCGGGCCATGTCCGGGGTCAGACCCCGGACCGGTCCCGTCGGGACGGTCGAGCCGTATGACATCTGGCCGGGATACGTCGAGCGCGTTCTCTCGTTCGTCGATTCGAAGTCGATCGGCGGGCTCGAGGTCGTGATCGACGCCGCCAACGGGATGGCCGGCGCGATGCTCCCGCCGGTGCTCGACCGGCTGCCGCAGGTCGAGACCGTCCGCTGCTTTTTCGACCCCGACGGCACGTTTCCCAACCACCAGCCGAACCCACTCCTGCCGGAGAACCGCGAGCTCATCGTCGCGAGGACCCTCGAGGAGCGGGCCGACTTCGGGGCGGCCTTCGACGGCGACGCCGACCGCTGTTTCTTCGTCGACGACGAGGGCGAGTTCGTTCCCGGCGACTTCGTGACCGCGCTGCTCGCGGAGTCGGTCCTGGAGAAGGAGCCCGGCGCCAGGATCATCTATGACGTCCGCGCGAGCTGGGCGGTGCCGGACACGGTCGAGCGTGCGGGCGGAATCCCGCTCGTGAACCGGGTCGGCCACGCCTTCATCAAGCACCGCATGCGCGAGGAGGGCGCGACCTTCGGCGGCGAGGTCTCCGGCCACTACTACTTCCGCGACTTCTCGCAGGCCGACTCCGGCGTGATCCCGTTCTTGCTCATGCTCGAGCTCGTCTCGAAGCGGCGGCAGAGGCTCTCCGAGATCCTGCGCCCCTTCCGCGAGCGCTACTTCCTGACCGGCGAGATCAACCTTCCGGTCGGCGACGTGAAGCGCGAGCTGCAGCGCCTCGAGGAGCGCTTCGGGCCCGAGGGCGAGGTCAGCCACCTCGACGGGATCTCGATCGAGGCGGCCGACTGGCACCTGAACGTGAGGCCGTCGAACACCGAGCCGCTGCTCCGGCTGAACCTCGAGGCGCGGTCGCGGGAGCTGATGGAGCGTAAGCGCGATGACGTGCTGGCCTTCCTCGGCGCTGCCGCTAGTCTCTGACGCATGAAGATTGCCGCACGATGGTCCGGCGTCGCCGTCCTGACCCCGCTCGTGCCCGGCGCGCAAACGCCAGAATCCCGGCCGCCGTTTCCTGCGCGGTTTCGCCGGTCTCGGTGACGGACCTCGAGCTCGGCCGCGCCGGCGACCGCAAGCCGCCGTTCAAGTACTCGTCCCTGACGCGCGTCGGCTTCTCCGACACGGACGCCCAGGGGATCGTCTACTACGGCCGCTACCTGCCGTACTTCGACGGTGCCCGGGTCGAGTACCACCGGCACCTCGGGATCCTCGAGCGGGAGCGGCGAGAGCACGAGCTGGTGATGCGGGCGAATGCGATCGAATACCTGGCGCCGGCGCACTTCGACGACCTCGTCGAGGTCTTCATTCGCGTCTCGCGAATCGGACGCACGAGCATCACGTACGAATTCGCCGCCTACCGCATCGAGGATGATCTCCTGATGGTGACCGCCCTCCAGACGCTCGTGCTCGTCGACCTCGAAGAACGCCGGGCATACCCGATCCCGGAGGACCTGATCGGGAAGATCGCCGCGTTCGAAGGGAGCGATCTCGAGCGATGACGGAGCTGCTGCACGAGATCCGGCAGGCCAGCGACCTGCAGGCCGTGGTCGACCTCCTGCACGAAGAGATCGACTCCGACCGGCCGGCGGCCTTCGGCGCAGACGACCGCGCCTCCCTGGAACGCGTCGCGGAGCTGCTGGCAGCACAGTGCGCTCAGTGAGGCTGGAACCGCCGCGGCTCCGGATCGCGGGGGTCCACCTCGCGGTCCTCTGGTCGTTTGCAGTCGCCGAGCCGCTGTTCGACCTGCTCGGCCGCAACGGCGAGTTCTTCGCCGCGCGCGGGTCGACGAGCTCGGACGTCGTCCTGTTCGCGTTGGTGCTCGCGCTCGTGCCGCCCGCGCTGCTGCTCGGCCTGGAGGCGGTGACCCCGCGCCGCGCCCGCGGCGTCTTGCACGCACTGCTCGTCGCGGGCCTCGTCGGCCTGCTCGCGCTCGAGGCGATCCGGGCTCTCGGCGCGCCGGGCTGGCTCCTGGCGGCGATTGCCGGCGCGATCGGGCTGGGCGCCGCTGCGGTCTACTTCCGCCTGCCGGCAGCGCAAATGCTCCTGACCGTGCTGGCGCCGGTGCCACTGATCTTCCTCGCCCTCTTCCTGCTGGACTCGGACGCCTCCCGGCTGACGCTCTCCGGGACCGCGACCGCCTCGGCGGCGACGGTCCGTCCGAACGCGCCGGTGGTCATGGTCGTCTTCGACGAGCTGCCGGTGAACTCGTTGCTCGACAAGCACGGCCTCGTCGACCCGATTCGATACCCGCACTTCGCCGCGCTCCAGCGGGGCTCGACCTGGTTCGCGAACGAGAGCGTCGTCTCGGAGGGGACGCTGCATGGCGTGCCGTCGCTCCTGACCGGCCGCTACCCGCGGCCCGGCGAGCTGCCCGTCTACCACGACCATCCCCGGAACCTGTTCACGCTCTTCGGGCGCGAGGCCGAGCTGCACGTCTTCGAGACGGAGACGCACCTCTGCCCGCCGAGCCTCTGCCACGAGTCGGGCCAGTCGCTCGACGGTCGGCTCGGCTCGCTGTTCGCCGACACGAGCGTCGTCTATCTCCACGAGCTGCTCCCGGATGACCTCGCGAGCGGGATCCCGTCGGCCTCGAACGGCTGGCAGGACTTCTGGCGCAACGGCGGCGGCGCGAACGACCCGCAGCGGCGCTTCGCGCGGTTCCTGCCGACGATCAGGCCGACAAAGCAGCCCGCCCTCTGGTATCTGCATTTCCTTCTCCCGCACAGCCCCTGGCGCTTCCTGCCCTCGGGGCGCCGCTACGCGATCCGGCCGGCTCCGGGCTGGACCGCGGCCGAGGTCTGGAACGGCAACCAGGCGGCGGTCGACCAGTACTGGCAGCGCCACCTGCTCCAGCTCGGCTACGCCGACAAGCTGCTCGGCCGGCTGGTCTCGCGCTTGAGGGCCACCGGGCTCTACGACCGTTCCCTGCTGGTCGTGACCGCCGACGAGGGGCTCAGCTTCCGCGCCGGGGAGAAACGGCGACCCGCCTCGGCGACCAACCTGCAGGACATTTCCTACGTGCCGCTGTTCGTGAAGCTCCCGCACCAACGGAACGGACGGGTAGTGCGGCGTGCGACGCGCTCGGCCGACGTGCTGCCGACGATCGCGGCCGCTCTCAAGGTGACGCTTCCCTGGCCCGTCGAAGGGCAGAACCTGCTCGCGCCGTCCCACCCTGAGCGGTTCGTCTCGGTGGCGAAGGACCACGGCCGCCGCCTCGTCGTCCCGGCTGCCGCGCTCGAGGCTCGCCGGGAAGCGGCTCTTCGGCGCCAGGTGGCGCTCTTCGGTTCGGACGAGCCCGTCTCGGCCCTGTACGCGATCGGGCCCGACCGCCACCTTTTCGGTCACCCGTTCGAGGGAGGCCGGCACGTCACCGACCTCGACCCCATCGACCGTTCGGGGGCACTCGTCCAGGTGAGCGGCCGTGCGGCCGGGCGCTCGGTGGTCGTCGTCGCCAACGGCCGGGTCGTCGCCGTCGACCCCGTCGTGCAAGGGCGCTTCTGGGCGCTCGTGCCAGGGACGGCGCCGGGCCGTCTCGTCGTCTACGCGATTCCGTAGAGAAGGTGCTGGGCGCCCGCCCGCCGTCCTCGACACGAACGGGCGCCGCAGCCTTTTTGGTACGCCCCCTCCCCTACATCACGTTGTAGTCGGCGGCGCCAAAAGCGCCATCCCTCGTTCGAGGTACCCCGCCCGTTCGAGGGATGATCCCTCGTTTGAGTGATCTACGACGGCGTTACGCGATAGGCGTCGAAGACGGCGTCCAGGTTCCGCAGCGCGGTCAGCAGGCTGCGCAGAGCCTTGACGTCCCCGACCTCGGCCACGTACCAGTTCTTCGCGAGCTGGTCCTCGACGTGTCCCCCGTACTCGACGATGTTGGCGCCGTGCTCGGCGAAGGTCCGGGCCACGTCCTCGAGCAGCCGCGGCCGGTCCCAGGAAGAGACCGCGATCTGCACGCGGAAGCTCCGCGTGGCACCGCCGTCCCAGGAGACCTTCGTGAACCGCTCCGGGTTGCGCCGCAGCGACCTCACGTTCGAGCAGTCCTCGCGGTGGATCGTGATCCCCTTGCCGAGCGAGATGTAGCCGACGATCTTGTCGCCCGGAACCGGCGTGCAGCACTTCGCCAGCCGGACGAGCACGTCGTCGACGCCGCGCACGGTGATCCCGAGGTTGTCGCTCGAGATGGCGTCGCGCGCCTTCGGCGCCTTGAGCGGGACCGCCTCCTCCTCGGCGACCTGCTCGGTCTTGAGGCGCTGGATCACCTTGTTGACGATCTGGGTGGCCTGGAGCTTCCCGGAGCCGAGCGCCAGGTAGAAGTCCTCGGCCTTCTTGAAGCCGGTCTCGCGAATCACCTGCGCGAGCACCGAGGATCCCTGCAGCTTCTTGTACGGCAGGTTCTGCCGCTTGAGGGCGCTCTCGAGGGTCTCCCGGCCCTTCTGCTCGGTCTCCTCACGCGTCTCGCGCGAGAACCACTGGCGGATCTTGTTGCGGGCCCGCGAGGAGGCGGCCAGCGAGAGCCAGTCGCGCGACGGGCCGCGGCCGCTCTTGGTGGTCAGGATCTCGACGAAGTCGCCGCTCTTCAGACGGTAGTGCAGCGGCACGATCCGCCCGTTGATCTTGGCGCCGACGGTGCGGTGGCCGACGTCGGTGTGGACGGCGTAGGCGAAGTCGATCGGCGTCGCGCCGGCCGGCAGCACCTTCACCTCGCCCTTGGGCGTGAACACGTAGACCTCCTCGTCGAAGAGGTCGGTGCGAAAGGCCTTCATGAACTCGCGCGGGTCGGCCTCGTCCTCCTGCCAGTCCATCAGCTGGCGGATCCAGGCGAGCCACTCCTCGTCGGCCTTGCCGTCCTTCTTGCCCGTCTTGTAGCCCCAGTGCGCGGCGACGCCGAACTCCGCGGTCTCGTGCATCTCCCGCGTGCGCACCTGGATCTCGAGCGGCCTGCCCTCGGGCCCGACCACCGTCGTGTGCAGCGCGCGATAGCCGTTCAGCTTCGGCATCGCGACGTAGTCCTTGAAGCGGCCGGGCATCGGCTTCCAGAGCGAGTGGATCAGGCCGAGCGCGCCGTAGCAGTCCCGCGTCCCCTCGTCGCCGCTGCGCTCGCAGATGACCCGCATCGCGGTCAGGTCGTAGATCTCGTTGAACTCGCGGCCCTTCTTGGCCATCTTGTCGTAGATCGAGTAGAAGTGCTTCGCGCGGCCGGAGATCTCGGCCGGGATGTCGACCTTCTCCAGCTCGGCCTTCAGCACCATCGCCGCCTCGCGCACGTGCTCCTCGCGGTCCGCACGGCGCTCGCTGACCATCGCCTTGATCTCCTCGTACTTGCGAGGGTGCAGGGTCATGAACGCAAGGTCCTCGAGCTCCCACTTGAGCTTGTTGATCCCGAGCCGGTGGGCCAGCGGCGCGTAGACCTCGAGCGTCTCCTTCGCCTTCTGCACCTGCTTCTGCTTGCCGAGGTACTCGATCGTGCGCATGTTGTGGAGGCGGTCGGCGAGCTTGATCAGGATCACCCGCACGTCCTGGGCCATCGCCACGATCATCTTGCGGTAGTTCTCGGCCTCCGTCTGCTCGCGGCTCTGGAACTGGATTCGCGTCAGCTTGGTGACGCCCTCGACGAGCTGCGCGATCTCGTCGCCGAACTCGTCACGGATCTCCTTGATGTCGGTGTCGGTGTCCTCGACGACGTCGTGCAGGAGCGCGGCGGCGATCGTTTCCTCGTCCAGCCGCAGGTCGGCGCAGATCTTGGCTGCCCCCCAGGGGTGGTTGATGAAGTCCTCGCCGGAACGGCGCTGCTGGCCCTCGTGCTTCTCGGCGGCGAAGTAGAACGCGCGCTCGAGCAGCTGCCTGTCGACGTCCGGGTTGTAAGCGGCGACGTCCGCAACCAGCTCGTCGATGAGCTCCTGATGCCGTCTGCCTGCTTCGAGGACCGTCATGCGAAAAGTGTACTCCCGCGTTTTCGTG
Source organism: Gaiellaceae bacterium (assembly GCA_035624425.1). GTDB lineage: Bacteria > Actinomycetota > Thermoleophilia > Gaiellales > Gaiellaceae > AC-32. The sequence goes on from DASPRN010000106.1 coordinate 19,177, forward strand.
TGTCAGAGAAGCGGTATCGGCAAAAGGAAGGTGTTCGCGGAGGCCGAACATGCCCCTCGTGCTCAACCGCAAAGACGAACGAAAGGCCGAGAAACTGGCCCGCTTGCTGGCCTCGCTGGACGACACGGCCCGCCTCGCGCGGCCGGTACCGCGCCGCCGGCTGCGAGTGTCCCTTTCGACCAAGTAACACTGTGTTACTAGGTCTCTGTGACCGCGAGATCGGCGGGCGGCCCTCAGGCGGCCTTGGCGAGGGTCGGCCGTTCGAGCAGCGCGCGGAAGCGCTCGGACTCGAGCAGGTGGCGTCTCCGCCCGCCCTCGGCCAGGCCGAGCTCGGCGAAGATCGCGGCCGCCTCTGAGTCGCGCTCTTCCTCCGGCTTGCGCCACTCGGCCACGAGCCAGTCGCGCCGGTCGACATAGGCCTCGTCCGCGTCGAAGACCTGGCGCACGTTCAGCTGCGGGGCGATCGTGCCGTTCCACTGGTTCGCCTCGAGCCTGAAGGCGAGGTCGTAGTGGTCCATGCGCCGGAGCCGGTCGAGCTGTGGGCCGAAGCCGAACGCGATCGCGCCGCCCGAGTCGCGACCGTTCTCGCGTACCCGGAAGCGCAGGTGCTTGCCCTCGCCGCAGGTGGCCGGCTCGACGACCTCGCAGCCCGTGAGCAGCAGGGTCACGCCCGGGTTGCCGAGGCCGAACGGCGCGAGGCGCGCCAGCTCGCCGCAGAGCTCGAGCGTCAGCTCGCCACCGTGGACGAAAGCGTCGACCTTGGTCAGGGGCCGTAGGTCGTCATCCGCCAGACGCTCGTCGGCGATTGCGCCGAAGGCTTCCGTGAACGCCTCGACCTGCTCCGGCTTGATCGAGAGGCCGGCCGCCGCCGCGTGGCCGCCCCAGCGCTCGAGGTGGCCGGCGCAGTCGCGTAGCCCGTCGTGCAGGTCGAAGGACGGGATCGAGCGGCCCGAGCCCTTCCAGTCGCCGTCGGTGCCGGCGATCAGGACGACGGGGCGCCGGTAGCGCTCGACCAGACGCGAGGCGACGATCCCGATCACGCCCTCGTGCCAGCCCTCGCCCGCGACGACGTAGCCGCGCCGGCGGCGGCGGGCCTCGGGCCAGCCTTCGATCGCCTCGATCGCCTCGCGCACGATCCGCTCCTCGACGGCCTGGCGGTCGCGGTTCAGCTCCTCGAGCTGTGCGGCGAGCCGGCGCGCCGGCTCCTGCTCCTCGGCGAGCAGGAGCTCGAGGGCGGCCCCGGGACGGGAGAGCCTCCCGGCGGCGTTCAGGCGCGGCGCGAGCCGGAAGCCGATCGCGCCGGCGTCGACCGCGGCCGGGTCGACCCGCGCCGAGCGCATCAGCTCGCGCAGGCCCGGCTTCTGCGTCCGTGCGAGCGCGCGCAGGCCGGCGACCGCGAGCCCGCGGTTCTCGTCCACGAGCGGGACGACGTCGGCGACGGTGGCGAGCGCGACCAGGTCGAGGTGGCGGACGAGACCTTCCGAGCCCGCGCCGAGCAGCGCCTGCCCGAGCTTCCAGACGACGCCGGTCCCGCAGAGCTCGCGGAACGGGTACTCGCCGCGGTAGGGCCCTACGACCGGGCAGGCCGGCAGCTCCGGTCCGGCGCGGTGGTGGTCCGTGATCACGACCTCGAGCCCGAGCGCGCGCGCGTGCGCGACCTCCTCGACCGCGGTCACGCCGCAGTCGACGGTCAGCACGAGGCCGACGCCCTCGCCGGCCAGACGCTCCAGCGTCTCGCGGGCCACCCCGTAGCCTTCCTCGAAGCGGCTCGGCAGGTGCCAGGTCACCTCGGCACCGAGCTCACGCAGGATGAGGACGGCGAGCGCGGTGGCGCAGATCCCGTCCGCGTCGTAGTCGCCGTGCACGCGGATCCGCTTTCCGGCCGCAACCGCGGCGCGGATCGACTCGCAGGCCTCGCGCATGTCGCCGAGCAGGAACGGATCGTGCTCCGGAAGCTCGGCCTCGAGGAAGCGGCGCGCAGCCACGGGGTCGCCGTAGCCCCGCCGCACGAGCACTCCGGCCGTCACCGGGCTCAGGCCGAGCTCGAGCGCGAGCGCCTCGACCTGCTCGCGCTCGGCGGTGCCACGGAGTCTCCACGGGCCGCTCGACATGGGCAGCCCACGGTACGGGGGCCTCCGGACGGAGCTAGGGCGAGGCGGAGTCGGTCGACTGGTCCTCGGGCGGCGGCGGGGACTCGCCGGTGATCAGCTGCTCGGCCTGGCCGAAGGTGACGCTCGTGAACCGCTCGCTGAAGCCCGCGAAGAAGGCGATGATGCCGTAGAAGAAGACGCTCCCCGAGTGGCTCGGCGGCTGCGTCCGCAAGAGGCCGCTGGCGAGCAGGAAGTAGAGGGCGACCCCGAAGATCGCTCCCACGAACGGCTTGTAGAGCCCGAGCCTGCGCAGCAGCGGCCGGCCGACCTCGAAGTCGACCTTGTACTGGCCGCCGCCGGTTCCCATGCGTGCGAGGACGCTGACGAGCGCGCCGACCGCCCCCGCGCCCGCGCAGAGCACGAGCAGCTGGGCCATCTGGCCGCCGTAGTCGTTGGCGAGGGCGAGCCCAACCGAGATCAGCGTGCAGGCCGTGACGAGAAACGCCGTGCCGGCGAGCATTCCCGACACGTAGACGATTCGGCCCGTCTTTGCGCCGGCGCGCAGGTAGTAGTCCTCGATCCGTGCGAGCTCGCGCCGCTGCGACACCACGAGCTGACGCTCCTTCGCCGCGTCGCGCCGCTCGTTCCGCTCGATGAAGCCGAGCACGTGTTCCTGCACCGAGTAGATCCACTGCAGCGCGATCCGCTCGCTCGTCCCACGCAGGGTCTCGCCCGCGCGGATCGCCAGCATGTCGCATTCGTGCAGCAGCTCCGCGAGCGGCTCCGCGTTCTTGGTCACCCAGTCGGTGACGCGGTGGAGGCGGACCTCGACCTCGGCCTCGGCGAAGGCGTGGCGCCGCCCACGCGCCGGCTTGACCGTCAGGGCGACCGCCGACGCGTTGCGGGTCGACCAGTAGACCGACGAGAGCTCGCCCTGCTCCCGCTCGAACTGCGCGAGCCTCGTGTTGTACTCGTCTTCCGTCGCCTGCGAGGCGGTGCCGTTCGCCTGCGCCTCCTCGTGGCGGCGGAAGTGCGCGCGCACGAGGTCCGAGAACGACGAGGCTCCGACCTGCTCCGCGGCCTGCTCCCGCGCGGCGGTCTTCTCAACCGGTCTCGAGTGGGCTCCGGCGGCGAGCTCGGCCATCAGAGGCAGGCCAGCCAGGCGGCCGGGGTGGGCTGGAACTTGCTCTCGACGGAGAAGGCGATCGCGATCGGCCCCTTCTCCTGGCCGTGCGAGCAGAGGAGCGGGTCCGCCCCGGCTTCGAGCACCAGCGCGACGTGGTTGCCGGGGTACGCGCCCCAGACGACGAGGTCTCCGGGCTGCACCGCGCTCTTCGCGATGTGGCGGCAGTGCTGCAGCATCGTCCCCGTGTAGGCGCCGCCGAAATCGCCGCCGTTGGGGTCGACCTTTGCCCCGGCCCACTTGTAACACAGTGTTACGAAGCCCGAGCAATCGGTCTGAAGCGGCAGCTTGCGGGGGTGGTCGAGGCCGTCGACCGGCCGCAGCTGCTGGTAGTGGATCGAGGACTCGTGCTGGATACCCCAGCGTGCGAGCTCGACGATCGTCGCCCGCAGCCCCGACGAGCTTTTCGCTTCCTTCAGACGCTGCGCGCGGCGCGTTTTGAACGGAGCCGGGAGCGGCTTGCCCTCGAGGTAGGCGGCCAGCTTCGGCCCGAAGTCGTCGTCGCACTCCTTCTCCGGGTAGCCGAGCAGCCATTTCGCCTGGCGCGCCGCGGCCGCGGTCGCGGGGCCGAACTCGCCGTCGACCGCGCCGGGCTGGAAGTTGCCGTACGGGTTGTCGGCCAGGAGCTTCTGCGCGGCCTTCACATCCGCCCCCGACATGTGCGGGTTCGCGAGCTGCAGCGTCGTCCTCTTGGCCGTCTTTTTGGCCGTGGCCGCTTTCTTTCCTGTGGCTGTCGCGGTCATGGCCGTCCTTTCTGACGGAGGAGGTGTCGACCGGTCATTTCCGACGGACGAACAGGCAAAGCCCGTTCGTCCTGATGTCGACATCGCAAGCGACGTCTCATTGCAATCCCTCCTCCAGCTTCTGGACGCACGAGCTGAAGCGGTCCCAGCCGTTCAGCCCGCCGTTGACAGCCCGCCGCACGCCCTGCCAGTCTCCGTGGGCCGCCAGCGCGGCGATCCTGTGGTCGGCCAGGTAGGACGCGAGCACGCGAGCGGCGACCGAGGGGTCGAGCGCCAGCTCCGGGTGCGCCTCGAGCGGGACTCCGAGCTTCTTCCCGTAGGCGTGGTAGTTCGCCCGGCCGGTGAGCTGGATGAAGCCGCGGCCGTGGTAGCGGACGCCGTCCCCCGCGTGCGTGTTGCCGAGGTCCGCCCGCCCTTCGTACATCTTCTTGAAGTACGCAGGACCGCCGTACTCGTTGACCGGCTGGAAGTCCGGAACCTCGGTCCCGATGGTGGCGAGCGCCGCGATCGTGCTTGCCCGGTCGCTGAGCCCTTCCGCGGCGAGCGCAGCCTTGAGCGGGGGCCAGAAGCGGCGCACGCTTTCGATGCTGCAGCCGAGCAGCGAGGCGATCTGCTGGGCGGTCGGCCCCTTGCCCGGCGTCGACGGACGGCGCGGCCCGGCGAGCGCCGCCTTGGTCGCCGGGCCGACCACACCGTCCGCGGACAGCGCGTGGTCGTGCTGGAACTGCTTGACCGCGCGCTCGGTCGACGGCCCGAAGACGCCGTCGATCGTCCCTGGGTCGTAGCCGAGCGCCTTCAGCCGTTCCTGCAGGCCGCGCACCTTCGGGCCCGACTCGGGCGGCTTGCTGAGCCGGAGCAGCGCCGAGCTCATCGGGCGGCCACCTGTGGCTGCGCCGGCGCGAGCTCGGCGTGGAAGGTGTTCAGGTAGTCCTCGAGCCGGAACTGGTCGAGGAAGGTGCGGGCCGCCGCGCGCCCGTTCTCGATCAGCAGCTCCTGCTTCTCGGTCGAGAGGTTGAACTCGGTCGTCGCCACGTCGCCCGCGTCGACCGTGACAGTGCGCACGCGGGTCGAATGCGAGACGAAGCGCGCGTCCCAGGCTTCCTGCGCCGTGTGGAAGATGTCGAACGCGAACCGCAGGCCCCAGGGCTCCAGGCGCTGGAGCCCGGGCGGCACGCCGCCGAGGCCGCGGCCGTGCTCGAGCGTGAAGCCGAAGGTCGGCCGGGTCGGCGGGCGGCCGGTGACCGAAGGGTCGACGTCGAAGAGCCAGACCGGGAAGTTGGAGAGCGTGCCGCCGTCGACGATGACGGAGGTGCTGCCGTCCTGGCCCTCGAGCTCGATCGGCTCGAAGAAGTACGGGATCGACATGCTCATCCGCGCCGCCTGCGAGATCTTGAACTCGTCCGGGTCGATCATCTTGGTCGACTTGGGCTCGCGGTAGAAGACGAGGTCGTCGGGGAGCACGAGCAGGCGCCGCTTCGTCACGTCGACGGCAATCAGCTTCAGCCGCCACTCCGGCGGCTGCGCGTCGGCGGTGTCCTTGCGGACCGACCCGAACGTCGCGCCCTCGAGGACGTCGTCGAACCAGCGCTCGAAGGCCTTGCCGTGCGCCATGCCGTGACGGAAGACGAGGTTGCCGACGCCGAGCGCCTTGCTGTGGGCAGGGAAGTCCTGGAACTGCCCGAACTTCGTCTGCTGCAGCAGCTCGAGCATCTGCGCGGCGTCGTGCCCGGTGGCCAGGTAGCAAGCGATGATCGCGCCGGCGCTCGCGCCCGCGACGTCGTCCCACTTCGTGATCGGCTTCGTCGGGTGCTCGGCGAACCCGCAAAGCGCACCTGCGAGCGCGAGGCCCTTGACTCCGCCTCCACGGAAGACGCCGTCTGCTTCGGTGATCCACTCCATCGCCGGCTCCTCTCGCTCGCGCGGCCCGCTCGGGGTTCACCCGTTTGGCCGCAGAGCCCGATTAGGGCCGCTCGTTGGATGTATGAGGCCTTGTTACCACGCCATCCTTCGGATTGCAACTACTCGCGCGGCAGTTTCACTCCGAGCGTCGAGAGGACGACCAGCAGCGCGAAGACCCCGAGGGCGAGGGCCACGATCCGCCAGGGATGCTCCCGGCGGCGCAGCGACTCCCACCCGACGCGCGCCCAGAGCACGAACAGCGCCGCGGCGCCGCCCGCGACGGCCACGAGCAGCGGCGCCAGCACGGCGGCGCGGTCGAGCGAGAGGCCGAAGAACCAGACGGCGAGGGCGACGAGCCCAACGGTGACGAGAGCGGAGACGAGTATCGCGCGCCAGCTCACGGGGCGCAGTCTAGGAGGAGGGCTATCCTGCAGCGGGTGGAGGTCGAGAACTACTCGTCCGGCGACGACATCGTGGTCGAGTTCCTCCGTCTGCGGTTCAGCTTCAACGCAGCCGATTTCGCACAGCGCGTCTCGGCAGCGGCCTTCAAGCTCGGTATCGTCGAGGACAACGAGCTCGACGCGGAGGAGACCGAGGACCTCGTCGAGCTGACGGCGGACGGGCTGATCGAGGAGCCGCGCAGCGAGCTCGGCCGCTACCTCGTGCGGCACTGGGAGCGGCTGTCGCTCGTGGACGGCGAGTCGCTCGTCTACTGGCTGCGCAAGCTGGTCTTCCGCGGCGCCTGGCTCGACCACCGCGTCAAGGACGGCCGCCTCGACGTGGCCTGGGACGACACGGCCTCGGACTTCGCCTACCTCGAGCCCGGCGGCGCCCGCGCGCTCCTCGAGCTGGCGCCGACGCCGTCCTGGCACGAGCTCCAGTTCAGGCGCTAGAAGGTTCCGGCGGGCTCTCGCGCTTTGCGGCTTCTGCCTTCCGCCGGGCGATCGCTTCTTGCAGCCGGCGGTCGAGGTCGGCTCCACGCGCCTTCCACGCTGCGTATTCCTCAGGAGTCATCCGCTTCTTCTTGCCCATCGTGTTCCTCTTCCAGCAGCCTAGAACAGGCTGGTTTCGTCCGCGGCGGCGCCGATGTGCTCGCGGCCGAGCTTCGTGACGATCCGGCCGCGCGGAGTGCGCTGCAGAAAGCCCAGCTGGAGCAGGTACGGCTCGTAGACGTCCTCGATCGTGTCCGGCTCCTCGCCGAGGGCGACCGCGAGCGTCGAGAGGCCGACCGGCCCGCCCTCGAACTTGTCCACGATCGCGGACAACAAGGCCCGGTCGGTGCGCTCCAGCCCGCGCTCGTCGATCTCCATCAGCTCGAGCGCCTCGCGGGCGATCTCATTGGTGATCGCACCCTCGTGCCGCACCTCTGCGACGTCGCGCACTCGCCGGAGGATCCGGTTGGCGATCCGCGGCGTGCCGCGCGAGCGGCGCGAGATCTCCGTGGCGGCGTCCTCGGCGATCGCGACCTCGAGGATCAGCGCGGAGCGGTGGACGATCCGCGCCAGCTCCCCGGGCTCGTAGTGCTCGAGCCGGAAGGTCATCCCGAAGCGGTCCCGCAGCGGAGTCGTCAGCAGGCCGGTTCGGGTCGTCGCGCCGACCAGCGTGAAGGGCGGCAGATCGAGCGTCAGCGTCCGCGCCGCAGGTCCCTGGCCCACGATGATGTCGAGCCGGAAGTCCTCGAGCGCCGGGTAGAGGATCTCCTCGACCGCCCGGTTGAGACGGTGGATCTCGTCGATGAAGAGGATGTCGCGCTCGCCGAGGCCGGTCAGGATCGCGGCCACGTCGCCCTTGCGCTCCAGGGCCGGCCCGGCGGCCGAGCGGAGGCCGACGCCGAGCTCCTCGCGGACGATGAAGGCGAGACTGGTCTTGCCGAGCCCCGGCGGGCCGATCAGCAGCAGGTGGTCGAGGGCCTCGCCCCGGGTGCTGGTCGCCTCGAGAGCGATTGCGAGCTGCTCCTTGATCCGCTCCTGCCCGACGAACTCGTCCAGCCGCCGCGGGCGCAGCGAACGGTCGAGCTCATCCTCGTCGGGACGAACCGTCGGCGCAAGAAACTCGGTCTCGGTCACGCCGCCCTCAGGGCCTGGCGCACGCGTTCCTCGGGCGGCAGCTCGGGATCGGTCGCGGCCAGTGCCTCCTCGGCCTCGGTGAGCGACCAGCCAAGCTCGACCAACGCGTCGCGTGCCACGCCGTGCGGCTTGCCTTGGATTTGCGTCGGCTCGTCCATCGTCCCGAGCTTCTCCTTCAGCTCGAGCACGACGCGCTGGGCCGTCTTCTTGCCGATCCCGGGGATTGCCTCGAAGCGGGCCGTGTCGTCGAGCGCGATCGCGCGCCGCAGGTCGGCCGGCGGCGAGCCGGAGACGATCGCCAGCGCGACCTTCGGGCCGACCCCGGAGACTGCGAGCAGGTGCTCGAACAGCTCGCGCTCTGCGGGCTCGGCGAACCCGTAGAGCTGCAGCGCGTCCTCGCGGACGTGCAGGTAGGTCTCGAGCGAGATCTCCTCGCCGCGCTCGGCGAGCCGCGCCGCGGTCGGCGTGACGGCCAGCGCGTAGCCGACCCCGCCCACCTCGAGCACGAGCCGGCTGTCGCCCTGATGCACGGCGACGGGAGTCCCGCGCAGGCGCGCGATCACCCGACGGCCCTCAGCAGCGGCGGGGCGAGCGCGTGGCAGATGGCCACGGCGAGCGCGTCCGAGGCGTGCTGGGGCGTGGGCGGCGTGCGCATCCCGAGGATGGCCGTGACCATCCGCTGGACCTGCGCTTTCTCGGCGCGGCCGTAGCCGCAGACCGCCTGCTTCACGCGCGAGGGCGCGTACTCAGCGCACTCGACGCCGAGCGACGCTGCAGCGACGAGCACGACGCCGCGCGCCTGCCCGACGGAGAGCGCGGTACGGGCGTCGACGCCGACGAAGGACTCCTCGAGCACGACCGCGTGCGGCTCGTACTCCTCGATCAGCTCGGTGACCCCGTCGAAGATCGTCTTCAGGCGCAGCTCTGGGCGCTTGCCGGCAGGCGTCTTCCACCACCCGTGCTCCACCGCCCTGAGGCGGCCGCCGCTTTCGTGGACGATGCCGTACCCGCATGCAGCCGTTCCCGGATCGATGCCGAGGACTCTCACGCCGTGAGGTTAGGCGTGGGGTCGGACGATTCCTTTATCACGGGGGAACCCCTGGTTCCCCCGTGAGCCCCCTCCTTGCGCGCGACTGCGTGCTTCGACCGGTCGCGGAGCCGCCGCCTGGAGGGGGAACGCGGACGTCCGATCTCCGAGCGCCGCCTCGGCTGACCCGGGCAAAGCCCGGCTCAGCGGCGATTGTGAAGCTCCTGGTCAAACACTCTGGCCTGGGCCAGTGTGCGGGAACGTCACTAGAGGGAGGGAGGATCGACGGGCCGACGAATCGAGCGGATACTTCGAAGCAATGACGCCGCGTCGGATCGTTCTGGGATATGGAATCGTCACTCTGGTCGGCTGGTTGCTCGTGGCCGTCGGCGTCACTGACAGCCCCGGTACGCCGTACTTGATCGTTGACGCCGCCCTCGACAGCCTCATTTTTCTCGGTTTGTTGACGCTCTGGCGACCGGTCTGGCTATTCGCGGTCGCGGTTACTGCATTCGGTGAGCTTCTTGTTGCGCTTCGCCCGAGCGGCGAAGCAGCCCTGCTTGTCCTCGGCGGACTCCAGCTTGTGTTGCTCTTGCTGCCGGCGCTTAGGCGGAGCCTCGTGAGAAGGCCTCTGGCGTTCGGGCGCTAGAAGCCCTGGCTGGCCCAGCGTGCTGTCACCGCCCGCCAGGCAGGGACGTGCCGGCGCTACACGAGCGCGAGCTGGCGGTGGGCCTCGAGGCCCGAAACCGCCACGCCGAGCAGGCGCAGGGCGCCGGGCCGGTCGGCGAGGGCACGGTCGAGGCAGGTGCAGGCGAGCTCCCAGATCCGCTCGGCGTCGTCGATCCCGACCGGCAGCGTCGTCGAGCGGGAGCGGATCGAGAAGTCCGGGTAGCG
>DASPRN010000109.1:0-36223 GCA_035624425.1 Gaiellaceae bacterium
ACGAGGCCAAGATCGCGAAGCTCGTGGAGCAGGCGGTGAGCTGAGGGTGAACGAGACCACCGTCACGACCCCGAGCGAGCTCGAGATCCGGGTCGAACGGGTCTTCGACGCGCCGCGGGCGCACGTCTTCTCGGTCTGGACCGATCCGCAGCTGATCCCCGAATGGTGGGGCGACGGCACCGTCGTCGAGGAGCTGGACGTCCGCCCGGGCGGCACGTACCGCTTCCGCACGGCGTTCGGCGTCGTCGAGGGGGAGTTCCGTGAGGTCGAGGCGCCGGAGCGGCTCGTGCAGACGTTCCAGAACCACCTGCAGACGCTGGAGTTCGAGGATCTCGGCGACCGAACGAGGCTGACGCAGACGATGCGCTTCGAATCGCCTGCGGAGCGCGACACGACGATGCAGTACGGCGTCGAGGAGGGCGCGAAGAACGGCTTCGCGCGGATCGACGCGGTGCTCGAGAAGCTTGCGACGAGGCAGAGCTAGCCGCTCCCCCTCGGACGCGAGCGCGAGGGGGAGCGGCGATGTTCCGACCGAGCTCTCTCTCCCTACGGGAGGTAGTAGTTCGGGTTCGGCATCTTGAACGTCTTGTCGGCGAAGCCACCGAGGAGATCGCTGAACTGGTCGCCGAAGTCGGCGACGACGTTGTAGCCCTGCGACTCGATGTAGGCCCGCGTGCCCGACTTGTACTGGATGGTCGGGCAGGACGTGCCGGCCGTGATGTTCGGCCCGCAGAACTGCGGCTGGTTGAGGTACGCCGGGTACGAGCCGATCGACGGCTTGGTGAACAGGCCGTCCGTGAAGCCGCCGTGGCCGATGTCGATCGGCGTCGGCGCCTGGTAGTTGGCGTCGACCTCCGGAATGGTCTTCCCGGAGATGGTCACGGTGTCGATTGGCGAGAAGCCGGCCGCAGAGTCGTTCTGTAGGTTGGCGATCGTCGCGGCGTGCTGTGAATCACCGCGACCGGTGATCCAGAAGATCGCATAGCCGTAGCCTTTTGCCTGGTTGACGAGGTCGATCATTCCCGGCGTCGGCGGGAACGCGTTGCCGGTGAACGTGCTGCCCGTCAGCCCGACGAACTGGGCATTCGTGGTCGCGTTGAAGTCCCAGTTGCTGTAGAGCTCGTAGTTCCAGGTGGTGAGCGTCGTGTCGTCGACGTCGAGCACGATCGCCCGGTTCGTGACCTTGCGGTTCTTCTTCAGCCAGCTCTGGCCCTTGGCCGCGACCGAGCGCGCCTCGTTTGCGTAGTTGCTGGTCTGGTTCAGCGGCGTGTCCCACGTTCCGGTCGCGCCCGCCGAGGCCGTCGGGGCGCCGTAGTAGTTCTTGGCCCACGCCCGGCCGACGTCGATGTTCTGCATCTGCTTCTCGCTCTGCGGCGTGAACGTGAGGTCCGCAGGGCCTTGTGCCGCGATGGCCACTGCTGCGGCTGCGGCCCCCACCGCGATCACGAGCGCAAGTCCAAGCCACAGCGAACGCCGCGGCCGCGCAAGATGCTTCATCCTGATCCCTCCTCTTGGTCGTCTCCCCTGACCCCTGAGCGAAGACTCTACGACATGATCGGCGCCGGCTACGCGTCGACCCGTCGGGCCGACCCGAGGATCGCCCGCGTGATCCGGACGGCTCTCGGCGACGCCGCTTCCGTGGTGAACATCGGCGCCGGGTCAGGCTCATACGAGCCGACCGACCTCCGGGTCGTCCCGGTGGAGCCGTCGGAGACGATGATCCGCCAGCGGCCCACGGCCCTCCCGCCGGCGCTCATCGGCACCGCCGGGCAGCTGCCGCTTGCGGCGCAGAGCGTCGACGCGGCGCTCGCGGTTCTGGCGGTGCACCACTGGCGCGACCGGCCGGCGGCATTTGCGGAGATCCGCCGCGTGGCGCGGAGGCGCGGAGTGTTCTTCACGCACGATCCCGACGCGACCTTCGGCTGGCTCGACGACTACTTCCCGGGCCTCGCCGGCTCGCGCTACCCGCGGCTCGCCGAGTTCGACGTGCTCGGCAGCGTCACCGTCGAGCCGGTGCCGGTGCCCGCCGACTGCAGGGACGGCTTCACCGCCGCGTACTGGCAGCGGCCCGATGCCTATCTGGAAGAGGCGGTGCGGGCCAACATGTCGACCTTCGCCCTGCTCGACGAGCGCGTCGTCGCCGACGGGGTCACCCGCCTGTCGCGCGACCTCGCCGACCGCTCCTGGCACCGGCGCCACGCGTCGCTGCTGATCCTCCCCGAGCTCGACGTCGGCTACCGCCTCGTCGTTGCCGAGCTCACTTAGAGATCGGCCGGTGGCGCGGGACTAGGCTGTGACCTCCGCGTCCACCGGAGGAGGGCCGATGTCCATGCTGTCGGGTGACCCGCGCTCGTTGAGCTACGACGCGTACATCTATCTCTATCCGCTGGTGATGATGGAAGTCTCGCGGCGTCAGGCGGTCAACGTCGAGGCGGACGCGAAGCCGCCTTTCGGCCCGCCGAATCAGTTCCATCACCTGCGGGCGTTTCCCACGGCCGAGTTTCGGGCTGTCGTTCGCCCCAACTTCGACACGCTCTATTCGAGCGCCTGGCTCGACCTGACCGCGGGGCCGGTCGTCGTTCGTGCTCCGGATACCGGCGACCGCTACTACATGCTGCCGATGCTCGACATGTGGACCGACGTGTTCGCGAACCCGGGCAAGCGCACCACCGGAACGGGCAGCCAGGACTTCGTCGTGGTCGGTCCCGGCTATGACGGTGAGCTGCCCGAGGGGAAGCCTCTGATCGCGGCGCCGACGCCGTGGGTGTGGGTGATCGGCCGCACGCAGACCAACGGCCCGGCCGACTATGCGGCGGTGCACGCCGTCCAGGACGGTTACACGATCACGCCCCTGCAGGAGACAGAGCACACGATCGACCCGAGCGAGGCGTCGACGACCGAGCCGCTGCGGCTGGTCAACGGGATGGGCGCGGTCGAGTTCTTCGGCTACGCGTGTGATGCGTTGCGGGTCAATCCGCCGCACGCGACCGATTTCTCGATCCTGGCGCGAATCGCCAACCTCGGGATCGTGCCGGGCGAGGGCTTCGACCCCGGCGGCCTGGACGCCGGCGTGCTGGGCGAGGTCGAGGCGGGTGCCACGGCAGCGCGGGAGGCGATCACCGGCAATGTCGCCGGGTTCGGAACAGAGGTGGACGGCTGGTCGATCGCGACCGAGACGATCGGTGTCTACGGCAACGCCTACCTGAAGCGGGCAACGGTCGCGCTTGGAGGGCTCGGCGCGAACCCACCGGAGGACGCGGTCTATCCCGTTCTCCTGACCGACTCCGACGGTCACCCGACCACGGGCGAGCAGGACTACGTGATCCACTTCGACGCCGACACGCTGCCGCCGGTCGACGCCTTCTGGTCGATCACCATGTACGACGCCGAGGGCTACCAGGCCGCGAACGAGCTCGACCGCTTCGCAATCGGCGACCGCGACCAGCTCGCCTACAACGCCGACGGGTCACTCGACATCTTCGTTCAGCACGCCAATCCCGGCCCCGACCGCGAGGCCAATTGGCTTCCAGCCCCGAACGGCCCCCTCGGAATCACCATGCGTCTCTACGCACCCAGGCCCGAGATCCTCGACGGGCGCTGGACACCACCGCCGCTCCACAAGGCATGACTACCCGGCCGGCGCGGCCGCCTTTCGGCGTTGCTCAGCTCGAGGGAACGGCGCCTGCCCAGTCGCGCAGACGGTCGGACAGGTCGGGCGTCGCTGCGCTGACCTCTACGATCGCGTCCACCGGGATGTTCGCGCGTCCCGCTGCGGCGATGATCCCGTCGGGCGACGGGGCCTCGTAGAGGCAGTACGTGTGCAGCCGGTCCGCGCTCAGGAAGGAGAAGAGCCAGCGGACGCCCTCGTCGGCGCCGATCTCGTCGATCCGGTGGATGTCGTCGCTCGTGAGCTCGAGCTGCTCGGCAAATGTGCGCTCGATGACGTAGAGAGGCATCACGCGATGGTAGACGGTTCCATCCTCAGACGACGAGCTGGTGCCGGTGCGCGTACGAGGCGGCCTCGGTGCGGTTGGCGCAGCCCGTCTTTCGCAGGATGCTGCGGATGTGGTTGGCGGCGGTGTGCTCGCTGATGAGGAGCGTCGCGCCGATCTCACGGTTGCTGAGGCCCCGGGCGACGAGCTGCAGGACCTGCACCTCGCGCGGCGAGAGATCGTCCGGGCGGGCCACCGCCCGCGAGCGCGAGCGCAGGGCGGCGATCCGGCCGAGGAGCGCCGGCATGCCGATGCGGCCCGCCAGGCCCTCCGCCTCGTCGAGCAACACGTCCGCTGCGCCGTTTGCGCCGCCTCTGCGAACGAGCAGGCGCGCGTACTCGTAGGCGGTGTGCGCGACCCAGGTGGAGGCGCCCATCCTCCGGTTGAGCGCGAGCGCGCGCTCGAAGTGCTCCTCCGCCCGGCTCGACTCGCCCAGCGTCCCGGCGAGCATCCCGAGGTAGCGGTCGGCCGCCCCGTAGCAGGAGACCAGGTGTCCGATCATGATGTTTCCGCCGCTCAGCGGCGCGAGCTCCGGGTAGACGAGCCCGGCGACCGCCTCGTCGTCGAGCGCGCTGGCGGCGTCGGCGAGGTAGGTGAGCGCGCCGAGCCAGATCGAGCCGCGCAGCGCGTCGAGCCCGTCGGCGGCGACGTGGGCGAGCTCGCCGCGCGCCTCGGCCTCCATCCCGAGCTCCGCGAGCAGTGCGACGAGGCCCGGCCGCCACGGGCCGCTACGCTCGGCGCCGGCGGCGAGGACCCGGACGAGCGGAGCGAGCTCGGCCAGTCGACCCTGCTCTCGACGGATGCTGAACATCTGGATTCCGTAGACGCCCGAGGCGTCGCGCCCGGTCAGGAGCTGGCTCCACTCGTGCGAGCGGCCGGCCATCGACTCGGCCTCCGCGAGACGCCCGTCGCAGAGGGCGAGCGCGGAGCCGTAGTGCTCGGCGATGTGGCGCATGAACGGCTGCGCCGTTCGCTCCGCCACCTCGAGGAGCGCCGCGGCCTCGCGGCCCGCGCCGTCCATGTCGCAGAGGGCGACGAACGTCGGCACGCGCCACGCCATGGCCTCTGCGCGCAGCTCCGTGTCACCGAGCTCCTCCGCGAGCTGCTTCGCCTCGTCGAGCATCTCGGCGATCTCCTCGAGCCGGCTCGTGCCGCGCGACCAGTACGAGCGGGCGAGCACCTTCGCAAGCCAGGTCCTGTCGTCGAGCGCCCGCGCGAGCGCGACCGCACTCGAGCGGACCGCCGCCCCGCGCTCCCCGTCGCCCTGGCGGTCGAGCACGCGCGCGAGGCCGGCCAGCAAGCCGACCCGCAGCTCGGGGCTCCCCTCCGCGAGCGCGGCGATCGCCTCCTCGAGAAGGTCGACGGTCTCGCCCCCGGCGACCCCCGGGCGCCAGGAGGCATCCTCGTATCCGATCGCGGCTTGCGCGAGCAGCTCGGCGCTGCCGAGCCCGCGCGCGAGCTCTGCGGCCGCCGCGAACGCCTCCAGGGCGTCCGTCGACATCCCCGCGCGGTGGCTCGCGATGCCGAGCTCGAGCAACGCCTCCCCCCGCTGGACCGGATCGTCGATTCCGAGGTCGAGCGCGGTCCGCAGCCGCGCGACAGCCTCGTCGAACGCGAGGGCGTCGGCCGCCGCGCGGGCGGCTCGCAGGTTGTACTCGACCGCGCGCTCGACGCCGCCGAAAGGCGCCGCTGCTGCGAAGTGATGGGCGAGGTCGGCGAGCGTGCGTCCCGTCGGAGAGCCGGAGGCCTCGAGCGCCTCTGCGACGCGAAAGTGGAGCTCGGCCCGGCGTGCGCGCGAGAGCCGGTCGTAGAGCGCCTGCCGCACCAGCTCGTGCGTGAATCGCCAGCCGAGCCCTGGCGTCGGAAGCTCCTCGATCATGCCGCTGCGCACGCCGTCCTCGATCGCCGCCAGGAGCTGCGGCTCGGCGACGCCGGAAGCGCGGCGGAGCAAATCGAGGTGGAGGTCGGAGCCGGCGGTGGCCGCGAGCTCGAGCAGCTCCGTCGTCGAGGGGTCGAGGCGCACGAGCCGCTCTCCGACAACCTCGCGAACGCTCTCGGGCGGGCCGAGCGCCGCCGGCGGCCGGACGACGCGGACAGCGGCTCCGGCGAGCTCGACGCTGCCGGTCTCGACGAGCGCCCGCCAGACCTCGCTGACGAGGAACGGGTTGCCGCCCGTGAGCTCGCGGATAGCCGCCGCAAGCCCGGCCAGCTCGGCGCCGGGCTCGCACCCCGCGGCCCGCCGAACGAACTCGGCGACCTCGTCGTCCGAGAGGCCCTCGAGCCGCAGGCGCACGACGTCGTCCGAGCGCCGCAGGTCGGCAAGGGCCTCGGCGAGCGGCGCCGGCACGTCGGCCTCTGCGTCGCGGAACGTCGCGAGGAGCAACACGCGCGCACGCCCGGCGCTCCGGACGAGATGGCGGAAGAGCAGCAGCGTCGGCACGTCCGCCCAGTGCGCGTCCTCGACCACGACGAGGAGCGGCCGGCGGTGGCCGACGGCGGCCATGAGCTCGGTGAAGGCGGTGTGGAGCCGGTGCCGCTCCGTGTCGGGATCTGCCTCGATCGGAGCGGGCAGCTCGCCGACGCGCGCCGGGAGGTCCGGGACGAGCCGCATCAGCTCGCCGCCGCGCGGCCCGAGCGCCAGCCGCAGCTCCGCCGGGTCGCTCACGTCGGCGAGGTGGTCGAGCGCCTCGACGAACGCGCCATACGGCGTTCGCACCACCGCGTCGCACGCGCCGTAGAGGACGAGCGCTCCCTTCTCCGCCGTCTCGAGCGAGAACTCACGGACGAGGCGGCTCTTGCCGGAGCCGGCCTCGCCGGCGACGAGCGCGACGCGCCGCCCCTCGACCGTCCACGGCATCAGTGCCCGGAGCGCCTCCAGCTCACGCCTGCGCCCGACGAACGGGAACGTCGGGGTGAGACGAAGCCCGCCGGGAAGGTCCTCCACCGTGGCGCCCACCCGGACACGATAGTCAAATCTGACTATTCCTCGGGGTCTTGCGCCCGTCGACGAGCGCAGTGAAAGAAGGTCAGATCTGGTCCTGACACCAGGCTCCCGCGCCCGTAGCTTCGTCGGGACGTAATCGTCCGACGAAAGGAGAAGTCATGCCGTTCATCGACATCAAGGTGATCGAGGGGGTCTTCACCCCCGAGGAGCAGCAGGAGCTCGTCGAGCGCGTCTCCGAGGCCGTCATCGCGGTCGAGGGAGAGAACTTGCGCCCCGTCACGCACACCTGCATCACCGAGACGCCGAGCGGCTCGTGGGCCATCGGCGGGCAGCCGCTCACCACCGCAGACGTGCGCGCCAAGCGGGCAGCGGCGGTCGCGTCCTAGCGCCGTGCGCCGAGGCGGGCGGCTCGAGGCCGGGTCGCCCGCCTTGCTCAGCAGCTAGAGGCGGCCGAACGCCGTCGCGACGTCCTCGAGGCTGGCGAGGTTGTGCCCGCTCGCGAAGACGTCGACGTGCCCGAGGGCGGCTTGCATTCCGCGGGCCAGCGGCTCGTAGGCGGGGTCGCCTTTGAGCGGGTTGAGCCAGACGACCCGGTGGGCGAGGCGGGACAGGCGGGCCATCTGCTCGGCAAGAAGCTCGGGATCGCCGACCTCGAGCCCGTCCGAGCAGATCACGACGACCGCGCCGCGGGCGGTGCCCGGATGGCCGAAGTCGTCGAGGAAGCGCTTCAGCGACTCGCCGATGCGCGTCCCTCCGTTCCAGTCGACCACCTCGGCGGCCGCGCGCCGGAGCGCCTCGTCGAGATCGGCGGTCGCGAGCGCCCTGGTCAACCGCGTCAGGCGGGTCCCGAAGCAGAACGCCTCCCAGCGCCGGTCTCCGCGCAGCACGGCGTGCGCGAACATGAGCAGCGCGCGCGAGTAGTCGGCCATCGAGCCGGACACGTCCAGCATGAAGACGAGCCGGCGCGGACGCCGCTGCCGGGTCCGCCAGGTGCGCTCGAGCGGCTCGCCGCCTGTTCGGAAGGAGCGTCTCAGCGTCCGTCTCAGGTCGGGAGCGCCCCGGCGGGCCGGGGCGCGCCGGCGGGTTCGGCGCGGCGGGACGCTGAGCGGCAACCGTGCCATCAGGGCCGCGAGCTCTGCCAGCTCCTCGTGCGAGCAGCGGTCGAAGCTCTTCTCCCGCAGCAGCTCGATCGGGCTGGCGAGCGCGAGGTCGACCTCGCGCTCCTGGGCCGCCAGGCTGAGGCGCACATGCGTCCCCGTCTGCGTCTCGACGTCTCCGAAGTACGCGACGAAGACGCGGTCGTAGACGGGGACATCCGCGGGTCGCGCGAGGAGCGTCGCGCGGCCGGCCCAGTAGAGGTCGTCCGGCGCCAGGAGCGCCGCGGCGCGGCAGAAGCCGGCGATGCGGCCTGTTCCGACGGAGAGGCCCTCGTCCCGCAGGGCCCGCCCGAAGCCGGTCAGGGTCGCGGTCGGGTCACTCACGGGCGAGCTCCGGCAGCTCGGCCTCGACACGGCGCAGATCGTCGCGATTCTTGACCGCCCACCCGAGCGTCTCTCGCGCGGGGGCCCCGTCGGCGGACGAGGCGCCGAGGAGCGCCAGCGCCTGCGCCCAGTCGATCGCCTCGGCGACCCCGGGGCGCTTGACGAGGTCGAGCTCCCGGAGGCGCGCGACGGTGGTCGCCACCGATCGCGCAAGCTGCTCCGAGACGCCGGGGGCGCGCAGGCAGACGATCTCCACCTCGCGCTCCAGCTCGGGGAAGTCGATCCAGTGGTAGAGACAGCGCCGCTTGAGCGCGTCGTGGAGCTCCCGGGTCCGGTTCGAGGTGACCACGACCGCAGGGGGCGCCGCGGCGGCGATCGTGCCGAGCTCGGGGACGGTGACCGCGTACTCCGAGAGCAGCTCGAGCAGGAAGGCCTCGAACTCGTCGTCGGCGCGGTCGAGCTCGTCGATCAGCAGCACGGCCTCGCCGCCGGCGCGGATCGCGCGCAGAAGCGGGCGCTCAAGCAGGAACTCGGGGCCGTAGAGCTCCGAGACTCGCTGCTGGGGCTCGAGCTCACCGGCCTGGAGTGCCCGGGCATAGAGGAGCTGGCGCGAGTAGTCCCACTCGTAGAGCGCCTGGGCCGCGTCGATTCCCTCGTAGCACTGGAGCCTGATCAGCTCGGCTTCCAGGATGCGGGCGAGCGTCTTGCCCACCTCCGTCTTTCCGACGCCGGCCTCGCCCTCCAGCAGCAGCGGACGGCCCATCGAGAGCGAGAGGAAGATCGCCGTCGCGAGGCCGCGGTCGGGAAGGTACGACTCGGCCGCGAGCGCCCGCTCGACCTCGTCGACGGAATCCATGCGCATACCGACATCGTAGGGAACGAGGACGTGGCGGCCTCCGTTGCGGGGGCGTATCCTCGTCAAGGCACGGGCGGGGGGACGACGAGAGGAGACGGCGCATGTATCCCGCCAGCTTCGAGTACTTCGCTCCGACGACGCTCGAGGAGGCGGGCGGCCTGCTCGAGCAGTACGGGGACGAGGCCAAGGTCCTCGCGGGCGGGCAGAGCCTGATCCCGCTGATGAAGCTTCGCTTCGCCTCGCCGCGAGCGCTCGTCGACGTCAACGGGGTCGACGGGCTCGACGGGTTCGACGAGGAGGACGGCGGCCTCCGGATCGGAGCGCTCGTCCGGCACGCTGCGTGCGAGCGGTCCGAGCTCCTGCGCGGGCGGTTCGGCGCGCTCGGCGACGCGGCGCCGCAGATCTCCGACCCGGTCGTGCGCAACCGCGGGACGGTCGGCGGCTCGCTGGCGCACGCCGACCCGCAGGGCGACTGGGGCTCGGTGATGATGGCCGTGCGCGCCGAGGTCGTGGCCCGCGGGCCGGAGGGCACCCGCACGATCCCGGTGCGGGAGCTGTTTCAGGGGCCGTTCACGACGTCGCTCGAGCCGAACGAGATCCTGACCGAGATCCGGGTCCCGGACCCCGGGCCGAAGGCGGCCGGGACCTACCTCAAGCTCGAGCGGAAGGTGGGCGACTTCGCCACCGTCGGGGTTGCCGTCCACGTGTCGTTCTCGAACGGCTCCGTCCAGCAGGCGGGGATCGGGCTGACAGGAGTCGGCCCGACGAACCTCGTCGCCGAGGCCGCCGAGGAGGCACTCGCGGGCGCGGCGCTCGACGACGAGGCGATCGGCGAGGCCGCGCGGCTCGCGGCCGAAGCCGCACAGCCCCACGGCGACCTGCGCGGCTCCGAGGAGTACAAGCGAAACGTCGTCCGCGTCTTTACGGAGCGAGGGCTTCGCGCGGCGGCCGAGAGGAGGAGCGATGGTTGAGACGGCTGCCGTCGGCGAGGACACGATCACGCGCCCCGTGACGGTCACGGTCAACGGGCAGAAGCGCTCTGCAGAGATCGAGACGCGACTGCTGCTCGTCCACTTCCTGCGCCAGACGCTC
The DNA here is from genome assembly GCA_035624425.1 of Gaiellaceae bacterium. GTDB lineage: Bacteria > Actinomycetota > Thermoleophilia > Gaiellales > Gaiellaceae > AC-32. Next base: position 10,366 of record DASPRN010000109.1, read on the forward strand.
GGCCTGACGGGAACGCACGTCGGCTGCGACACGACGAGCTGCGGCGCGTGCACGGTCCTCCTCGACGGCGTGCCGGTCAAGTCCTGCACCGTGTTCGCGGTGCAGGCCGACGGCCGCGAGGTCACCACCGTCGAGGGGCTCGCCACCGCCGAGGGGCTGCACCCGATTCAGGAGGCCTTCCACGAGGAGCACGGGCTCCAGTGCGGCTTCTGCACGCCCGGGATGATGCTGACGGCGACGGCCCTCCTCCGCGAGAACCCGGACCCGTCCGAGCAGGAGATCCGCTGGGCGCTCTCCGGCAACGTCTGTCGCTGCACCGGCTACCAGAACATCGTCAAGGCGGTCCAGCACGCGGCCGCAGCGCTCGAGGGGAGGCAGTGATGGCGGCCACCGAAGAGATCCGCGGCATCGGCCATTCGGTCAAGCGCCAGGAGGACGAGCGGTTCATCCGCGGCAGAGGGACCTACGTCGACGACGTCGTCCTGCCGGGGATGCTGCACCTCGAGCTCCTGCGCAGCCCATACGCGCACGCGCGCATCAAGTCGATCGACACCTCCGCGGCCGCCGCGCTGCCTGGCGTCGTCGCGGTCGTGACCGGAGAGCTGATGGCGCAGCACAACCTCGCCTGGATGCCGACGCTCTCGGGCGACACCCAGGCCGTGCTTGCCACCGACAAGGTGCGCTTCCAGGGCCAGGAGGTGGCGGCCGTCGTGGCCGAGAGCGCGTACATCGCCAAGGACGCGCTCGAGCTGATCGACGTCGACTACGAGCCACTGCCCGCGGTCACGACGCCCCAGCAGGCGCTCGAGGCCGGCGCGCCGGTCATCCGCGACGAGAAGGAGGGCCAGACCGACAACGCGATCTACCACTGGGAGGCCGGCGACAAGGAGGCGACCGACAAGGCGTTCGCGGACGCGGACAAGATGGTCGAGCTCGACACCTTCTATCCGCGCTGCCATCCCTCGCCGCTCGAGTGCTGCGGCTGCGTCGCCGACGTCAACCCGGCGACCGGGAAGGCGACGATCTACATGACCTCGCAGGCGCCGCACGCGCACCGGACGCTCTTCGCGCTCGTCGCGGGCCTGCCCGAGCACAAGATCCGGATCATCTCGCCGGACATCGGCGGCGGCTTCGGCAACAAGGTGCCGATCTACCCCGGCTACGTCGTCGCCACGGCCGCGTCGCTCCTGCTCGGCAGGCCGGTGAAGTGGATCGAGGACCGCACCGGGAACCTGATCTCGACCGGCTTTGCCCGCGACTACCACATGCACGGCGAGCTCGCGGTCAAGGACGGGAAGATCTCGGCGCTGCGCGTGAAGATGCTCTCCGACAACGGCGCGTTCTTCGCCGACGCGCAGCCGACCAAGTGCAAGGCCGGGCTGTTCCACATCGTCACGGGCTCGTACGACATCCCCGCGGCGCACGTGGAGACCGACGGGGCATACACGAACAAGGCTCCGGGAGGCGTGGCCTACCGCTGCTCGTTCCGCGTCACCGAGGCCTCGTACCTGATCGAGCGCCTCGTCCAGACGGCGGCCTACGAGCTCGGCGTCGACCCGGCGGAGTTCCGGCGGCAGAACTTCATCAAGCCCGACCAGTTCCCCTACACCTCCGCGACCGGCTTCGAGTACGACTCGGGCGACTACGAGAAGGCGATGGACCTCGCGCTCGAGCGGATCGGCTACGCCGACCTGCGGAAGGAGCAAGAGGAGGCGCGCAAGGAGGGCAGGCTGATCGGAATCGGGATCGCGTCGTTCACCGAGGTCGTCGGCGCGGGCAAGGGCTCCGAGTACCAGATCGCCGGGCTGCGGATGAACGACGGCGCCGAGCTGCGCATCCACCCGACCGGCAAGGCCGTCCTCAAGCTGAGCGTCAAGTCGCAGGGCCAGGGCCACGAGACGACGTTCGCGCAGATCGTCGCCGAGGAGCTCGGGCTCCAGCCGGAGGACGTCGAGGTGCAGGAGGGCGACACCGACAACACGCCCTACGGGCTCGGCACCTACGCGAGCCGCTCGACCCCGGTGTCGGGCGCCGCCACCGCCATGGTCTCGCGCCGGATCCGGGCGAAGGCCCAGCAGATCGCGGCCCACCTGCTCGAGGCCTCCGAGGACGATCTCGAATGGAAGGAAGGGCGCTTCAGCGTCAAGGGCGCGCCCGACCGCTCGACGACCATCCAGGACATCGCCTTCGCGGCCTACACGAACGTCCCCGACGGGATGGAGGACGGCCTCGAAGGCGTCTACTACTACGACCCGCCCAACATGACGTACCCGTTCGGGACGTACGCGGTCGTGGTGGAGATCGACCGCGGCACCGGCGCGTGGAAGGTGCGCAAGGTCGTCGCCGTCGACGACTGCGGCGTCCGGATCAACCCGATGATCGTCGAGGGCCAGATCATGGGCGGCCTCGCCGAGGGCTTCGCGATCGCCGCGATGGAGCTGATCACCTTCGACGAGGAGGGCAACTGCATCGGCGCCAACTTCATGGACTACCTGCTCCCGACGTCCTGGGAGACGCCGGCGTTCGAGCTCGCGGAGACCGTCACTCCCTCGCCTCACCATCCGATCGGCGCCAAGGGCATCGGCGAGTCGGCGACCGTCGGCTCGCCGGCGGCTTACGTCAACGCGGTCGTCGACGCGCTCGCCCACGCGGGCGTCAGGAACCTGGAGATGCCGGTCACCTCGGACAAGGTCTGGGCGGCGCTCGAGGAGGTGGGCCTCGCGCAATGAACGTGCTCGTCGAGGGCGGCCGGCTCGCCGCAGAGGGCAGGCCGTTCGCACTGGCGACCGTCGTCACGGTCGAGCGCCCGGCCTCGGCGCGGCGAGGTGACCACGCGATCGTCACCGAGGACGGGGCGCTCACCGGCTGGGTCGGAGGCGCGTGCACCGAGGCCACGGTCGTCCGGGAGTCGCTTGCGGCGCTCGCCGACGGCGAGGCGCGGCTCGTCCGCGTCGCGGGCGGCTGCGCCTCCGAGGGGGCGATCGAGCTCCTGATCGAGCCGCAGCTGCCCGCCCCGCTCCTGGCCGTGATCGGTGACAGCCCCGCGGCCCGGATGCTCGCGGAGCTGGCCCGCACGCTCGGGTGGCGGGTCGAGGTCGAGCTCGCCGAGCGTGCGAACGCGGTCGTGGTCGCCTCGATGGGCCAGGTCGACGAGGACGCGCTCGAGGCCGCACTCGCCACTGACGCCGGCTACGTCGGCCTCGTCGCGAGCGCGAAGCGCGGCTCAGCGGTCCTCGCCGAGCTTCGCGAGCGTGGCCTCGACGAGGAGGCGCTCGCCCGTGTCCGCTGCCCCGCCGGCCTCGACCTCGGGCCTTCGAGCCAGGAGGAGATCGCAGTCGCGATCCTCGCCGAGCTGGTCGCCTGGCGCCACACGCGGCCGGGCTCGGCCGCCGAGCTCGTCGAGGCTGCCGAGGCGGTCGACCCCGTCTGCGGCATGACGGTTGCGACCGCGACCGCCACCGAGACGGCGGTCTGGGAGGGGACGACGTACTATTTCTGCGGCGCGGGCTGCCGCAACCGCTTCGAGCGCGACCCGGAGAGCCATCTCGGGGCGCCGCGGTGAGGATCGAGAGCTCGTTCGAGGTCCCGGTCGCGCCCGAGCGGGCCTGGGACCTGCTGATGGACGTCCCGCGCGTGATCCCGTGCATGCCCGGGGCCACGCTCACCGAGACGATCGACGACTCGACCTGGAAAGCCAAGATGAGCGTGAAGCTCGGCCCGATCTCCCTGACGTTCGACACCGACGTCAAGCGGGAGGAATCCGACGAGGCTGCGCGCCGAGCGGTGCTCTCGGCCCGGGCCCGCGAGTCGCGTGGGCGCGGCGCGGCGCAGGCGACGATCGAGTCGTCGCTGGCGGCGCTCGACGGCGGCACGCGCGTCGACGTCGCGACGGAGCTCACGCTGACGGGCGCGGTCGCCCAGTACGGGCGCGGCCTGGTCGAAGACGTCTCCCAACAGATGGTCAAGAGCTTCGCCGACTGCCTGAAGGCGCAGCTCGTCGCCGCGCCCGAGGAGGCCGAGGCCGCGGTAACGGCCCAGTCGAGGCCTGTCGGCGGCCTGCGGCTCGGCCTCGGCGCGCTCTGGCGTAGCATCGCCCGCGTCTTCCGCCGGAAAGAGAGGACCACATGAGACCGATCGCGATCACGGTCAACGGCGCGACCCATGAGCTCGAGGTCGAGCCGCGCGAGCTCCTCGTCTACGTCCTGCGCGAACGGCTCGGCCTGACCGGGACGAACGTGGGCTGCGACACGAGCTCGTGCGGCGCCTGCACGGTCCTGCTCGACGGCGAGTCGGTCAAGTCGTGCACGCTCCTCGCCGTCCAGGCCGACGCGCGAGAGGTGACGACGATCGAAGGCCTCTCCGAGAACGGCGGCCGGCACCCGGTCCAGCAGGCCTTCCACGAGCAGCACGGGCTCCAGTGCGGCTACTGCACCCCGGGGATGGTGATGGCCGCGGTCAGCCTGCTCCGCGAGCACCCCGACCCGAGCGAGGACGAGATCCGGAAGGCGCTCGAGGGCAACCTCTGCCGCTGCACCGGCTACGTCAACATCGTCAAGGCCGTCAAGGCCGTCCAGGCGGCCGCCGTCTGATGGCTGCCGTCGAGGAGCGGGCGACCCACATCGGCGCCTCGGCGCCGCGCAAGGAGGACGCGCGCCTCCTCACCGGTCAGGCGCGCTTCGTCGACGACCTGACCGCGCCCGGCATGGTGTGGATGGCGGTCGTGCGAAGCCCGCACGCGCACGCGCGCATCACGAGCGTCGACCTGTCGAAGGCCGTGGCCGCGGAGGGCGTCGTCGCCGCATTCTCGGGAGCCGAGCTGGAGGGCGACTGGGCAGCGCCGCTGCCGATGGCCTGGCCCGTGACCGAGGACATCAACAACCCGCCGCATCTGCCGCTCGCGACCACCGAGGCGCGCTACGCCGGGGACGGCGTCGCGGTCGTGCTCGCCGAGACCCGTGCCCTCGCCAAGGACGCGGCCGAGCTGGTCGAGGTCGGCTACGAGCCGCTCGCGGCCGTCGCCGACGTCGAGGCCGCCCTCGCCGACGGCGCACCGCTCGTCCACGAGGACCTCGGCACGAACCGCTGCTACACGTGGCCGCTCAAGGGCGGCGAGGACGTCGAGAAGCTCTTCGCCGAGGCGGAGGTGACCGTCGAGGAGCGGTACCGCCAGCAGCGGTTGATCCCGAGCCCGATCGAGCCGCGTGGAGTGCTCGCGCAGCCGACTCCGGCGACCGGTGAGATCACGCTCTTCTCGTCCACGCAGATCCCGCACATCGCCCGCGTGACGCTGGCGCTGGCCACCGGTGTCCCCGAGTCGAAGCTGCGCGTCGTTGCACCCGACGTCGGGGGCGGCTTCGGCTCGAAGCTGCAGGTGTATCCGGAGGAGGCGCTCGCCATCGCACTCGCGAAGCGGCTCGGCCTCCCGGTCAAATGGATCGAGGAGCGCTCCGAGAACGCGGTCGCCACGCACCACGGGCGCGACATGATCCAGGAGATCTCGCTTGCCGCGACCGCCGAGGGCAAGGTCACCGCGGTCCGCGTCCGGCTGACCGTCTCGATGGGCGCGTACCTGATGATCATCACGCCCGGCACGCCGCTCCTCGGCGCCTGGGTCTACGGCGGCGCCTACGACATCCAGGGCTACGACTTCGAGTGCACGGGCGCGTTCACGAACCAGACGCCGACGGACGCCTACCGCGGCGCCGGCCGGCCCGAGGCGACGTACGCGATCGAGCGGGCCATGGACGCGCTCGCGCGCAAGCTCGAGCTCGATCCGGTCGAGCTGCGCCGGCGCAACTTCATCACGGAGTTCCCGGCCACGATCGCCTCCGGGCTCACGATCGACTCCGGCGACTACGTGGCCGCGCTCGACCGGGCCCTCGAGCTGCTCGACTACGACGAGCTTCGCCGCGAGCAGGCCGAGCGGCGCCAGCGCGGTGATACGAGGCAGCTGGGGATCGGCTTCTCGACCTACCTCGAGATGTGCGGGCTGGCGCCCTCGCGCATCCTGGGCGCGCTTCGCTACGCGGCGGGCGGCTGGGAGGCGGCGACGATCCGCTGCCTGCCCACGGGCACGGTGCAGGTCCTGACCGGGACGACGCCGCATGGGCAAAGCCACGACACGACCTTTGCGCAGGTGGTCGCCGACCGGCTCGGCGTCGGCTACGACGAGGTCGAGGTGCTGCACGGCGACACGTCCGTCGTTCCGCTCGGGATGGACACCTACGGCAGCCGCAGCCTTGCGATCGGGATGGCCGCGCTCTGCAACGCCACCGACAAGGTGGTGGCGAAGTCTCAGAAGATCGTCGCGCATTCGCTCGAGGTGGCCGAGGACGATCTCGAGTACGAGGGCGGCACGTTCCGCGTGCGCGGGACCGACCGCACGATGACGGTCAAGGAAGCCGCGTTCGCCGCCTGGCACGCCCACGACCTGCCCGAGGGGCTCGAGCCCACGCTCGAGGAGACGGCCGTGTACGACCCGTCGAACTTCAGCTGGCCGTCCGGGACGCACGTCGCCGTCGCCGAGGTGGACGTCGAGACGGGCGCGGTCGACCTCGTCCGCTACGTCGCGGTCGACGACGTCGGCACCGTCGTCAACCCGCAGGTCGTGGACGGGCAGGTGCACGGCGGCGTTGCCCAGGGGATCGCGCAGGCGCTGTGGGAGGAGGCCGTCTACGACGAGAACGGGAGCCTGCTGAACGGCTCGCTGCTCGGGTACCTCGTCCCGTCGGCGGCGGACCTGCCTGCGATCGAGGTCGACCGCACCGTCACCGAGAGCCCGGGCCACCCGCTCGGCGCGAAAGGCGTCGGCGAGACCGGCACGATCGCGTCGACCCCGGCGGTCGTCAATGCCGTGCTCGACGCGCTCGCCCCGCACGCCGTTACCCACATCGACATGCCCGCGAGCCCCGAACGCGTCTGGCGGGCGATCCAGGAGGCACGGCCATGATCCCGGCCAGGTTCGACTACGAAGTCGCGGAATCGGTCGAGCAGGCGATCGAGCTCCTCGGCTCGGGCGCTGACGCGAAGCTGCTCGCCGGCGGCCACTCGCTCCTGCCGCTGATGAAGCTCCGCTTCGCCCAACCCGCGCTGCTCGTCGACATCGGTCGCCTGTCCCAGTTGAGCTACGTGCGCGAGGACGGTGACCGGATCGCGATCGGCGCGCTCACCCGTCACCACGACGTGGCGAACGACGAGCTGCTCCGCGAGGCGAATCCGCTCGTCGCGCACACGGCCGGCGGGATCGGCGACCCGCAGGTGCGCCACATGGGCACGATCGGAGGCTCGGTCGCGCACGGCGATCCGGCGGCGGACTTCCCCGCAGTGCTGGTCGCCCTCGAGGCCGAGCTCGTCGCCCGAGGCCCCGACGGGGAGCGGACGATCGCGTCCGGCGACTTCTTCCGCGGGTTTCTCGAGACGGCGCTCGGGCCGCAGGAGGTGCTGACCGAGATCCGCGTGCCAAGGCTCGCCGGCGCCGGGTGGGCCTATCTCAAGTTCCAGCGCCGCGCGCAGGACTGGGCCACGGTCGGCGTTGCGGCGGTCCGCTCGAACGGCTCGGCGCGCGTGGCGCTCACGAACATGGGCCCGACCCCCGTCCGTGCGCGGGGGGTCGAGGAGGCACTTGCCTCGGGGTCTGACCCCGGGACGGCCGCCGCGCGAGTCGACGAGGGAACGAGCCCGCCGAGCGACACGTCGGCGAGCGCGGAGTACCGTAGGCACCTCGCGCAGGTGCTGACGCGCCGGGCGCTGGAACGAGCTCTGAGCGGCTGATCTAGCCGTACGCCTGGAGAACCGCCTCGTAGTCCTCCCAGCTGTCGACGTCGCGCGGGAGCGGCCGCGCGACACGGGCCTCTGCGACGCGGCCGGGCTCGGACTCGAGCAGCTTCCAGACCGCCTTGTCCCCGTGGAGCGCGCGGAGGGCGGGCAGGGCCTCCGAGGAGAAGACGAGCGGATGGCCGAGGCCCTCGTCGTACCGGGTGACGACCGCCCAGGGCCGTTTCGACTCCCACGCGGCCCGGACCGCGTCGATCACGGATGCATCGACCCCGGGCATGTCGCCGAGCAGCAGCAGGACGGCGTCGCAGGGCCCGGCCTTGGCGAGGCCGCTTCTCAGGGAAGCCGAGCACGTTCCGTCTCCGGCGTCGGGCAGCGCGACCGTGGCCCGGCCGGTGGCGACCCCGTCTCTCGCCACGACGACGACGCGGTCGAGCGAGGATGCTTCCGCCTCGCGCACCACCCAGCCGAGGAGGGTCGTGTCCCCGAGCGGCAAGGCCTGCTTCGGCTGTCCGAGCCGGCGCGACGAGCCCGCGCCGAGGATGACGCCCACGACGACTGCCACGTGCCGGATGCTACCCGGGGCGCCTCAGTTCACCCGGTCCGGACGATGACGCTCCTCGCCGGCGGTCCTAGGTTTCCGGGACACACAGCGAAGGGGGTGGACCGCGTGAGCGAGCCGTTCAAGGGTGTCATCAACGTCGACATCCGCGAGTCGGAACCGGACTGGACGCCGTACGAGCCTCCGATCGCCCCCGAGGGCGCGCCGAGCGTCGTCTACGTCGTCCTCGACGACGTCGGCTTCTCCGCCTGCGGCTGTTACGGGGGCCCGGTCGAGACGCCGAACATCGACCGGCTGGCGGCGGAGGGAATCCGCTACACGCAGTTCCACACGACCGCGCTCTGCTCGCCGACGCGGTCGTGCCTGCTGACCGGGCGGAACCACACGCGGAACAGCATGGCGTGCATCACCGAGGCGGCCGTCGGGTTCCCGAACGCGAGCGGGACGATCCCGCCGGAGAACGGGATGCTCCCGGAGATCCTCGGCGAGCTGGGCTGGAACACGTACATGGTCGGCAAGTGGCACCTCTGCCCGGAGAACGAGATGAACCTCGCCGCCACGCGGCGGAACTGGCCGAGCGGACGCGGCTTCGAGCGCTGGTACGGCTTCCTCGGCGCCGAGACGAACCAGTGGTACCCCGACCTCGTCTACGACAACCACCCGGTCGACCCACCGCGATCGCCCGAGGAGGGCTACCACCTCACCGAGGACCTGACCGACAAGGCGATCGAGTTCATCCGCGACGCGAAGGTGATCGCGCCCGAGAAGCCGTTCTTCCTCTACTACTCACCGGGCGCCTGCCACGCGCCGCACCACGCGCCGAAGGAGTGGAGCGAGAAGTACCGCGGGCGCTTCGACCTCGGCTACGAGGCGATCCGCGAGCAGACGCTCGCGCGGCAGAAGGAGCTGGGGATCGTGCCGGCGGACACGGAGCTGCCGCCGATCAACCCGATCGGGACGACCGAGACCCGGACGGGCCCCGAGGACCGGCCCTTCCCGCCGATGGACGTCACGCGGCCGTGGGACTCGCTCTCGGCCGACGAGCAGCGGCTGTTCTCGCGCATGGCCGAGGTCTACGCGGGCTTCCTCGCGCACGCAGACCACGAGATCGGGCGGTTGCTCGACTTCCTGGATGAAAGCGAGCTGCGGGAGAACACGCTCGTCGTCCTCGTCTCGGACAACGGCGCGTCGGGTGAAGGCGGCCCCAACGGCTCGGTGAACGAGAACAAGTTCTTCAACGGCGTCCTCGACACGATCGAGGACAACCTGCCGCTGCTCGACGAGCTCGGCGGGCCGAAGACGTACAACCACTACCCGAACGGCTGGGCGATGGCGTTCAACACGCCGTTCAAGATGTGGAAGCGCTACGAGTTCAACGGCGGCACCTCCGACCCGTGCATCGTCTCCTGGCCGGCCGGAATCGCGTCGAAGGGCGAGGTGCGCGGCCAGTACCACCACGCGATCGACCTCGTGCCGACGATCCTGGACGTGCTCGACCTCACGCCGCCTGAGACGATCAAGGGCCATGTCCAGAGCCGCATCGACGGGGTGAGCATGCGCTACAGCTTCGACGCGGCCGAGGCGCCGACGGCGCGGCGGACGCAGTTCTACTCGATGCTCGGGTCACGCGGTATCTGGCACGACGGCTGGAAGGCGGTCACGACGCATCCCGCGATCAGCGGCTGGAGCCACTTCAACGACGACGAGTGGGAGCTCTACCACACCGAGGTCGACCGGTCGGAGGTGCGCAACCTCGCCGCCGAGCAGCCCGACAGGGTGCGTGAGCTCGTCGCGCTCTGGTTCGCGGAGGCGGGCGCGAACCACGCGTTCCCGCTCGACGACCGCTCGGCGCTCGAGATCCTGCAGACCGAGCGTCCCACTCTCAGCAAGGCGCGAGACCGCTACGTGTACTTCCCCGACGCCGCCGACGTCCCGGAGGCGCAGGCCGTCAACGTTCGCAACCGCTCATTCGCGATCGGCGCGCTCGTCGATCTTCCCGCGCCCGGCGCCGAAGGCGTCCTCTTCGCGCACGGCTCGCTGTTCGGCGGCCACGCTCTCTACGTCAAGGACAACCGGCTGCACTACGTCTACAACTTCCTCGGCGACACCGAGCAGAGGATCGACGCCGGCGTCGATCTCCCGACCGGCGACGACCTGATCCTCTCGGCCTCGTTCGACAAGAGTGGCGAGGACCCGCCCGGCATCGCGGTCGGGTTGCTGTCGCTCTGGCACGGCGACGAGAAGGTGGGCGAAGGCGAGATCAAGACCCAGCCCGGCAAGTTCACCCTCGCCGGCGACGGCCTCTGCGTCGGTCGCGACAGCGGCTCCGGCGTCACCGTCGACTATCCCGGCGTGTCGCCCTGGCGGTTCACCGGCGGCACGATCAAGCGGGTCGCCGTGGACGTCAGCGGCGAGTCGTACATCGACCTCGAGCGCGAGGCGATGGCGATGCTGGCGCGGGAGTAGCCGCTCGTGCCGGCCGCACGGGCAACGGCGGCGGACGCGATCGTGCTCCCGACGTGGCGGGACGGATCCGTCCGCGACGCGATCCTCTCGTTCGTCCGCTCGGTCACCGAGCCGGGGCCGGCGTTCGTGCCCGAGCGCGACCGGATCGCAGCGTTTGACAACGACGGCACGCTGTGGTGCGAACGGCCGGTGTACGTCCAGGCCGACTTCGTCCTGCGGAAGTGGCGCGCGATGGTCGACGCCGACCCGTCATTGGCGAAGCGCCAGCCGTACAAGGCGGTCGCCGACGACGATCGGGAGTGGCTCTCGACGCTGACGGACCACCTTCCCGACCTGGTGCGAGGGGTGAGCGAGGCCTTCGGGGGCCTCACCACGGAGCAGTTCGAGGCCGAGGCAGCCCGCTTCTTCCGCGAGGCACGGCATCCGACCCGCGGCGTCCCGTACACGGAGCTCGTCTACACGCCGATGCTGGAGCTGATCCGCCTGCTCGAGGCGAGCCGCTTCGAGGTCTTCATCTGCAGCGCCGGAGGCCGGGACTTCGTCCGCGCCGTCTGCGAGGACGTCTACGGGATCCCTCGAGATCGGGTGATCGGCTCCTCGGCGCCGGTGGAGCTTCGCGAGGGCTCGCTCGTTCGCACCGCGGGCGTCGAGCAGCCGATCGACGACGGTCTTGGCAAGCCGGTGCACATCTGGGCACGCACGGGTCGGCATCCCCTGTTCGCCGCAGGGAACGCGGACGGTGACATCGAGATGCTCGCGCAGGCTCGCTTCGCCCTTCTCGTCCACCACGACGACGGCGACCGGGAACAGGCGTACGACACGGGCAGCCAGCGGGCGCTCGCCGAAGCCGCTGCGAGAGGGTGGACGGTCGCGAGCATGAGGGACGACTTCGCGACCGTCTTCGGCGAAGCCGCCGACCGGTGAGCCGGAGGGACACGCAAAGTCACGCGCGACGGAACGGCTGCGGAATGTGGGTGAACTTCTCGATGACGCGCTTCGCGCCAGCCGGAGCGCCGGCTCCTCGCGCTCGAGGCGCAGTCGCAACCGAGCCGGTTCCCGCCGCCTAGTCCTGACATGGAGCCCCGGCCGCAGCCAGGGGCCGGGGCTCTTCCTCAGTGGGACGGAGGACGTGTTCAGGCTGCGCATCGAGGAGGCAGACCTCAGGGAGCAGGGCTCGGGTCCGGGGGTGACCGAAACGTTTGCATTGCGTTACGGCTCGGAGTCAGCCGTTGACTGACGAGAGCCGCTGGGATTTACTCGCTTCAGCAACTACTCGCGGAGGAACCATCGCGTGCGAGAGCCCGAGGAGCAGTTGCTGCGGCGCCTGGAGGTCTACCTTCTCGTCGCCGTCCGCCTGTATCGCGAGGGGATTGCGGACGCGCTTCGGAGAGACCCGCGGTTTCAGCTCGTGGGAAGCGGCGCCTCGCTCGAGGACGCCGAGCTGAGCCTGTGCTCCCTCGCCCGCCCGCCGGACGTGACCCTCGTCGACGTCGAGCTGCCGCAGGGCGCCATGGTGGCGCGCACGCTCAGGGCGAGCTGGCCGAGCGTGGGCATCGTCGTGCTCGCGGTGCGCGAGGCGGACGAGGACATCCTCTCGTGGGCGGAGGCAGGCGTCTCCGGGATCGTCTCGCGCGACGCGACGCTGGCCGAGCTGCTCGATGCGGTCGAGGCCGCCGCGCGAGCCGAGGTCCTCACCTCCCCGGCCGTCACCGCGGTCCTCCTCCGCCGCGTCGCCTCGCTTGCCGGCACGCGCACCGGCACCGAGGGCCCGGTGCTCACGCGCCGTGAGCGCGAGGTCGTGCGCCTGATCGGGCGGGGGCTCTCGAACAAGGAGATCGCCGCCGAGCTGCGGGTCGAGCTGCCTACGGTGAAGAACCACGTGCACAACGTGCTCGAGAAGCTGCACGTCGCCCACCGTGCCGACGCAGCGGTCGTCGCGCTCGCGCGCGGCGAGCTCGACCGGATCTAGTTCCCGGTCGAACGAGGAACCGGTTCGCCGGCTGGATCCAAGTCGGATCTCTCGGCCCATTCACAGCGGCTGCCCGCAGGCGCAGACTCGCGCTCAGAGGGCTGCGTTTGGAAAGCACCCGGATCGTGCTGGTCGACATGCCACCGCTGCTACGCGAGATCGTTCGAGAGACGCTCGCCCGCGAGCCAGACCTCGATGTCGTCGCGGAGTACCCGGCCGGTGTCGACGTGCGCCGCGCCGTGGACGAGTCGGACGCGGAGTTCGTGATCATCGGCGCTGATGCGACCGCCCGCGCGTCGGTCGCATCCGTCGTCGGCGCGCAGCGCGGCACACGCGCGATCGAAGTGCAATCCGACGGAGAGGAGAGCGTCCTCTACGAGCTCCGCCCCCACCGCGTGTCGCTGGGCGAGATCTCGCCCGAGACGCTCCTGATGACGATTCGCACACCGCCGGCCTGGGACGGCGAGCCGTGAGCAACGAGACGAGCGAACGGAGGTCGGTCTGATGCCACCAACCCTGACGTACCCGGGCGTCTACATCGAAGAGGCCCCGAGCGGCGTCCATCCAATCACTGCCGTCGCGACATCGATCACCGCCTTCGTCGGTCGAGCGCTGCGCGGGCCTGTCGACGAGGCGGTGACGATCACGTCGCTCAGCGACTTCGAACGCACCTTCGGCGGCGCATGGCTCGAGAGCAACCTCGGCTACGCGGTGCAGGACTTCTACCGGAACGGGGGCTCGACGGCGATCATCGTCCGCGTCCACAAGACGAAGGCCGCGACAGACACGGCCTCGATCACGATCGGCAGCGGCAACCGCCAGGTCGCACTCGCTGCGTCCTCGCCGGGCGCCTGGGGCGCGAAGCTCACAGCGACGATCGACGACGACGTCGCCGACCCGTCCGACACGACGACGTTCAATCTCACCGTCACGGACACCGGAACCGGGAAGGTCGAGGTGTTTCGCAACGTCTCGTTCGCGACCGGGAGCGCGCGGCGCTACGACAACGTGCTCAAGAACCAGTCGAGCCTGGTCGTCGCGACCATGCCGCTTCCCACACAGCCGCAGTCGTCGTTCCCGCAGTCGGCCAACGCGACGAACGGCGGCGACGGCGACCCGATCGACGCGTCGCTCTTCACCGGCGGCACGCTCAAGGCGGACAAGAAAGGCCTGTACGCGCTCGAGAACGCGGATCTCGTCAACATCATCGTCATCCCGCCGTACACCTCGGGCGGCGAGATCGACTCGTCGGTGCTGACGGACACGATCGCGTACGCGGTCGACCGCAGGGCGATGATGATCATCGATCCGCCGGCGGCGTGGTCGAGCCTCGCCAACGCCGTCGCCGGCGGCGGCACGTTCACGAGCAGCCCGAACGCTGCGGTCTACTTTCCGCAGATCCAGGAGTCGGACGCGCTTCAGGGCGGGCAGATCGTGTCGGTCGCGCCGAGCGGCGCGATCGCAGGGGTCTGGGCGCACACCGACGCGACGCGCGGCGTCTGGAAGGCGCCCGCAGGGCTCGGCGCCACGGTCAACGGCGCGCTCGCGCTCAGCATCCCTCTGACCGACGCGGAGATTGGCGAGCTGAACCCGCTCGGCGTCAACTGCCTACGCAGCTCGCCCGGCGCCGGCACGACGGTGTGGGGCGCACGAACGCGGAACGGCAACGACCGGCTCGCCGACCAGTGGAAGTACATCCCGGTGCGGCGGACGGCGCTCTTCCTCGAAGAGTCGCTCTACCGTGGCACGCAGTGGGTCGTCTTCGAGCCGAACGACGCGCCGCTCTGGGCGCAGATCCGGCTCAACATCACCTCGTTCATGACGACGCTCTTCCGGCAGGGCGCGTTCGCCGGGACGACGCCGAAGGACGCGTTCTTCGTCAAGTGCGACGCGGAGACGACGACGCCGGACGACGTCGACAACGGGATCGTGAACATCGTGGTCGGCTTCGCGCCGCTGAAGCCGGCGGAATTCGTCGTCATCGTGATCCAGCAGCTCGCTGGCCAGACAGGAGGTGCGTGATGGCTCAGTTCACCGTCAACGCACAGCGCTTCGACCCGTACAAGAACTTCAAGTTCCGGGTGAAGTGGGACGGTCGCTACGTCGCCGGCATCAGCAAGGTCGGCGCGCTCAAGCGCACGACCGAGGTCGTCGAGCACCGCGAGGGCGGCGACCCCTCGACGAGCCGCAAGTCGCCCGGCCGGAACAAGTTCGAGGCGATCACGCTCGAACGCGGCATCACGCACGACACCGATTTCGAGGCGTGGGCCAACAAGGTCTGGAACTTCGGCGCCGGGCTCGGCTCGGAGGTCTCGCTCAAGGACTTCCGCAAGGACGTGATCATCGACGTCTACAACGAGGCCGGGCAGCTCGTGCTCTCGTACAAGGTGTTCCGCGCGTGGGTGTCCGAGTTCCAGGCGCTGCCGGACCTCGACGCCAACGCGAACGCCGTCGCGATCCAGCACATCAAGCTCGAGAACGAGGGCTGGGAGCGCGACACGGCCGTGCCCGAGCCCAGCGAGCCGTCGTTCGACGTGCCGTAGGAGTCGTCGATGCCGGTGACCCTGTCGGCGGCGTCAACGCTCGACCTCTGGCAGTCGGCGGAGGAGCTCACGGAGGTCGAGCGTCCGCTCGCGCTCGCGGCGGCCGTCTCCGGCGAGCCGGTCGAGGAGCTCGCCCGGCTGCCGATCGGGCAGCGCGACGCGCGGGTGCTCGAGCTGCATACGGCGCTCGCCGGGCAGGAGCTCGAGGCCACCGCAGCGTGTCCGGCCTGCGCCGAGCCTGCCGAGTTCGCGGTCGGCGTTGCGGGACTGCTCGCGCGCGATCGCGCGCGAGCAGCGCCCGAACCGGTCGAGGCCGGCGGGGTCGTCGTGGCATTCCGGCCGCCCGACAGCCTCGACGTCGCCGCCGCGGCTGCGGCGGACAGCCAGGCGGCGGCCGAGCGCGCCCTCCTCTCGCGCTGCGTGGAGAGCGACGAGCTGACCGCCGTGCAGCGGGCGGCCGTCGCGGCGGCGATGGCCGACTCCGACCCGCTCGCCGAGATCCTCGTCGACGTCACCTGCCCGGTCTGCGACACGCGGTTCGTCGCCGACCTCGACCTCGGCACCTTCGTCTGGGCCGAGCTGCGCGCGCGGGCGCTCCGGCTCCTCCACGACGTCGACACGCTGGCGCGCGCGTACGGCTGGACGGAGGCCGAGGTGCTCGCGTTCGACGAGCGGCGGCGGACCATGTACGTCGAGCTCGCTCGTGAGGGAGCGCGATGAGCGACCTCGTCTCGCGCGTGGCGGCTCGGGCAATCGGGCGAACGGCCGCCGCCCGGCCTAGGCTGCCGTCGCTCTTCGAGCCGGCCGGCGAAGTCGCGAGCCTCGAGGTCGTCGAGGAGGTCGTCGTCCGGCGCCCCAGGTCGCTCGCGCCGCCTGCAGACGGCCACTCGCCGCCGCAGCCGGACGCGAGCCGGCCCTCGGAGCGCGGCCCGCACGCGCCTCGTCCTGCGAGACCGGCGCAGGCGCCGGCCCGGAGGGCAGCTGCACGGGAGCGGCCCTCGCCGGCGGCGAGCAGCGACAGGACGCCCGCTGTGACGCTGCCCCGCAATGAGCCCGGCCGTCAGAGGATCGTCGAAGAGCGCGTGGGCGCCGAGGGCGCAACGGTCCTCGTCGCGGCGGCAGCCCCGGCGGCGGTGGCGGCAGCGCCTGCCGCGCTCGCGAAGCAGCCCGCGCCGCCGGATCCGAAGCCTCCGCGCAGCGCGGCCCCGGCTCCGCCGGTGCGTGTCCATATCGGCCGGCTCGAGGTCCGGGCGACCCTGCAGGAGCCGCCGCGCCCGCGGCTTGCAGCCGAGCGCCCGCAGCAGCATGAGCTGTCGCTCGGCGACTACCTCCGCGGCAGGAAGTCGGGCTCGTGAGCAATGCGCTCGCCCTCGGCGCTGTCACTGCCGTCCTGCGCAACCTGCTCGACAACGGCTTGATCGACAGTGGGGCGCCGCTGAGCCCGGTGAAGGTGACCGCGATCGCGCCGGACCTCGTCAAACTCGACGACCCCGACGCGCCGCCCTCGCTCAATCTCTTCCTCTACCGCACGACTCGCAACCTGGGCTGGGCCGAGCTCGGGCTGCCGTCGTTCGACTCCGACGGCACGCGGCTCACGAATCCGCCGCTCGCGCTCAACCTCCACTACCTCCTGACCGCGTACGGCGTCGCGGACTTCCAGGCCGAGATCCTGCTCGGGTACGCGATGCACCTGCTGCACGAGCGGCCGGTGCTCGACCGGGCTGCGATCCGGCGCGCCCTCGATCCGAGCCCGCTCGGCGCGACAATCCTCCCGCCGGCGTTCCAGGCTCTCACCGCGGCCGACCTCGCCGACCAGGTCGACTCGATCACGATCACCGACGAGTCGCTCGACAGCGAGGAGATGTCGCGGCTCTGGTCGGCGATCCAGGCGCATTACCGGCCGACGACGGCCTACGTGGTCTCGGTCGTGCTGATCGAGGCGAGGAAGTCGACGAGCAGCGCGCTCCCGGTCCTCACTCGGGGGGCGAAGGACGTCGGCGTCTTCGTCAATCCCAGCATCGTGCCGCCGTACCCGACGATCGAGAGCATCGAGTCGCCCCTGTCGCAGCCGGCGGCGAAGCTGGGCGACACGGTGCGCGTGGCCGGGCACGACCTCGACGGCACGTCGGCGGCCGTGCGGTTCGCACACCGCCTGCTCGAGACGCCGAACGAGGTCGCGATCGGCGCGAGCTCGGACCCGTCCGGGATCGACGTCGCGATTCCGTCCGGCTCGACCGCGGAGCAGGACTGGCCCTCGGGCGTCTACTCGGTCACCGTCAGCCTGATCCGGCCGGGCGACACGACGCCGCGTGAGTCGAACGTCGCCGCGATGCTGCTCGCGCCCGAGCCGGAGCTGCCGCCGAGCTCGATCACGCGGGACGCCGGCACGCAGCGCGTGACCGTGACGCTCGACGTTCGGCCGCAGGTGCGTCCGGCGCAGGAGGCGATGCTCACGCTCGGCGGCTTCACGGCGCTCGCCGACCCGATCAGCGCGCCCGCATCGACGCTGACCTTCGAGCTCGGCGTGGTGCCGCCCGGCTCGCAGTGGGTGCGACTCACCGTCGACGGCGTCGAGAGCCTCCTCGTCGACCGCACGAAGGAGCCGCCCGTCTTCGACCCGTCGCAGTCCGTGTCGGTGCCGGCGTGAGCACGCTTGCGGACCGGGAGCAGGCGCCCCTCGTCGCCGAGCTCGAGTACGTGCGCGAGCTGCTCGAAGCGAACCGGCTCGGCCTGCCGGCGCCCGACTCCGAGCCGCGCGACGAGGAGTTCGAGCCGGCCGTCGACCGGCTTGCGCGGCTGCTCGGGCTCACGCCCTTCGAGCGGCAGGTGCTCCTGCTCGCCGCCGCCGTCGAGCTCGACGGCGAGATCGCAGAGCTGGTCGCGGCGCTTCAGGACGGTGAGCCGCGCCCGACGTTCGGGCTCGCGCTCGCCGTCCTTCCCGGGGCGCACTGGGACGCACTCGCGCCGCGCTCGCCGCTGCGCCGCTGGCGCCTGCTCGAGCCGGCGCCCGGGCCGACGCTTGCCGCCCGCCCGCTCCGGGTCGACGAGCGCATCCTCCATCACCTGACCGGGCTCGGCGCGCCCGACGAACGGCTCGACGGCACGCTGCACGTCGCGGGCGGCTTCCCTCACCTGGCGCCGTCCCAGCGAGCGCTCGCCGAGGAGCTCGCGCGGACGGTGTCCGCTGCCGGCGCGCGAGTCGCCGTCCGGCTCGAAGGCGCGGACCGCGATGCGTGCGCCGGCGTCGCGCAGGCGCTGGCCCTCGCGCTCGGCCGGATGGCGCTCGTCGTCCAGGGAGGTGCGGTTCCCGCGGCCGGGCCGGAGCTCGCGTCGCTCGCTCGGCTCGTCGACCGCGAGGCGCTCCTCCTCGGCGGCCTGCCGATCGTCGAGGCCGAGGACGCCAACGAGATGGCCGTGACCGCGCTCGCCGCACAGCTGGAGGCGCCGCTCGTCGCGCTCGTCGGCGAGACCGCCGCACGCACGCCCGGACGTGTCGCGCTGCAGCGCTCGCTCTCTCTCCCGACGCCGGCCGAGGAGCGCGTGCTCTGGACGGAGGCGCTCGGCGAGCAGGTCGCGCTCGCGCACGCGGAGCCGGTCGAGGAGGTCGCGCAGCACTTCCGGCTCAGCGCGTCGGCCGTCGAAGCGGTTGCGCGGGAGCTCGCAGCGACCGGGGACGCCGAGGTGGCGGTGTCGCTTCGCCGCCTCTGCCGCGAGCGCTCGCGCGTGCGGCTCGAGGGACTGGCCGAGCGGATCGACCCGGTCGCGACCTGGGACGACCTCGTCCTCCCGCCGGCGCACACGGAGCTCCTGCACGAGATCGTGCGACACGTCAGGCACCGGACGCAGGTCTACGAGCAGTGGGGCTTCGGCGCCCGGACGACCCGCGGCCTCGGCGTCACGGCGCTCTTCGCAGGCGAGAGCGGAACGGGCAAGACGCTCGCGGCCGAGGTGCTCGCGCATGAGCTCGGGCTCGACCTCTACCGGATCGACCTCGCCGCGACCGTGAGCAAGTACATCGGCGAGACGGAGAAGAACCTGAGGCGGCTGTTCGCCGCAGCGGAGGAGAGCGGCGCCGTCCTGTTGTTCGACGAGGCCGACGCGCTCTTCGGCAAGCGCGGCGAGGTGAAGGACGGCCACGACCGGTACGCGAACCTGGAGGTCGCCTACCTGCTGCAGCGAATGGAGTCATACCGCGGGCTCGCGATCCTGACGACCAACCTCCGCTCGAACGTCGACCGCGCGTTCCTGCGCCGGCTGCGCTTCGTCGTCCAGTTTCCGTTCCCGGATCCGACCCAGCGCGCCCAGATCTGGCTGCGGATGTTCCCGCCGGCAGCGCCGCTCGAGGGGATCGACGCCGGAGCGCTCGCCAGGCTCGCGGCCTCGGGCGGGTCGATCCGCGCGATCGCGCTCTCGGCGGCGTTCGCGGCCGCGGAGGACGGCACCGCGATCACGCCGGCGCACGTGCTGCGCGCCGCGCGTGTCGAGTACGCGAAGGCCGAGCGCGCGCTGACCGACTCGGAGACGGAAGGGCTCGCGTGATCGAGGTCGTGATCGACGAGCTCGTCGTCCGTGGGCTCCCCCCGGGCGACGCTCATGCGGCAGCAGCCGCGCTCGAGACGAGGCTCGCCGCGCTCGCCGCCGAGGGCGAGGTGCGCCCGCGTGCCGAGGCGTTCCGGAAGCTCGCGCCCGTGACCGGCGACTCGCCGAGCGCCCTCGGCGACGCCGTCGCCGGCGCGGTCTGGGGGGCGGTGTCGCGATGAGCCGGCCGCCCCGCACGCGCACACACTTGCTCGCGCCGCCGCGCGCGCAGGAGGCACGGCCGGTCTCGAAGCCCGACGACCGCCACGAGCGCGAAGCCGAGCGCGCGGCCGAGACCGTCGCGCGCGGAGGCAGCGTCTCGAGCTTCTCGTTCTCGGCCGTTCCTGCCGCGGCGGTCCAGCGCCAGGAGTCGGGCAAGCCGAAGAGCGACGACGAGAAGAAGAAGGAGGCGCTCGAGAAGACGGGCGAGGCCCTCCTCGAGACGAAGCCGGTCAAGGACCTGAAGGACAAGGTGCTCGCCGACCCGGGTGTGAAGAAGATCAAGGACGCGGTCACCTCGCCGGTCGGCATCGCCGCGACCGGCGTCGTCGCGGCGGGAGGCGTCGGCGCGCTCGCAGCGGCGCACAAGCCGCTTCCCTTCCAGCCGCCGTCGATCCCGCTCGACAAGATCACGCCGGGCCTGTCGGCGCAGGTGAAGTACGAAGGCCCGGTCGACCGGCCGACGTTCGTCGGCCTGACGCTCACGTACAAGGAGCAGGGGCCGAAGGCAAAGAAGGAGTCGGAGAGCGACCGCATCGCGGCGGACGTCGCGCGGCTCAAGGCCGAGCAGGAGATGTTCAAGCCCGCGTCGCAGAAGGCGGCCGAGAAGCAGGAGGCAGACGAGCTCGTTCAGGCGTGGATCCGCTCGCAGAACCTCCCGCGGCTGACGATCCCGCTCACGCCCGGAACGGCGAAGCAGGAGGACGTCCCGAAGAAGGACGAGCCGCCGAAGAAGGACGAGGAGAAGGCGCCCGTCCAGCCGGCGCCTGCGTCGACGACGTCCGCGCCGCCCGCCGAGGCGTACGTCGATGACGCGCTCGAGGCACCAGGTCGCCCACTCGACCCGGCAACGCGCCGCTCGCTGGAGTCGCGGTTCGGCTACGACTTCTCGGGCGTGCGGGTCCATGACGATGCGCGCGCGGCGGCGACGGCGGCCGGGCTCGAGGCGGCGGCCTTCACGGTCGGCGAGGACATCGTCTTCGGCGCGGGCCGCTTCGACCCGGCAAGCGCCGAGGGGCGGCGCCTGCTCGCACACGAGCTCGCGCACGTCGTTCAGCAGTCGCGCGGCGCGCCCGGCGGCAGCGGCCCGGTGGTGCAGCGGCGGAGCATCTTCGAGTCGCTCGGGATCCTGCTCGGGATCGCCGAGGGCACGTGGGAGGACCGTGAGCTGCACGAGTACCTGGACGCGATGGCCGCGTCCGGGAAGATCGAGGGCTCCTACGACAGCGACAACAAGGCGCGCGCGATCGTCCGCCGCTGGAAGGCGTCGACGCCCGGCTTCGACCTGCTCGCGCAGCAGAAGATCCTCCTGATCCGCGAGATGCTCGACGGGCCTACGCTCGGCGGCGACGAGGAGTGCATCCTCGACCTGCTCGAGCTGTCGGACGCGTCGGACCTGCGCGCCATCTTCGCGAGCGACGGCATTGCGCTCACCAACCTCGAGAGCGACATCAACGGCGACAACCGGCGGCGGCTCGACGCGTTCGTCGCGGGCCGCTTCCGCGGAGGGCGAGACGCCGTCCTCGCGCACCGGATCGAGGTGGTCGGCAGCCCGGTGCCGACCGGCGCGCCTCACTTCGCCTTCGACCCGACGCTGCTCGACGCGCGCTTCGACAGCGATCGCTCCGCCGACGAGCTGATTGCGCTGCTTGAGCGGATGCAGCCCGCTGACCGGACGCAGGCGCTCCACTACCTGGTCACGGGTCGACGGGTCCGCCAGACGCGGGACGTGGAGCGGCTGGACGCACGTCATGAGGACGCGACCGACCCGAGCCGCAAGGACGCGTTCAAACGGCTGCTCGACCGGGCGAAGGAGGAGCGGCTGAAGACCGAGCGCGTCATCCTGCACTTCCAGCTCGAGGCCGTTCCTGCGAGCGAGCAGGCGCTCCGTTCGGGCACGACGGCGACCGATCCTGCGCGTGCCGCCGAGCTCCGCGCGGCGCTCAGGCCCGAGCAGCCGCCGGCGACGACGTTCCGGCCGATCCTGCCGGGCGAGCAGCAGTCATACGAGCAGAAGATCCGCGCTCACCTGCCGGACCTCGTCGACGAGTACTACCAAGGCCTCGTGCCGAACCACGGCCCGGCAGAGCACGCGGATCCCGCACAGGTCCACCAGCTCAGCGAATTCGAGGCGATCGGCAACGTCAGCAAGGCGCAGACCGACAAGGTCTACGGTCGCTTCTACGACCCGAGCACTCACCCCGCACTCACCGGAGACAGGCCGCACGTGCGCGGGAACCTCCACGACCGCTTCGCGCAGTTCCAGAGCGACTTCAGCCGCATGACCGCCGACGACCTGCGGGAATGGGCGAAGTTCCGGCTCTTCTACTTCTTCCAGACCGACTCGTGGGTTCGCCGGCTGAACCAGCGACACGGAGCGACGCCGGTCTTCGACAAGGACAACGTGCCGCAGGACGACGCGGCGCGGTCACTCGACAAGGTTGCCAAGGAGTTCGTCGCGGTCGCCGCCAACGTCACGCGCCTGAACGAGATCACCCGGAACTGGCGGGCCGGGGCCCGCGGAAGCGACATCCTCGTGCAGGTCTTCCGCGGCGCGACGCCGGTCGAGGACCGGCAGCTGCTCTGGAAGATGTTCCAGATCCTGATCCACGAGTACCTGCACACGCTCGCGCACGCCGACTACCGCGCCTACGCCGACTCGCTGGGGACGCGGAGCAACGAGTTCAACACGCTGATCGAGGGTGTCGACTCGCTGCTGACCGAGATCGTCTGGGCGAACGTCGAGCCGCACGTCCGCGAGAAAGCGCTCCGGACCTCGATCGAGGGGGTCACGAATGCGTCTCAACCGGAGATAGACGTTCCGCACGTCTCGCAGACGGGCCGCTACGCGTCGTACACCGAGGCCCTCCGCCTCGTTGACCTCGTGGGGATCGAGAACCTCTACGCGGCGTACTTCCTCGGCCTCGTCGATCGCATCGGCGGGTCCGTGCCGCCGCCGGCGCCGGGAGGCCGGCCATGACGGGCGAGCTCGGTGCACAGCTGCGCGGGTTCCTCGCCGCGGACTTCACGTCCTGGTCGGGGTTCCCGGAGCGCCTCACGCTCGACGAGCTCGAGGGTGTCGTGCTCGCTGCCGGCGTGGGTGGTCGCGGAAGCCTCGGCGCCGAGCGCCGCGAGACACGGTGGGTCGCGGCCGAGTCGCGCGTGTACGAACGTGGCCTGCGGGTCTGGACGGACGGCGACGAGGTCGTGCTGATCCAGGGCGAGCATCCCCTCGACGCTGCCGGCGCGCCCGCCGTGGCGCCCGAGCTCGGAAGGCCCGAGCTGACCGGCGACACGCTCCTCGGCGACGTCACGCTGCCCGGCGGCGAGCTCGTCTACGCCGCGCGCGGGCTCACGCTGCACGTGAATCCAGGCAACGGGCTGCTGCTCGGCGCTCTCGGCTTCGCGCCGACGACGCCGGAGCTCTACGTCGCTCGGCTGCGGCCCGAGATCCCCCCGCTGCGGAGTCAGCTCACCGGAGGCGTGCTGTGAGCGGCGCGACCGCGAAGGTCGCTCGCCGGCCCGCGGCGCCGGTGTCGTCGCGCATCGCGGCCGAGCGCGAGGCCGAGCGTGCCGGCGAGCTGACGGCGGCGCGCCCGCCCGTCCGCGGCTGGTCGTTCGCGGCCCAGCCGCCGAGCCGCAGGAGCGCGGAGCCGCCGGACGACCCGCGCGTCGCTGCGATCGTCGCGAGCCCTGGCCGGCCGCTCGAGCCGACGACGCGGAGCGCGTTCGAGCACCAGCTCGGCGCCGGCCTCTCCACGGTGCGCGTGCACGACGATCCCGCAGCGGCGGCAGAGGTCCGCGCCCTCGGCGTCGAGGGGCTCGCGGTCGGCGACGAAGTCGCGCTTGCAACCGGTCGCCACGACCCGACGTCGCCGCGCGCCCGCGCGCTGCTCGGGCACGAGCTCGCGCACGTGGTCCAGCAGCGTGCCGCCGGCGCGACTCTCGTCCAGCTCCAGGGCGGCGGCACCGTGACGCCGGCAACGACGCTCGACGCGCTGCCCGAGGTTGACCGGAAGCGGATCCAGGTCGTGACAGCGGCGGTCACGGTGCCGGACATTGCGGGCAAGTTCGCCACCACCGGCACGAAGACGACATTGACGCTCCCGTCGGGGGTGACCGCCGCGTTCGACACGTCCGTCGATCCCGCGCTGCAGCACGGGCTCCAGAACGTCGCGGCGTCGCTCAGCACGACCATCGAGCTGACACCGGCGCCGCTGCCCGCGAACACGACGACGACGCTCGAGCTCGACGTGCCGTCGAAGGGGAAGG
This sequence comes from Gaiellaceae bacterium, assembly GCA_035624425.1. Taxonomy (GTDB): domain Bacteria; phylum Actinomycetota; class Thermoleophilia; order Gaiellales; family Gaiellaceae; genus AC-32. The sequence continues at coordinate 34,748 of DASPRN010000109.1, forward strand.
GCCTCTACCGCTTCACGCACACCGCGCCGCCGGCCGTGGGCAAGGGGGCGCCGCCGGCGCCGAGGATCCTGATCGAGGCGCTCGGCGTCGCAACCGCGCCGGCCGGGACGAAGGCACCGCCGCCGCCGACGACCCCGGGTGCGCCGCCGACGCCGGACCCGGTCGCGGAGAAGATCAAGAACCACTCCCTGAAGCACTCGTACACCGGTGACGAGCTCGACGCGCTGCGCGCCGCGCTCGACCGGATCCCGGACGCGCAGCTCTCGGTCGTCGACGGCCTCTCGTTCGACCGCAAGAGCGCCGACCCGAACGACCCGACGACCGCCGGCCACTACGACCCGCCCACGCACACCGTGACGATCTACAACCGCGCCTTCGCCGGGACGCAGACGCGCTTCAAGGCAGGTGCCGGGACGACCACGTCGAGTGCGGCGACCCGCGCGATCCTGCACGAGATCGGGCACGCGATCGACCTCGCGCCGATGCGCAAGGCCGAGGTCGCGAGGAAGCAGGCCGACGCGGCCGTCGCCGCCCTCAGCCAGAAGTACACCGACCCGGACGACCCGACCAAGTTCCGCGCCAAGTCCGCGGAGGAGGACAAGGACATCAAGGCGACGCTCAAGGCGCAGCAGGACGCCGAGGCGAAAGTCCTGACGACGCGGTCGATCTCCGGAACGAAGACCGTCAAGGACCCGGCGGGCAAGCTCGTCGACGTCATCGGCACGGCCGCCGACAACGACTTCCGCAAGGCCGTCGCGAAGGACGGCGGCAAGGCCGTCACGGCGTACGGCGACACCGACTTCCAGGAGTCGTTCGCGGAGGCGTACTCGCTCTACATCACCTCGCCGTCGACCTTGAAGTCGCTACGGCCGAACGTGTTCGACTTCCTCGACAAGAACCTTCCGAAATGAGCACGCCGTTCTCCCCACGACTGCTCAAAGGCGGCCTCGTCCAGCTCGATCCCGAAACCGGGCAGCTGCTCCGCATCATCTCGCTGCAGTACAACCCGGACTCGCTCACGCGCACGCTGCAGGTACAGGCCACCAGCCCCGGCGGCGGTGGTGACCAGGCGGAGGCGCTGCGCCTGAAGGGGCCGGCGGTCGAGACGATCAAGCTCGAAGCCGAGATCGACGCGACCGAGGTGCTCGACGATCCCGGCGCGAACCCGGACGCCGTCGCCCTCGGCATCCATCCGCAGCTCGCGGCCCTCGAGGAGCTCGTGGAGCCGCGCGCCGGAGACCTGCAGACGAACGACGCCCTCGTCTCGTCCGGAGTGCTCGAGGTCCTGCCGATCGAGGCGCCGTTGACGCTCTTCGTGTGGAGCAAGCAGCGTGTCGTGCCGGTCCGCGTCACCGACCTCTCGGTGACCGAGGAGGCGTTCGACGTGAACCTGAACCCCATCCGCGCGAAGGTCAGTCTCGGCCTCCGCGTGCTCTCGGTCGACGATCTCGGCTTCGCGCACCGCGGCGGCACGCT
>DASPRN010000111.1:0-3135 GCA_035624425.1 Gaiellaceae bacterium
GTGCGCGTGCGTGCTCGTGCCCGCGGCCAGCGTCGTCGGGCTGTAGACGAGGCTCTGGCTCGGCGGCGTGCCGCTGACCGACCAGCCGGAGCTCGAGCCGGCGGCATCGAGCGACCAGCTGACGCCGCTCCCAGCCGGCAGGGGGTCGCTGACGCTCAGGCCGCTGGCCGTTCCGGCGCCGCTGTTGTTCAGGGTCACCGTGTAACCGATCTGGGAGCCGGCGCTGACCGAGGCGGCATCGGCGCTCTTGGCGATCGCCAGGCTCGGGCAGTTGACGGTGGTCGTCGCCTGGGCCTGGCCGGAGCCGCCGTTACCGCTCAGGTAGGCGGCCGTGTTCGCGTAGGCCTTGCAGGAGGCGCTCGTCGTCGCGCTGACCACGTGCGCGTGCGTGCTCGTGCCCGCGGCCAGCGTCGTCGGGCTGTAGACGAGGCTCTGGCTCGGCGGCGTGCCGCTGACCGACCAGCCGGAGCTCGAGTTGGCGGCATCGAGCGACCAGCTGACGCCGCTCCCGGCCGGCAGGCTGTCGGTTATCGCCAGGCCGCTGGCGCTACCGGCGCCGCTGTTGGCGAGCGTCACCGTGTAGCCGATCTGCTGACCGGCGCTGACCGAGGCGGCATCGGCGCTCTTGGAGATCGCCAGGCTCGGGCAGTTGACCGTCGTCGAGGCGGAGGCCGAGCCCGACTCCGTGTTGGCCGTGAAGCTCGCGGTGTTGTCGTACGTGCCGCACGAGCTGGGCGTCGTCGCGCTGACCACGTGAGCCCCCGAGCTCGAACCGGGGCTGATCGTCACCTTCGGGTCGACCGCGAGCGACTGGTTCGGCGGCGAGCCCGTGACCGTCCAGAGCGGGTCGGTGTTGGCGGGGTCGATCGACCAGCTCACGCCGGCGCCGGCGGGCAGCGGGTCGTTGAAGGACACGCCGGTCACCCGGTTGGCCCCGGCGTTGCTGATCCTCACCGTGAACCCGATCGGCGAGCCGGCCGAGACGCTGGGGCTGTCGGCGGTCTTCGCGATGCTGAGGTTCGGGACGCAGGACGGGAACTTGAACGAGCCGATCCGCGTGTTCCAGTTGCCCGCGCTCCCGTTGGCCTGGTTGACGTAGTACTCGTTGGTCACCCAGAAGGTGCAGCCGTCGGAGGGATCGACGCTGATCGAGCTGTAGTCGCCCCAGCGAGGGCAGCTGCCTCCGGCTCCGCCGCAGTTGTTGGTCTGGGAGCCGTTGCCGGCGACGAGCTGCGTCTCGGTCTGCGGGAGCGTGTTCAGGGGATCGGTGGCCAGGCGGCCCGAGTAGGCGATGCTCGGGAAGTTCGGGCTCGTCGCGTTCGAGGTCGAGTAGGCGAGCGCGACGTTGCCGTCCCGGTCAGCGGCGATGCTCGGCATCCAGCGGTAGAGCGTGCTGTCGGGACCGTAGATCTGCTGCTGGACCGGCGTCGGCACGATCTTGCCGCCGGTGACGTCGATCTGCGCCCATTGCGGACGGTCGGTGCTCGTGCTGGTGGGCTGCACCGTGTGGACGACCCAGAGCGACTCCGCGCTTCCGACCCGGCGGTACTGCACCTTCTGCATCATCCGGTCGAAGAGCGGGTCGAGGGTGTTCGACGAGGTCGCAGGCGGCGGCTGGGGGACGTTGACCCCGCTTCCGCTGTAGCCAGTCTGGCTGACGATGGTCGGCTGGCTAAGGGTGGCGAGGGCGCCGGCAGGGTTGCCGCAGTTAGGCCCGGCGGTGAACGTGCGCACGCGGTAGCTGTCGTCCGTGAGCGACTCCTGAACGTAGTAGTTCGGCGTCCCGGACGGCGGCAGCCCGGAGGCCCCCGGCGCGCTCAGGTTGCTCGGGATCATCGAGAAGAAGTCGTTCGTGCTGGGTGCGAAGCCCAGGGCGCCCGTCAGTGGCAGGCCGGCGTACATGTCGCTGCGGCTGAAGGAGGCGAACTCGCCGCCGTTGTACGTGGCGCCGTTGAGGAAGCCGTTCGCCGAGTAGTAGAGGCAGTCGCTCCAGATGCCGAACTTCGGGTAGTCGTTGAGCGTGTTGGCCGGCGGCTGCCCGCCGACACCCGTATCGGTCCTGATGTCGTAGAGGTACCAGCCGCCGGTGACGGGGTTGCTCGTCTGGGAGACGGCGATGCATTCGTCGAAGGGCCCCTGGGTGGCCGAGCCGCTGTAGGCCAGGTGGGTCAGGATCCAGCGGTCTGCCATCGGGTCGTAGACCACGACCGGATCGCCGCCCCCATGGCCGTCGCAGAACTTTCCCGTCCCCGACCAGAGGGCGTTCTCCGTGAACGAGGCAAGGAGCTTCCCGGTCTTGTCGTAGATGCCGTAGGCGGTGTTGACCGCCTGGATGTAGTAGTTGCGGCCGACCTCGCCGTTCGTATCCGGCGGGATCCCGCCGCCGCACTGGCCGCCCGTGCAGGTGTCGGTCCTGCTCAGGCCGGCGAAGTTCTGGATCGGGCTGGGCATCGCCGCCTCGGCAGGGTTCGGAGCCTCGGGAACGGCGTGCCCGAGCGCCTGTTTCAGGCCCTCCGGCTCCTGGGGCTCGCGCAGCGTCCGCATCTGGGTCGGGACCTGCGGCAGCTTCCGGACGTCGCCGCTGAAGACCGCCGGGGCGACCTTGGGAATCGCGACGGCGACGATCCCCTCCGCCGCCGTGGGCGAGTCCTTTGGCGCCGCCTCTGCGGCGAGCGTCACCACGGTGGCGGTCAACGTGAAGACCGCGACGACCCAGAAGGTCCGCTTGCGCGCGAATGCCAGAACCGCCCCAGCGGCTTTCGCCGTTTCCCGTCGCTCGCGGAAACTCAAGCCGTCACTCCCCCGGCGCCCAGGCTGCGAGGAAACCCCATTCCGCGTGTGTGTGTATCACGCGGCACATGAGCGGTCAATCGAGCGGGGGCCGACCGTGGGTTGCAAAGGAAAGCGGCCCCTCAGCGAGCGTGGGCGACGTACGTGTGCCCCGCCTTGACGGAGACGTGCTTGTGCTTCGCGAAGTCGAACACGTCGACCACCCCGCGCTTGACGTGGACGAGCGTCGTCGTGCAGGTGTCCTGCGTCAGCCAGATCGTCCCGCGCACGGTCGCCGAGGCGCTCTTGCCCTTGGTGCGGAACTTGCCCTTGCCGGAGCCCCAGAGGTGGCGTTTCTTCTTCTTC
>DASPRN010000112.1:0-2364 GCA_035624425.1 Gaiellaceae bacterium
CGTGCCCGACTGGCCCGGGCACCGCGCCGGCCAGCACCTGGACGTACGCCTCACCGCAGAGGACGGCTATCAGGCCGAGCGCAGCTACTCGATCGCGTCCGCGCCGGGTGACGGCGTGACGCTCACGGTCGAGCGGCTCGATGACGGCGAGGTCTCGCCGTACCTCGTCGACGAGGCGCGCGAGGGCGACCGGGTCGAGGTGCGCGGGCCGATCGGCGGCTACTTCGTCTGGGACGGCGACGAGCCGGAGCCGGTGCTGCTGGTGGGCGGCGGTTCCGGGGTCGTGCCGCTCGCGGCGATGGCGCGGCAGCGTGCGCGGGTCGGCTCGACAGCGCCGATGAAGCTCCTGCTCTCGTCGCGGACCATCGAGGAGGTGATCTACCGCGAGGAGCTGGACGCCCTCGCGGGCGGCGGCTTCGAGGTCGTGCACACGCTGACGCGGTCGCAGCCACCGGGGTGGACCGGCTACTCGCGGCGGATCGACCGCGAGCTGCTGGCCGAGGTCGCCTGGCCGGCCTCGGAGAGCCCCCGCGTCTACGTCTGTGGGTCGACGCGTTTCGTCGACGCGGCCGCCGACGGGCTCCTGCAGGCGGGCTACGACGCGCGCTGGATCCGGACCGAGCGTTTCGGAGCGACGGGATGATCGGAACGAGTGAGCTCCGCCTGGACGGCAACGCGATCGGCGGGCTCCTGCTCGAGCTCTTCGGGGCAGAGCTGACCGCCGCGCCGTGCGTCTGCGGAAGCTGCGGCGCGCGCGAGGAGATGGCGCGCCTCGACGTCTACCTCGGCGCCGGCATCGTCGTCCGCTGCCGGCACTGCGAAGGCGTCATGCTCCGGATCGTCCAGGGCCACGGCCAAACGTGGCTCGACCTGAGCGGAGTCGGCTCGCTCGAGTTGAGCTCTCAGTAGTTCCGACCGCTCGCTCCGGGCATTCCACGATGCGCTCCGGACCTCCCGGGACGAGAATCCAGAGCGGAGGTGAGACTTATGACAAGGCTGGGCAAGATCGGCCTGTCGCTCGCCGTTCTGATGGTGCCCCTCAGCGTCCAGGCAGCCACCGCGAAGGCGCCGGGCACGATCGTCAAGCAGACGCGCAGCCCGGTCGCCACCCTGGCGATGGATGGCTCGCGTGTCGTCTACGCGAGCGGCCTGCGGCAGGGTGTGCCGAGCGGGGACAAGGTCTATGTCTGGAACGTACGCACGGGCGCGACGACGCTCATCGGCGGGAAGTACGGCAAGCACACCGCGGAGGTGGCGATTGCAGGCGAGCGCATCGCCTGGATCACGCGGTACGTGGCCGGCAACACGTACCAGACCCAGGAGAACCTGTTTACCGCACAGATCGGCGCCCGCTCGAAGCTGCTGGCGTCCGGCCGCCGGTACCAAGGCGGCGACCTCGGCGCCGAGGCTTGGTACGGGCGGTGGATCGCCGGAGCCGTCGGCTCCGGAAAGACGCTTGCGGTCAGCACGTGGTGGTCCCCCGGTGACGGAACGTGCACCGGACAACGGCTCAGTTTGGTCACACCCAGCGGCCTGAAACAGATCGGCTTCGGGCCGGCCACGATCGTGTCCGAGTCGTCCGACTCGGGCCGGATCGCGGTGCTTCGCTCGGAGAACGCCTGGCCCGCTCCGGAGAGCACAGCGGCGGACACGCTCCCGGCGGTCGGCATCTACTCGGCGAGCGGTGCGATACTCAGCCAGCTGACGCCCAGCTCGGCTGAGGAGATCGCCCTGAGCGGCGACAGGTTGGTCGTCCTCACCCAGGCCAGGACGATCGAGGTCTACGACTGGAGGTCGGGAACGCTCGTCCACACCTGGCCCGCCGCATCAACGGCGAGGCCGCTGTATCACCTGCGTAGTCTCGGCGTCTACGGCCAGCTTGCCGTCTACTCGACCTACGGCTACGGGTCGAACCGCAAGCTGCACGTTCTCCGCCTGTCGACCGGAAAGGACGTCGTCCTCGCGACTGGCCGTGGCACGGGCTACTACGGCCGCGACGCGGCGATAGGCCCCCGCGGCGTCGTCTACCTGGTCAACTACCACCAGCACGGCCGGCTGATCGAGCCGATGCGGGGCAAGCTCGTCTTCGTACCGATGGCAAAGCTGCTCGCGAAGGTGTCGTAGGCCGTCGCCTGGACCCCCCGCCGCTTGCTCTTGTAGGATCGGGCGGCGGGGTCGTGCGACGGGAGGTAGCTCATATGGATGTGATCGCAGGGATCGATGCGGCTCGGGAGCGGTGGAACGTGCTCGAGCATCCGTTCTACACGCGCTGGGAGCAGGGTGAGCTGACGCGCGACGAGCTGGCACGCTACGCCGGCGAGTACCGGCACGCCGTGGTCGCGCTCGCGCGCGCCGCCCGCACCG
>DASPRN010000116.1:0-42142 GCA_035624425.1 Gaiellaceae bacterium
TCATCGTCGAACCCGACCACGGGCAACTGACGGAGTTGACAGCGCTCGTGGACGCGGGCGAGCTTCGCGCGGAGGTCGACTCGGTCTTTCCGCTCACGGAGGCACGGGCGGCGTTCGAGCGAGTCGCGTCCCGCGGAAAGCATGGCAAGGTCGTGCTAGAGGTTGGCACGGACTAGCCGGCGGGCACCTCTCTGAGAGACGACTCGCCACTGACGTAGCCCGTACCGGCCGACCACCGTTCAGCGTCATTCCGGAACACCGACGGTCAAGTCATCTGTCGCCTGCTCGCATGCCCTTTCACGACGTCCCAAAGGCCTCCGCGCCGGATCACCGACGCCACTAACGTGCGCCGAACAGGATGCAAGTGGCCGGGATCACGGCACTCGGCGGGCCCGTCGAGATCTTCGAGGTGGACGAGCTGGCAAAGCCTGCCGCAGGCGAGGTTCTGATCGACGTCGTGACCGCCGGCATCGGCAACTGGGACGAGCTTGTCAGGATCGGCAGCTGGCGGATTGGCGGTCCGGCTCCGATGGCGCTCGGGACGGAGGCGGCCGGCACGGTCGTAGCCGCCGGCTCCCGCGTGGCCGAGGTGCGCGAGGGAGACGAGGTGATGACCCATCCGCTGCCGCTCCGACGTCACGGAACCTGGGCGGGCGAGGTGCTCGCGCCGGCGGCGAGCGTCGCGCCGAGGCCGCCGGCGGCGTCCTGGGAGGCCAGTGGAGCGTTTCCCGTTCCCGCGCTCACCGCGGCTCAGGCACTCGACGAGGCTCTCGGGATCGAGAGCGGCGGCTGGGTCGTCGTCAACGGAGCGGGCGGAGTCACGGGTGGCCTGCTCGTCCAGCTTGCCGCAGCTCGCGGCGCCCGCGTGATCGCGACCGCGAGCGCGACCAAGGCCGAGCGCGTCCGCGGCTACGGCGTGTCGGAGGTGCTCGACTACCACGGCGACTGGCCTGCGCTCGTTCGCGAGATCACCGGCGGCGGTGCCCCCAAGGCCGTCAACGCTGCTCGCGGGCAGGCCGCCACCACCTTGAAGGCTGTCGCCGACGGCGGCCGCCTCGCCACGATCACGGGCGACCCGCCGCGGGAGGAACGGGGCGTCGCTATATCGGACGTCTACGTCCGACCCGACGGTCGGCAGCTGTCAGCCCTCGCGGAGCTGCTGGCCTGCGGCACCCTTAGCGTTCCAATCGCGTCCGTCGGTCCGCTCGAGCAGGCGGCACAAGCGCTGCGCGAGGTAGTCGCGGGAGCGGGCGGCGCGATCGTCCTGTCGCTCCGAACCTAGCCTGCGCCACGCTCGGGGGCCTAGGATCGCCAGTGGTTTCCCACTCCGGTGCAATCGCCGGCTCCGCAACCGTCCGAGTGACGCGACCGCTTCGCAGGGCTCGCGGGGAACCAGGGGTTCCCCCGCGCTCTCTAGCCGGTCGACTGGTCGAACGCCGAGCTGACGCGCGCGAAAGGCCGCGCGGTCAGGTAGTTCCCGTCGCGGACGACCACGGTGACGATCTTCAGCGGCCGCCCGTTCGTCGGGGTCGGGGGCGTCGTGCTTCCCGTCGAGAGGACGATGTAGGTGTCGACGCGGTACTTCTTGCGGTCGGCGCCGGTGACGGTGCGGCTCGCGTTGCACTGGTTCGGCACCGGCGAGCCGCTGCAGGACGCCGTGACCTGCGTGGCGCTGTAGGCCGTGTCTGTCGTGTAGGGCGACGAGCCCGGGATCGTCGAGGAATCGAGCGAGATCGACGCGTACGGCAGGGCCCGGTACAGCTCCATCTGCTGGTCGGCCAGTGCCGCTCCGGTCGAGGCGCGAGAGGCGCGGTTCAGCGCCACGATCCCGCTGTTGAACGCAGCCACGACCGCGAGGATGCCGATGTTCAACATCACCATCGCGATCAGCAGCTCGATCAGGCCGAAGCCGCGTTCGCACCGTAGCCGCACGCCCACGTTTTCCCTATCGGCAAGCGGCTTCCATCCCTCAAGCGGGCTTATCCCCCTGCCGATACGACCTCCGTATGGCGGCGTACGCCTACAGCGCGATCAATGCGGAGGGCCTCGAGCTTGCGGGCGAGGTGCATGCGCCCGACCTCTCGGCCGCGCGTGAGCAGCTGCGTGTCCGGGGGCTCCTTCCCAGCCGCCTGGAAGAGATGTCGGCGGCCGGCGAGGAGGGCGTCCGCACCACCTTCAAGAAGATCAAGCCGAAGACGCTTCAGATCTTCTCGCGCCAGTTTGCGACGATGATCGAGGCCGGCCTGAACGTCGTCAGCTCGCTCGTCATCCTCGAGGAGCAGACCGACGACGCGTACTTCGCCCACGTGATCCACGAGATCCGGGCCGACGTCGAAGGAGGCCTCCTCCTCTCGCAGGCACTCTCGCGGCACCCGAAGATCTTCAGCCGGCTCTACGTGTCGATGGTCGAGGCAGGCGAGGCCGCCGGAATCCTCGACCAGGTGCTCGACCGAGTCGCCTACCAGATCGAGAAGGAGACGCAGATCAAGCGCCGGGTCAAGAGCGCCATGATGTACCCGACGATGGTGCTGATCTTCGCCACCCTCGTCCTGATCGGCCTGCTGATGTTCCTGGTGCCGGTCTTCGTCAAGATCTTCGCCCAGCTCAACGGCAAGCTTCCGACCTTGACCCTTTACGTGGTCGGCGCGTCGAACCAGCTCCGCCACCACTGGTTCATCATCTTCCCGGCGCTCGCCGCCGCGGTCTGGGGCATCCGCCGCGCCAAGCGCACCGAGCCCGGCCGGCAACTCTGGGACCGGACGAAGCTGAAGATCCCGATGAAGATCGGCGACGTCGTCCTCAAGGTGACGATGGCCCGCTTCTCGCGGACGCTCTCGACGCTCGTCGCCGCCGGTGTCGACATCATCAAGGCGCTCGAGATCACCGGCCAGACCGCCGGCAACTGGGTGATCGAGGAGGCCCTGGGGGACGTCCGCCTGAAGGTGCACCAGGGCGTGCCGATCGCGCAACCGCTGATCGACAATCCCGTCTTTCCGCCGATGGTCAGCCAGATGGTGAAGATCGGCGAGGAGACCGGAGAGCTCGAGAAGATGCTCTCGAAGATCGCGGACTTCTACGAGGACGAGGTCGACACCGCGATCGCCTCGCTGACCGCGATCATCGAGCCGCTGATGATGATCGGCGTCGGCGCCATGGTCGGCGTGATCATCATCTCGATGTACCTCCCGATGTTCAAGCTGCTGTCGCTCGTCAAGTAGCGGGCGGGCGGTCGGGTGGTTCGATGCCGGAGTTGCAGCTACGCGACCGCGCGCTTTGCCTGGCATCTGTTCGGAAGGCATTCGTTGGATGCCGCGCGGTCGCCCACCTCCAGCCGTACCTTCAGTCCGGTCAGGTGAAGATGATCTCGCCGCCGGTCGCCTTCTCGTAGAACTCACCGACGCTGATGATGTCCTCGACCTGCGGGACGAAGGCGTCCATCGTCAGCCCGAACATGTCGACGGTCGCCTTGCACGCATAGAGGCGGACGCCGGAGTCGTGGACGAGCTCGATGAACTCGGGGATCGGGGGAATGTCGATCTTCTCCATCTGCCGCTGCATCATCCGCGTCGCGAGTGCGGAGAAGCCGGGGATCGCGCCGATCCAGGTGGCCATGTGCATGCCGGGGTTGCCGACCGTCGCGACCTTGATCTTCTCGTAACGGTCCTTGCGGATCGCGTCCAGTCCGAAGAACGTGAAGAAGAGGTCGGCCTCGATCCCTTCCATGCGCGCACCGTTGGCCATGATCAATGCTGGGTAGATGCCTTCGAGCGAGCCTTTGGAGACGACGATCGCGACCTTCTCGATCGTCTTCGGCTCCGACGTGTCGATCTTCGGTTGTTCAAGCAGTTCGCTCATCTCGTTCGTTCCTCCTAGATGCAGCCCTTGGGCTTGGGAATGCCGCCGATCTTGGCGGCGAGCTTGGCCGGCCCCTTGGGGAACAGCTGGTAGAGCTCCTTCACCGGGACGCCTGATTCCTTGCCGAGCGAGCGGATCGAGGGGGCGTTGCCCGTCTCGAGGTAGCGCTCGCGCATGAAGCGCACGACCAGCCAGTGACGTTCGGTCAGCTCTGCGATTCCGTTCTCGGCGGCGATCGCCTCCGCGATCTGCTCGTTCCACTGCTCGGGCGAGGTCATAAAGCCTTCGGCATCGACGTCGACCGGCGAGTCGGCGATGAGTGCCATGGTCATCTTCGTTCTCCTTTCAGGCGTTGACAGGAATCTCTTTGCCTCGGGTTGGCATCGTCGGACCGATGGCAGGCAGATCGCGCCCTGGGAGCAACGCATGCCAGTAGAGCCATTGGAAGGCGAGCTTGCCAAGGTGGTTGACGCGCGACTCTCGCAAGAGCGGTAGCCCGAGGGCGGCGGGAAAGTGGCCGGGCAGGGGCTCGACGTCGTAGTTGAAGTCGATCAGCAGCGCCTTGTGGAACCCCGTCTCGATGAAGCAGTTTGTATGCCCGTCGTAGCCGGCCTCCAGCTCCTCGCCGGCGAAGAAGCGGCCGATGTTCTCGGCCAGCACCTCGGCCTCGAAGTGCGTGACCGATCCGGCCTTCGACGTCGGCAGGTCCGTTGCGTCGCCGAGGGCGAAGACGTTCGGCTTTGCGGCCGCCTGAAGGGTCGCCTTGTCCGTCGGGACGAAGCCGAGTGCATCACCAAGCCCCTGCGAACGCTCGACGTAGGCGGCGCCCCCGTGCAGCGGAACCGTGACGAGGAGGTCGAAGTCGAGCTCGCGCTCGTCGTATGAGACGAGCTTGCCGCTCGCACCGTCCACCTCACCGGCGCTGAAGTCGGTCACCAGCTCGATCTCCTTGTCCTCGAGGAGGAACGACAGATGCTCCGCGCAGGTCGCCTTGGTGAAGGCGCTGTCGAGCGGCGTCACGTAGACGAGCTCCGTGCCGGCGCGGACTCCGCGCTCACGCAGGTGCCAGTCGGCGAGGAAGGCGAACTCGAGCGGCGCGACCGGGCACTTGATCGGCATGTCGACGAGGTTCACGACCAGCCGGCCGCCCTGGAACCGCTCCAGCGCGCCCCGTAGCGCTTCAGCCCCTTCAGGGCTGTAGAACGTGAAGACGTGCTTGTTCCAGCCTGCGTCGGTCATACCCTCGGTCTCCTCGGGTTGCAGGCGGGCGCCGCTTGCGACGACGAGCACGTCGTATGGGAGCTCGGTTCCGTCGCTGAGCACGACAGCGTTCTGGTCGAGCGCGACGGAATCGACCTCGCTCTCGTGGAAGAGGATGCCCTTGCGCAGCTGGCGCCGGCGCGGCCGCACTAACTCGTCGAGCTGCGTCAGGCCGAACGGTACGAAGAGCAGGCCGGGTTGGTAGACGTGTCGGTTGTCGCGGTCGACGACGTGGATGTCGGCCTCGTCCTCGTCGAATCGCCGGCGCAAGCGGTTGGCGGTCATCGTCCCGCCGGTGCCACCGCCCAGAATCACGATCTGCCTCTTCGTCACGCTGGTCACCTCCTGGTTCGCTGCTCTCAGGTTCGCGCGAGGAGGTCGAGGGGCCATCGGTGTCTCCCCGGAATCTGGTGCGGACAACTACCCAGCTGAGTAGTTGTCCGCAGCCCGATCAGCGCGGCTGCGGATGGCAGGCGCGTCCCTCGCCGGGACGATGGCAGCGATGGAACTCGTGCACCCACTCCCCTCTTCGATGGTCGAGTTGATCGCGAGGCGTTTTCGCGCCCTGAGCGAGCCGACCCGGATCAAGCTGCTCGATCGGCTTCGCGACGGCGAGGCGAGCGTCCTCGAGCTCACGGCGCTGATCGGGACGAGCGAGCAGAACATCTCGAAACACCTCGGCGTTCTCACGCGGGAAGGGATCGTCACCAGGCGCAAGCACGGCAACTTTTCGTACTACTCGATCGCCGACGAGGGCGTGCTCGCGTTGTGCGAGCACGTCTGCGGAAGCCTTCAGGCGCAGGTTGAGGCGCTCGGGGAGATCGTCGGCTCCGCGCTGCCCGTCGTATCACGAGCGGCGAACGGCGATGACGGGCAGGCGGAGACACACACAAAGGAGGCTCCAAATGCGCAAGAACATGAGCACATTCGATCGTAGGCTGCGCGCCTTTCTCGTTGCGCCCCTCGCGATCCTCATCGCCTTCGTCATCGGCATCGGATCGGTGGCGGGCGTGCTTCTCCTCGTCGTCGCCGCGATCATGATCGCGACCGGCGCGGTTGGCTTCTGTCCGCTGTATGTGCTGCTGCATTTCGACAGCCGCGGCCACCGGCCGCTGCCGCACTGAGTGGAGGCAGCGATGGATGTAACGACCGAAACCTTCGAGACGGAGGTGCTCGAGCGGTCGCGCGACGTGCCGGTCGTGGTCGACTACTGGGCGGCGTGGTGCGGGCCGTGTCAGATGCTCGGGCCGGTGCTCGAGCGAGAGGCTCAGGAACGCGAAGGCAAGTTCGTGCTTGCCAAGGTCGACGTCGACGCGAATCCCGAGCTTGCCGCCCGATACCGAATACAAGGCATCCCTGCCGTCAAGGCGTTCCGCGACGGGGAGGTTGTGCGCGAGTTCGTCGGCGCGCTACCACCGGCTGCGGTGGCGAGTTTCCTCGACGAGCTGACCGGCCCGAGTGCGGCCGATCGGCTCGTCGACGAATTGACCGCGAGCGGCGATCTGCCCGAAGTGGTGGACGCGCTCGAGCAGGGAGCGAACGAACGCGCGCTCCAACTGCTCGTGGAGGCGATCGCAGCAAGCAACGGCGACGAACGCGAGCACTTGATCACGCTTACGGTCGGCCTCTTTCGCGATCTCGGCGACGAGCACCCGCTGACCATGCGCTACCGGCGGCAGCTGGCCGCCAGCCTGTACTGATGAGCACTTCCGCCACCCCCCTCGTCCGGCCGAAGGAGTTCCACTTTCCCGTCACCGTCGACTGGCGGGGCGGGCGCCGCGTTGCGGCCGGTGTAGACGGCAAGGAGTCCGTCGAGATCGCGCCGCCGCCGGTCTTCCGCGGTGGCGAGGACGCGGCGATCTGGAGCCCCGAGGACTTCTTCGTCGCTGCGGCTGCATCGTGTCTCGCCGTGACTTTCACCGGGCTCGCCGAGCGGGCCGGCCTCGAGTACCGCAGCCTGACCGTCGACGGCGATGGGGTCTGCAGCCTGCGGAGCGACGGCCACTTCGGCTTCACGCGTCTGCTGCTCGAGATCGAGCTCGTGACCAAGGCAGGCGACGAGGACCGAGCGAGGCAGTTGGCCGCGCAGGCCGAGGAGAAGTGCCTCGTCTCTGCTTCGCTCGACGTCGCGATCGAAACGGCCGTCGAGGTGCGCCACGAGTAGCGCCACGCGCCCGTCGCAGCGCCGCGCCTCGAACGCTGCCGATGCTCGACTCGCCGAGCTGCGTCGCACCGAGTTCGGCCGTCTCGATGAGGGCGGGCACGTCTACCTCGATTACACCGGCGCCGGCCTCTATGCCGAGTCGCAGCTTGCCGAGCACATGGAGTTGCTGCGTGGGAGCGTGTTCGGCAACCCGCACTCGCTCAACCCGACCTCGGCAGCGATGACCGAGCTGGTGGAGTCGGCCCGCGCTGCGGTGCTTCGCTTCTTTCAGGCGCCGCCAGACGAATACGTCGCCATCTTCACTCCCAACGCGACCGGCGCGCTTCGCCTCGTCGGCGAGGCATATCCGTTTCGCCGCGGCGATCGCTTCCTGCTCACCTTCGACAACCACAACTCGGTCAATGGCATCCGGGAGTTCGCTCGAGCGCGCGGCGCGGAGACGACCTACGTGCCGAGCGTCGCTCCCGAGCTGCGGGTCGACGAGGCGCTCCTGCCCCGCTACCTGAGGGACGTCGGCGGCGAGCACCACAACCTGTTCGCCTACCCGGCCCAGTCGAACTTCTCCGGCGTCCAGCATCCGCTCGCGTGGATCGAGCGGGCGCACGAGCACGGCTGGGACGTTCTCGTAGATGCGGCCGCCTTCGTGCCGACCAACCGACTCGACCTATCCCGCGTGAAGCCGGACTTCGTCGCCCTGTCCTTCTACAAGATGTTCGGCTGGCCGACGGGCGTCGGCGCACTCGTTGCGCGGCCCGAGGCGCTGGCCAGGCTCGAGCGGCCGTGGTTCTCCGGCGGCACGATCGTTGCCGCCTTCGTTCAGCGCCAGTGGTACCAGTCGGCTCCGGGAGCGGCGCACTTCGAGGACGGAACGGTCAACTTCCTCAGCCTGCCCGCGGTCGAGATCGGCCTGCGCTTCCTCGATCGGATCGGGATGGACAATATTCACCGGCACGTCCAGGGCTTGGCCGGTTCGCTGCTCGAAACGCTCGATTCCCTTCGACACTCGAACGGCGTTCCTGCGGCATGCGTCTACGGGCCACGGACCGCCGCTGGCCGCGGCGCGACCGTCGCCTTCAACTTCCTCCATCCGGACGGCCGCGTTGTCGACGAGCGCTACGTCGATCTCGTTGCACGCGAGCACATGATCTCGTTGCGCACCGGTTGCTTCTGCAACCCGGGCGCCGGCGAGGTCGCCTTCACGATTTCGCGTGAGACGCTCGTCGGCGGCGAGTTCGGCGAAGGCATGACGCTCGACGACTACATCGACGCGATCGGCCTGCCCTCAGGTGGCGCCGTACGCGCCTCGCTTGGCCCACCTACCGACCGGAACGACATCGCCCGCTTCGAGCAGTTCGCTCAGCACTTTGTCGATCTCGACACCATCCCCGTGGACTTGCCTCCGCGTAGTGCCTGCTGAGCGCCTCGACGCGGCAACTACCCATGGCCGAAGCGCACATCCGGAAGCACCCGGTCGAGCCACCGCGGAAGGGCCCATGCCCGCGGGCCGAACACCCGCAGCAGCGTCGGGATCAGGACGAGGCGGACGAGCATGGCGTCCAGCAGCACGGCGATCCCGAGGATCACGCCCATCTCCTTCGGCGGTAGCGGGCCCGAGAGAGCGAAGGTGAAGAAGACCGCGACCATCACGGCCGCGGCGGCAAAGATCACGCGACCGGAGTGCGCGAGCCCACCCACCATCGCCTCGCGCGCGTCGTGTGAGCGATCCCAGTGCTCCTTGGCCGAGGAGAGCAGGAACACCGTGTAGTCCATCGAGATCGCGAAGATCATCGCGAAGAAAAACACGGGCGCCCAGGCGTCCATGAAACCCTGCGACTCGAAGCCGAGCAGACCCGCGGCATGGCCGTTCTGGAAGATCAGCCGGCCGATCCCGAAGGCCGCACCGACAGCGAGCAGGTTCGTGAGCACGCCGAGCGCGGCGATCAGCGGCGCCTGCAGCGCGACGAGCAGGAGCACGAAGCCGAGCACGAGCACGACGCCGATCACGAGTGGCGTCTTCGAGGCGAGCGCGGACTCGAGGTCGTGGTTCTCGGCGGCCGCTCCGCCGACGAGCGCGTCCGCCGGGAGCGCCCCACGAAGCCGGTCGATCGTGCTTCCCGTCGCTTTGCTCGAGGGGTCGCTGGTCGGGGTCGCTTGTACGAGGGCCAGGCCATTTCCGCCGACCTGAGCCGGCGAGACGCGGGCGATGCCGGGATCGCGGCGAGCGACGGCAGCGACTGCGCCGGCCTCGTGCTGCGGCGCGACGATCTGAAGCGCGCCCGGCGCGCCAGTACCGAACGCCTGCTGCACCTGCGTGTAGCCCACGCGTGAGCCGTCGTGGTTGGGAACGACCTTGATCGACGGCATGCCGGTCTTCAGGCCGATCACCGGGAGCGCCAGAAGGACGAGGACGAGTGTCGCGGCTGGCCCGTAGATGTGCGGATGACGCCACAGACGTTCGCCCCAGCGGGCGAAGCGCGCCGAGCGGTGCTCGCCGGAGTGCACCCAGCGAAGCGGTGCCGCGTCGACCTTCGGCCCGAGCTTGGCGAGCACCGCCGGCAGGAGCGTCAGCGTCGCAGCGAGCACGAACGCGACGCTGAGCATGATCCCCAGCGCCATCGAGCGGAAGGCGGGGCTCGGCACGAGCATCACGGCCGTGAGCGAGACAAATACCGTCAAGCCGGAGAAGAGCACCGCCTTGCCGGCGGTGTCCATGGTCACCGCGACGGCGTCCCGCACGTCGAGCCTCGAGCCGAACAGAGCGCCACGGAAGCGGTGCACGACAAAGAGCGCGTAGTCGATTCCGAGCGCCAGCGCGAACATCAGCGCGAAGTTCATCGCCCAGATCGAAATCTCGAAGCCGTGCGTCAAGATCGTCAGCAGCCCCGCCGAGGCGATCAGGCCGACGATCGTCAGCAGCAGCGGCAGCCCGGCGGCGACCAGCGAGCCGAACGCGAGCACGAGGATCGCCATCGTCACCGGCCAGGAGAAGAGCTCCGACTTCATCATCGCCGTGCGGTTGGCGGTGTTGAAGTCGCTCCACATCCCGGACGCACCCGTCAGCGACACGGTCACGCCGTGCGGGCCGGCGGCCCGCAGCTTGGACTTGAGCTTGTCGGCCGCTGCGACCATCGCGGTCGGGTCGCCCTTGGCGCCGGCCATCACGACGGCGGTGTGGCCGTCGGCCGAGATGCTCGCTCCTGGCTGCGGCGCCTGCACCGAGGCGACACGTGAGTCGCCGGCGAGGATGTGCTCGACGCGCTGGATCGTGCTGTTGAAGCCGGGGTCGGCCGCTGTTTGGACTGGTGAGTGGACGACGACCATCAGCGCCGAGCTCGAGAGGCCGGCGAAGTTGCGCTGGATCAGCGCGCGCGCCTGGACCGATTGAGAGCCGTTCGCCTGCCAGCCGGCGCCGGACAGTGCAGTCTCGACCTTGGGCGCGAACGCGGCGAGCACGACCGCCACGACCAGCCAGGCGATCGAAACAGCCCGGATGTGATCGGCCGTCCAGCCGCCCAGGCGTCCCAGCGGCCCGACGTCGAGAGGCCGCGCCGCCGCGGAGGCCTTCGGACGAAGAGCTGTTGTCAGCGCGCTCATCGGCGACACCCCTTCTCGATCCCGACTCCGCGTTCGAGCAGCAGCGAGGCCGGGCACCAGCCTGAGCCGACGAACAGCCACTGGTTGAGGCCGACGAACACGGTCAGCAGCAAAAACCAGGGCGAGACGAGGACAGCCAGGAGCACGCTCAAGAGGGTCATCGAGCCGGCGAGCGCGAATAGCACCCGCTCGAGTGGCCAGCGCCGTGCCATCAGGCGTGCACCCCCTCGATCAGCTCTTGGAGTGCGCGCAGCTGCTGCTGGGCAGCGCCGCAGACCTGCTCGCAGAGAGCGAACACGCTCTCGTCGACGATCCGGTAGTAGACGTGGTTGCCTTCCTTGCGACGGCCGAGCATGCCGGCCTCGGCCAGGACGGCCAAGTGCTTGGAGACGTTCTGCTGCGAGGTTTCGAGGGACTCCGAGAGCTCGCCGACGGTCGCCTCGCCCTCGCGAAGGCGGTCGAGCAAGCGGATTCGCATCGGCTCGGCGAGAACGCGGAACCGGCGGGCGACCAGGGCGGCCAGGTCTTCGGGAATCGGATGGGGAAGCGACATCTCAGCTCCTACTGTTCACAACGGATTAGTTGTGTGGATGTATAGCACAGCTTTCCGGCCGCGGTCGGGTGCGACCGTCGCGGCGCCGCTTCGCCCGCCAGAGCTCGTCGGCTCCCCAGACGATCAGCGGGAAGGGCACGAGCAGGAGGAGCGCGTCCCACGGCGGCAGCGCCATCCCGAGCGGGGCAGCGACCGGAGTGGCGACGATCACCGCGGCGAACAGGAGCTCGAAGACGATCCCCCACAGCAGGAGGCGATTCGTCCAGAAGCCGACCTCGCGCAGCGAGCGGCGTTCGGTGCGAGCGGCAAAGGCCGTCCCGACCTGGCAGGCGACGATCCCGAGGAAGGTCATCGTGGTCGCCTCGAGGTACGACTGGTGGAGCGGCTCGCCCTTGCCGGTGGGGTCGCCCGGCGACCAGCCGGCTCGCAGAAGGACGTAGAAGAAGCCGGCCATCACGAGCAGGGCGGACACTCCCCCGACGAACACCCACGCCCTGATCAGCATCTGTCGACGGATCACCCCTTCCGTTCGCGGCCGAGGCCGTTGATCCATGACGCCCTGCTCGACCGGCTCACGCCCGAGTGCCAGCGCCGGGAGGGTCTCCGTCCCGAGGTCGACCGCGAGGATCTGGATCACCGTCAACGGCAGCGGGATCAGCCCGCCCGAGAGCGCGAACGCCAGGAACGGGACGACCTCCGGGGTTGCGTGGGCGAAGATGTAGAAGACGAACTTGCGGATGTTCGCGTAGACGCGCCTACCACCCTCGACCGCCTTCACGATCGTCGCGAAGTTGTCGTCGGTCAGCACCATTGTTGCGGCTTCGCGCGCCACCTCGGTCCCGGCGACGCCCATCGCGACCCCGATGTCCGCCCGGCGTAGGGCCGGCGCGTCGTTGACGCCGTCACCGGTCATCGCGACGACCTCGCCCTGGTGGCGGAGCGCGTCGGCGATCCGGAGCTTGGTCTCGGGAGACGAGCGCGAGAAGACCAGCTCCCGCCGCTCGCGCAGGAGGCGGTCGAGCGCCGGCTCGCTCATCTGATCGAGCCGCTCGGCTGCGACCACGTCGTCGCCGTCGACCTCGAGGCCCACCCGGCGGGCCACTTCCAGCGCCGTCGACGGGTGGTCGCCGGTGACGACGATCACGCGGATGCCGGCGCGGTGGCAGGCCGCCACGGCTGCCGCGACCTCGGGTCGCGGCGGATCGAGCAGCGCGACGAGCCCCACGTAGTCGAGATCGCGCTCAACCTCGTCTCGCTCCCCAAGCGAGTCGAGCCTGCGGCGCGCGAGCGCGAGTATCCGCAGGCCCGTCGACGCCAGGCCCTCGGCAGTCGCGAGCGCCGCGGCCTGTTGCGCGGGGCTCGAATCGCAGCGTGCGAGCACGTTCTCGGGAGCGCCCTTCGTGTATGAGACCAGCAGCCCGTCCTCGTCGTCGACCGTCGTCATCAGCTTCAGCGACGAGTCGAAGGCGAACAGCTTCCGGCGGCGGCGCTCGCGGGTCGAGAGGCGGACGTCTCGCCCCTGCTCCTGGGCGAACGCGAGCAGGGCGACCTCCGTGGGGTCGCCGGCCACGCGATCACCGTTCGCGTCGACCTCGGCGCTCGTGCACGAGGCTGCGACTGCAGCGAGCTCTTCCGGGTCGCCGGAGCTCTCGACCACCCGCATTCGGTTCTGCGTGAGCGTGCCGGTCTTGTCCGTGCAGACCACGGTGGTCGAGCCGAGCGTCTCCACAGCACTGAGGCGCTTGACCAGCGCGCCGTCTCTCGCCAGCGCCCGCACCCCCACGGCCAGCGCGAGCGTAATCGTCGGCAGCAGCCCCTCCGGGACGTTGGCGACGAGCAGCCCGACGGCGAATACCAGTGCGTCCGCGAACCCCAATCCCGCGAGCAGGCCGAGCGGCAGAAACGCGAGGCCCACCCCGACCGCTACGACCGCGATCAGCTTCGCAACCCGCCGCACCTGCTCCTCCAGCGGGCTCTGTTCGCGCCCGACGCGCTCGGAGAGGGCCGAGATTCGGCCGAGCTCGGTCTGCATGCCGGTCGCGTAGACGAGCGCGCGTGCCTCGCCACCCGTGCAGCTCGTTCCGCTGAAGACAAGGTCTCGCGCTTCGAGCAGAACGTCGCTCTCCGGCTCGCCCGCCTCGCGCGTCACCGGAACCGACTCGCCTGTCAGGGCCGAGGTGTCGATCTGCAGCCGTCCGGAGAAGAGCCGTGCATCGGCCGGCACGCGGTCTCCCTCCGTGAGCCAGATCACGTCTCCGGGCACCAGGGTGCGAACGTCGACGGGTTGCCTCCTGCCCTCCCGGCTCACGGCGATCTGGTCCGGCAGGAACGCCGCCAGCGCCTCGACCGCGCGCTCGGCCTGTCGCTCCTGGATCAGGGCAAAGGCGGCGTTGAGCAGAATCACCGCGACGATCGCGCCGCTCAGCACCGGGGTCCCCGCCAGCCAGGCGAGCACCGACGCGGCCCAGAGCAGGAGCGCCAGGGGGTGCGTCAGCTGCGTCATGACCTCCCGGCCCCAGTGGCGGCGGCCGCGGCGCACGATCTCGTTCGGGCCGTACTGGATCAGTCGCCGCTCGACCTCGCGGCTGTCCAGGCCCTCCGGGCGCGACCGAAGCTCTCCGAAGAGGTGTTCCTCGGTCTGGAGCGGCGAAGGCACCTGGAACCGGGCCTCGCCGGCGTGTGCCTCGGCCGGGCGGCCGTTGGTGCGCGCGTTCATCGGAGGCGCACCTGCGGAAACTCGTGACTCATCGAAGCGGCCACGAAAACCACGCTTCCTCCGTTGCTCAGAACTCCGATCTACTCATGGGTCGTTCCGATTCCCGGCAGCGGCTGCGCAGCGCCTCCCAGTCGTCTTCCACCTGCCGCTGGATCCCCGCCACGACATCGGCGTGCTCCGGCCCGAGCAGATGTGCGAAGCGGGCCTGCGGCCGCAGCCACTCCTCGATCGGGAGCATCTCCTCGGGCTCGTACGTCAACCTGAAGCGCCCGTCGACGACCTCGTAGAGGGGCCAGAAGCAGGTCTCGACGGCCGCGTCGAGCACCTGAATGCCGATTCGTGGCTCGTGGCCCCAGCCGAGCGGGCAGTTCGTCAGCACGTTCAGGAACGCCGGCCCGTCCGCGGCGGCTGCGCGCTCGACCTTCTCGCTCAGGTCCTGCCAGTGCGAGCCGGCTGCCTGCGCGACGTAGGGCACGTGGTGCGCGATCGCGATCGCGGTCATGTCCTTGCGCTGCTGCGCCTTGCCGAGACTCTCGAGACCCGAAGGGCTGGTCGTCGTCGACGCACCGAACGGCGTCGCGCCCGACCGCTGGATGCCGGTGTTCATGTAGGCCTCGTTGTCGTAGCAGACGAACAGGAAGCGGTGACCGCGCTCGAGCGCGCCCGACAGCGCCTGGAGGCCGATGTCGTAGGTGCCGCCGTCGCCGGCGAAGACCACGACGGCGGGCTCCTGATCCTCGGGAAGGGCGTTCCGGCGGCGCAGCGCTCGCTTGGCGGCGTCGACCCCGCTCGCGACCGCGGCGGCGTTCTCGAACGCGACATGCACCCACGGCACGTTCCAGGCTGTCGTCGGGAAGCGCGTCGTCGCGACCTCGAGGCAGCCGGTGGCGTTGACGACCACCACTGGGCGGTCGAACGAGCCCAGGACGGTGCGAACGACGGCAGGGATACCGCAGCCCTGGCACAGCGAGTGTCCGCCCGCGAGCGGCGGGAGCCCGGCCTCGCGGCGAGCAAGCGTCTTCAGACGGGACATGGCTCACCTCTCAGGCCGACGTAGTCGCCCACGCGTCCGGCGAAGACGTCGCGCACGTCCTCCGGGTGGAGGTCGCGCCCGCCGAGCCCGTACACGTGGCCCTCGACGCGGGTCCCCTCGCCGCTGAGGGCAGACGCGACCTCCGCTCTGAGGGGGGCCGCGCCGCCCGGCGAGGCTGCCCGGTCGAGAACGATCACCGAGGGGACGTCTCGCAGGAGCTCGGCGAGCGCCGCCGCCGGGAACGGTCGGAACGAGACGATCTTCACCAGTCCGACCGGCTCGCCCGCGTCGCGCAGCTCGTCGACCGCGTCCTTGATGGTTCCCGTCGCGGAGCCCAGCGCCACGAGAACGCGCTCTGCATCGTCGAGCCTGTATGGCTCGAGCAGGCCGTAACCTCGCCCTGAGAGCTGCTCGTACTCGAGCGCGAGCTCGGGCAGCGCGTCGAGCACGGCCTCGAGCGCCGCGATCTGCTGCCGGCGAAGCTCGAAGTAGTAGTCCGGCATCGCAAACGGCCCGTGCGTGGTCGGGTGACCGCGCTCGAGCAACGGGTGCGGGATCTCGTAGTCGCCGACGAATTGCCGAACCGCCGTGTCGGCGAGCAGTGCCACCGGCTCCGCCGAGTGCGTGATCGTGAATCCGTCCTGGCAGACGAGAACCGGCAGCATGACCTCCCGCCGCTCCGCGAGACGTGTCCCCAGCACGGTCAGGTCGTACGCCTCCTGGGCGTTCTCGGCGAAGAGCTGCACCACCCCCGAGTCGCGGATCAGCATCGAGTCCGAGTGGTCGCAATGGATGTTGATCGGCCCCGAGAGCGCGCGATTGCCGAGCGCCATCACGATCGGAGCGCGCATCGCGGCCGCGATGTAGACGACCTCGGCCATCAGGGCGAGGCCCTGCGAGGAGGTGGCGGTCATCGTTCGCGCGCCTGCGAGCGCCGACCCGATCGCCGCGCTCATCGCCGAGTGCTCGGACTCGACGTCCACGAGCTCGCCGTGCGCCGCCCCGTCCGCGACGAACTTTGCAAACGTCTGGATGATCGGGGTCTGCGGGGTGATCGGATACACCGGGACGACGTCGGGGTCGATCTGCCGCATCGCCTCGGCGACGGCCTCGCCGCCGGTCAGCAGCCGGAGGTCGCGCACGTTCACGACGCCCGCTCCTCGGGCACCATCGCGATCGCGTCGACCGGGCAGATCTCGGCACAGATCTCGCACCCCTTGCAGTGGTCGAGGTCGAAGCCGTCGAAGCTCACGCCGTCGAGCTTCACGGCCGAGTCGGGGCAGTAGATCCAGCAGAGCAGGCAGTTGACGCAGCTTGCGAGCTCGACCTGCGGTTTCAGGCCGGTGCGCCAGCTGCCGGTCTCGGGGCGCACTGCCGAGGAAGCGTCGACGGCTCCCGCGTGCGGAAGCGCTTGCCACGGGGTCAGCGAAGACACCGGTAGCCCTCCTCGACCGCGTCGCGCACGGCGGTCTCGTCGACCTTCTTGCCGAGCACGCTGGCGGCCGCGTCCTTGATCGCCTCGAGCGGCGGCTCGCCGAGCGCAGCGCCCACGGCACCGAGCATGGTCATGTTCACGAAGCCGGAACCGCGCTTCCCGGCCAGCCGCGAGGCGGGGACGCAGACCACGTCGGCGCCGGAGAGGGCGGGTGGCGCCTCCTCCGCGTTCACGATGATGCGGCCCCCTTCGGTCAGGCCCTCGGTCACGGACGCCTCGTCGACCAGCGACGGCTCGAGCACCACCACCGTGTCGGGATGCTCGATTGCGTCGTGACGCCGGATCGGCCGGCGCGAGCTGCGGGTGTAGGCACGCAGCGGAGCGCCGCGGCGCTCGGGCCCGTACTCCGGGAAGGCCTGTACGAAGCGCCCGGATCGAAGGAGCGCGAGGGCGAGGATCTGTGAGGCGGTCTTCGCGCCCTGGCCCGCGCGCGCATGCCAGCGGATCTCGGTCAACCCGTTCATCGCAGCCACTCGTCGATCGCGCGCGCGGCCCGCTTGCCGTCGCGCACCGCCTCCACCGCGCTGATGCCGCCGTTGACCAGGTCGCCCCCTGCGAAGTACTTCGGGTTCGACGTCTGCCCGCTGGCGGCGACGTGAACCGTTCCGGCGTCGTCGAGCTCCAGTCCGGCGATCCAGTCGGCCAGCTCGCGCCGGGGCTGCTGGCCGATCGCCTTCACGACGGTGTCCGCCGGGAGGGTGAACTCGCTTCCCGGCAGCGGCTCCGGGCGGCGCCGCCCACTGGTGTCCCGCGCGCCGAGCCGCATACGCCGGCACTCCACGGCCTCGGCGCGGTCGGAGCCCAGAATTCGGACCGGGTCGGCCAGGAACTGGAAGCGGACGCCCTCCGCGCGTGCCTCGGCAACCTCGTACGGGTAGGCGGGCATCTCGGCCTCGCTTCGTCGA
Organism: Gaiellaceae bacterium; assembly: GCA_035624425.1. GTDB lineage: Bacteria > Actinomycetota > Thermoleophilia > Gaiellales > Gaiellaceae > AC-32. The sequence continues at coordinate 17,576 of DASPRN010000116.1, forward strand.
TAGACGACGGTGACGATCTCGGCGCCGACCCGCAGCGCCTCGCGCGCGACGTCGATCGCCGTGTTGCCGCCACCGATGACGAGGGTGCGCCGCCCGGCGCGTGGAGGCTTGCCCGTCTTGAGTCGCTCGATGAACCTGAGCGACTCCCAGACCCCGGGCAGGTCGTCACCGGGGTACGAGACCTCGGCATCCGCCCCCATCCCGGCGGCGAGGAAGACCGCGTCAGCCTGAGTGGCGATCGAGGCGAGCTCGTCGCCGTCGACCCGGGTGCCGAGCCGGAAGTCGACGCCGATGCTCGCCAGTGCCTCCGCCTCGTCCGGCAGCGGCTCCCGCACCTGGCGGTACGGAGCGATCGCGTAGCGAACGAGACCGCCGACTTCCTCGTGCTCGTCGAAGACCGTCACGTGGTAACCGAGAGCGGCGAGCTCGCCGGCGCAGACCAGCCCGGCCGGGCCCGCGCCGATCACGGCCACGCGGCGTCCGTTCCACGGCGAGGCTTGCCGGAGTGGCGTTCCGGCGGCGAGGGCCTGGTCGGTGGCGTAGCGCTGGAGTGACCCGATGGCGATCGGCTTCCGGCCGACCTCGGCCAGCACGCAGGCTCCTTCGCACAGGACCTCGGTCGGACAGACGCGTGCACACGTCGCCCCGAGCAGGTTCTCCGCAAAGATCGTCTCGGCTGCGTCGATCGGCTCGTCGGCCGCGATCGCCGCGATGAAGCCGGCGACGTCGACGCCTGCCGGACAGGCGACCATGCAGGGAGCCGGCGCGTACGGGCCTCCGCACTCCAGGCACCGGTCGGCCTCCAGCAGAGCCGCAGCTCGGTCGAGCGGTGGGTGCAGCTCGTCGAACACCGGGTCCGTCGCAACACTCATCACGCACAAAGCCTGGCCGCTGCGCCGCGGTGTCACATCCGCGCGTGGGCTGACTGGAGATGCGGCTTATCCGCACTGCTGCGACGGCTCTTTGACCACCGTTTTCGCGCTTCTCAGCCGCCCAGCACTCCCTCGGCCGCCGCCGACGGCTCGGGGTCCGGCAGCCGTGTCATCCGGACGCCGTTGAGCAGGCCGAGCAGCGCGGCGAGCAGCGGAACCAGCAGCGCGATCTGCAGCGCCCTCGGCCGGGCCACGGTGTTGATGTGGAGGATCTCGGCCTTCACGTCGGCCGGCTGGCCGACGAGCAGCATCTCGAGCTGCGTGTTGGTCATCACCTCCGCGTTCTCCTCGAGGCCCTTGGAGACCTGCTGCTTCTCCGGCGGCGACAGCACCTTGCTGTTGTCCGCGTAGTGGGTGAAGAGGAGGGACAGCGACGCGAGCATGATCGCGCCGGCGAACGCGAGCCCGAACGAGAGGCCGAACGACCCGCCGGCGGAGTTCACGCCCGCCGCCTCGCTCACCCGCTCCTCCTCGATCGGCGACAGCGTGTAGTTGTTGAGCTGGGAGACGAGCAACCCGAGGCCGCAACCCGCGATCAGGAGCGGCACGGTCATCCACCAGCCGGAGTGAGCGTGCGGGACGATCGGGATCAGCAGCGCGACCCCGACCGCGAGGAGCAGGAACCCGGCGCGGATGATCCTGCTCGGGCTGCGGCGCCCGGCCCGCTTTCCGGCCAGCAAGGCGACGGCGAACATGCTCAGGGAGAGCGGCGCGAGCGAGAGCCCCGCCTCCAGCGCGTTGTACTCCAGCACCATCTGCAGGAAGATCGGAAGCGCGATCATCAGCCCGCCGAGGGCGATCTGCTGAAGCGTCTGGGACGAGATCCCGAGCCGGAAGTACTTGGACGTGAAGAGGCCGGGGTCGAGCAGCGCGGACTTGCCCTCGCGCTTCCGCTTCCTGAGCCACCAGGCGAGCGACCCGAGCGCGACGACGCCGACCGTGATGAGCGCGCCGACCGCTGCGCCGCCTTCCTCCCACACGAGGATCCCCAGCACGACGCCGGCCATGCCGACGGCCGAGAGGATCGCGCCGACGACGTCGATCTCCCTCGAGCCGGTGTACGGGACGTCGTGAACGCGGCGGCTTCCGAGGAGCACGATCGCGATGATCAGGACCTCCCCGCCGAAGGCGACCCGCCACGAGAGGTAGGTGGTGATCAGGCCCCCGATCAGCGGGCCGACCGCCGCGGCGATCGCGGCGGCAGCGCCGACCAGCGCGTAGGCCCGTCTCTGCATCGGCCCCTGGAAGTTGCCGTGGATCAGGGATTGCATCGCGGGGAGGAGGAGCGAGGCCCCGAGGCCGCCGATGACCGCCCAGAAGATGATGATCGGGAGGAGGCTCTGCGAGAGCGTCATCGACAGCGCGCCGACCGCATATCCGAGCAGGCCGAGGATGTACGCGCGCTTGCGGCCGAACAGGTCGCCGATCTTGCTCCCGATCAGGATGAAGGCGGCGGAGACCAGTGCCTCCAGCGCGATCGCCGACTGGACGCCGCTCGCCGTCGTGTCGAGATCGTGCACGACCGCCGAGATCGAGACGTTCATCAGCGACGTGTCGACGACGAGCACGAACATCGCCATCGCGAGCAGGATCGCGACCAGCTGGTCGCCGCCCGATTCCTCCTGCACCACAGCCGTCGGCTCGATGCCCATCCGCGCGACTCTGTCCGCCGCTCGGGCCCGGCGCATCATCCGGAGTGAACGAGGCTCGGACCGCGTTGCCGCCGGCGAGGCGGGCGATCAGTCTTAGCCATCTCTTAGTCGTCGCTGCTTCGATTCGGAGAGCAGTGTTCTACCTCCGGTACGTGCGCAGCGAGCTCGTTCGGCGCAGGGGAAGGACGATCCTGACCGTGCTCGGGCTCGCGCTCGGGGTCTCGCTCGTGATCGCGATCACGGCGCTGACCCACGGGCTCGACAAGGCGCAACGCTCCGCGCTGAACCCGCTCTCCAGCATCGGCACCGACCTGACCGTCACGCGCGGGGCGCAGACGAACGGCGGCGGCGGGCCGGGCGGCTTCGGCGGCGAAGGCCAGGTGCTGGCGGCCAACCGCTCGGTGCTCACCGACCTCTCGAAGCTCGGCAAGCCCGGCCAGCACTTCGTGCACGACTTCTTCCTGCCGGGCACGCAGCTGACGTTCTCTGCGAAGCGGGCGCAGCGTCAGGTCGCGTCGATCTCAGGCGTGGCCGCCGCCGCGACCGGGCTGACCCTGCTCGCCGAGCACCAGCAGGGAGTCGTGCCCAAGATCGTCGCGCAGTTCAAGACGGGCGGCCAGAGATTCAACGTGCAGCGCAACTTCAAGCCACCGACGGCCGCCGAGCTCGCGCAGATCCGGACGTGCTTCACGAAGGCGCGGGCGGCGGGCGGCGGCAGTGGCGGTAGCGGCGGCGGACGGGGCCTCGGCGGCGGCGGAGGCGGTGGAGGCTTCGGTGGACCAGGTGGCTTCGGCTTCGGAGGCGGAGCTTTCCGCAAGTGCCTGCCCGCGCGCTTCCAGCGCTTCCGCGCCACGTTCCGCACCCCGACGCAGACGCTGCGGCAGGTGCTGAACCCGCCGCAGACGAACATCACCACCCTGCCGTACACGATCGGCGGCGTCGACACGAGCAACCCGCAGGTCGCGCTCGTCACCCCGAGCCAGGTCACGAAGGGCGTCTACCTCGGCCGTGCCGGCGGGCTGCAGGCCCTCGTCTCGACGAGCTACGCGAAGAGCCAGAGCCTGAAGGTCGGCTCGAAGCTCGACCTGAACGGCACGCGGTTCAGGGTCGTCGGACTCGTGCAGCCGCCGCTCGGCGGGCAGTCGGCCGACGTCTACGTGCCCCTCACGCGTCTGCAGAAGCTGGCGGGCCTGAGCGGGCAGGCCAACGTCGTTCTCGTCCGTGCGGCGAGCGGCTCGTCGGTCGGAAGCGTCCAGAAGGCGATCCAGCGCGCGCTCCCGGGCGCGCAGGTGGCGAGCGGCAAGCAGGTCGCGGACCGGATCAGCGGCTCGCTCGTCAACGCCTCGAACCTCTCGCACAGCCTCGGGCTCGCGCTCTCGATCCTTGCCGCCGCCGCCGCGTTCCTGCTGGCCGCGCTGCTGACGCTCTCCTCGGTGGGCAAGCGCGTGCGCGAGCTCGGGACGCTGAAGGCGCTCGGCTGGACGCAGTGGCTCGTGATCCGGCAGGTGGTCGCCGAGGCTTTGGCACAGGGCCTGCTCGGCGGCCTGGTCGGGATCGTGCTCGGCGTGATCATCGCCGCGCTCGTCACCGCCTTCGGCCCGACGCTCTCGGCGAGCTCGCCGGCCGCCGGCACCGGTGCGCTCTTCGGCCTGGGCGGCTCCTCGCTGCGCGCCACGAGGGCGGTGACGCTCTCGGCACCGATCACGGTGTGGATCGTCTTCCTCGGCCTTCTGCTGGCGCTCGTCGGGGGCATGCTCGCCGGCGCGACCGGTGCGCTCCGAGCTGCCCGGCTCCGTCCTGCCGACGCCCTGAGGCAGTTCGAATGAGCGAGCTGCTGTACGAGGTCCGCAACGTCTCGCGGTTCTTCCGCCGCGGGGAGCAGACGATCCGGGCGCTCGACGCGATCACGCTCGAGATCGGCGCGGGGCAGTTCGTCGCGCTCGAGGGGCCGAGTGGCTCGGGCAAGACGACGCTGCTCCAGCTGCTCGGCGCTCTGGACCGTCCGAGTGAAGGCCACGTGGTCTTCGACGGCCGTGACCTGGCCGACCTCCCCGACGATGCGCTCGCCGCGCTCAGGCTCGACGCCTTCGGGTTCGTCTTCCAGCAGTTCAACCTGATCCCGACGCTGACCTCACTCGAGAACGTCGAGGCGGCGCTTGCCCCGAAGGGGCTGGAGGAGCGGCAGCTCCGGCAGCGCGCGGAATTGCTGCTCGGGGAGGTCGGACTCGCCGACCGCGCGGAGCACGTGCCGGCGCACCTCTCGGGCGGGGAGCAGCAGCGCGTGGCGATCGCGCGCGCCCTCGCGGTAGAGCCGCGCGTCGTGCTCGCCGACGAGCCGACAGGCAACCTCGACTCGTCGACGGGACGCGACGTGATCGAGCTGCTGACGAGCCTGGCGGCCCGGCGCGGAACGACCATCGTCGTCGCGACGCACGACGTCGAGCTCGCTGCGCGGGCTCCGCGTCGCCTCGCCATGCGGGACGGCCGCCTTGTCGGAGAGCCTCAGCCGGTTCCCGAGCCGGCCTAGGCCGCGGCTACGGGGAGAGGCGCTCCTCGCGCCAGCCCTCGCGCGCGCGCGTGAACCTGATCCGGTCGTGCAGGCGGTCGTCGCGGTGCTGCCAGAGCTCGATCGCCTCTGGCTCGAGGACGTAGCCGCCCCAGCGTTCCGGGCGGGGCACGTCATCGCCTGGCAGAAGCCGCTCGAACTCCGCCTCGAGCTCGGGGCGGCTCGCGATCGGCTCGCTCTGGCGAGAGGCCGCGGCCGCCGCGCGCGAGCGAGGCGGGCGCGTGGCCCAGTACGCGTCCGACTCCTCGGCCGAAAGCCGGCGCACCGTCCCTTCGACGCGCACCTGCCGCCCGAGCGGGCGCCAGTAGAAGACGAGCGCCGCCCGCGGGTTCGCCTCCAGCTCGCGGCCCTTGCGGCTCTCGTAGCCGGTGAAGAACGTGAAGCCGCGCTCGTCGGTGCCCTTCAGCAGCAGCATCCGCGCGGAGGGCCGGCCCTCGGCGTCGGCGGTTGCGACAGTCATCGCCTCCGGCACCTGGACGCCCGCCGCCCGTGCCTCGTCGAACCACTCCTGGAAGAGCGCGATCGGATTCACCGCCAAGCGGACTCCAGCAGCTCGCGCACCTCCGCGACCCCGGCCTCCCAGACTCGCGCGACGGCCTCGTCGGGGAGCTCGTAGGCGCCCTCGAAGACTCCGTCGCCGAGCAGCTCGCGCACCTCCGCCGGTCCTGCGGCGCGGTAGGCCGCCTGGTCGAGCGGCGGCTTCGGCTCGTGCGGGAGCTCCACGTCGGCCAGCCGCGTCCAGGGGAAGTTCTCGAACCAGTTCGCGTGGCTCGGGCTCGGATCGACCTCGCGCGCCGCCGCCTGCACGCGGTCGCTCGACCACCAGCTGTGGAAGATCGCCTGCGCGTCCGGGTGCTCTCCGGCCCACTCGCGGACGAGCGAGCCGGCCGGGAGGTTGCCGCCGTGGCCGTTCACGAGCAGGAAGCGCCGGAAGCCCTGGCCGTGGAGCGAGTCGAGCAGGTCGCGCAGGACCGCAACGTAGGTCCCGAGCCGCAGCGACGGGCTGCCCGGGTAGGCGGCGAAGGACGGCGTCAGGCCGTAGGGCACGACCGGCAGGACGAGCACCCCCAACGGCTCGGCGGCCTCGGCCGAGACGCGCTCGGCGAGGATGTTGTCCGTCTCGAGCGAGAGGTAGCCGTGCTGCTCCGTGGAGCCGACCGGCAGCACGGCGCGGTCGTCCCGGCGCAGGTACTCCTCGACCTGCATCCAGTTGCAGTCGCGGATTCGCATCAGGCGGTGGAGCCTAGCGTCGGAAAGGGATTGCTACACTCAGCGGCGCGGGGCGGCGTAGCTCAGTTGGTTAGAGCAGCGGAATCATAATCCGCGTGTCGGAGGTTCGAGTCCTCCCGCCGCTACTCCTCGCGTACTCGGAGCAAGAGAAGAGAAGATGGCAACCGGAGTCAGAGTTGGGATCACGCTCGCCTGCACGGAGTGCAAGCGGCGGAACTACCAGACCGAAAAATCGAAGCGGAACACGCCGGACCGCGTCGAGTTCCGCAAGTACTGCCGCTGGTGCGGCTGCCACACCCTGCACCGGGAGACCCGCTAGCCATGGCACGCCAGACCCGTTCCGAGCGCCGTGCGCGCCGCGCCGCGCAGGCGGAGAGCGAGGCCGCGGTCGAGCGCACGCGGGTCCGCCCGCAGGTGCGCCCGGTGCCCGAGCCCGTCCCCAGCCAGGCCGACCGCCGCCGCCCGCCGGGGTTCTTCATCGCGCGCTTCATCTCCGAGTCCTGGGGCGAGCTGCAGAAGGTCGAGTGGCCCACCCGGCCGCAGGTGATCCAAGGCACAGCTGTCGTTCTGCTCGCCTGCCTGATCGTGGGCGTCTATCTGTTCGCCGCCGACGAGGTGTTCAAGCGCCTCGTCCAACACGTCCTCCTGAGGTAACCGCATGTTCCGCTGGTACGCGATCAACACCTATTCCGGGCACGAGAACAAGGTCAAGGCCAATCTCGAGCACCGGATCGACTCGATGGCGCAGCAGCCGCGCTTCCGGCGCGTGGTCGTCCCGACCGAGCAGGTGGTCGAGACCCGCGACGGCCAGAAGGTGCAGACCGAGAAGCGGATCCTCCCGGGCTACGTGCTCGTGAACATGGACCTGAACGACGACGCCTGGACGGTGGTCAAGAACACCCCGGGCGTGACCGGCTTCGTCGGCGCCGGTTCCAAGCCCGTGCCGCTGTCGCAGGGTGAGGTCGACCGGATCCTGCGCACCGGCGCCACCGCCGGCGAGCGGCCCCGCGCGCAGGTCGAGTTCTCGCTCGGCGAGTCGGTGAAGGTCACCTCCGGCCCGCTCTCGGACTTCGACGGCGAGATCGTGGACGTCAACGCCGACCAGCAGAAGCTGAAGGTGCTCGTCGACATCTTCGAGCGCCAGGTGCCGGTGGAGCTCGGCTTCGACCAGGTGAAGAAGATCGACTGATGGCGAAAAAGATCCTGACCCTGATCAAGCTGCAGATCCCCGGCGGGCAGGCCAACCCGGCACCGCCGGTCGGCCCCGCGCTCGGCCAGCACGGCGTCAACATCATGGAGTTCTGCAAGGCCTTCAACGCGCAGACCGCGCAGGAGAACGGCCGCATCATCCCGGTCGAGATCACGGTCTACGAGGACCGCTCGTTCGACTTCATCACGAAGACGCCGCCGGCCGCCGTCCTGATCAAGGAGGCGCTGCGGCTGGAGAAGGGCTCGGGGGAGCCGAACCGCGAGAAGGTCGGCCGCCTCACGCGCGCCCAGCTGCAGTCGATCGCGGAGGCGAAGATGCCCGACCTGAATGCGCGCGACGTCGAGCACGCGATGCTGATCGTGGCCGGCACCGCGCGATCGATGGGAGTCGAAACGGATCTATGAAACACGGCAAGAACTACCGCAACGCGCGCGCCGAGATCGACCGCGAGCAGCTCTACTCGCCGGTCGAGGCGGTGCGCATGCTCAAGAGCTTCCCGGCCGCCAAGTTCGACGAGACCGTGGAGGCGCACTTCAACCTGGGCCTCAACGTCCGCCATGCCGAGCAGCAGCTGCGCGGGACGCTGATGCTCCCGCACGGCACCGGCCGCGAGTCGCGCGTCATCGTCTTCGCCGAGGGCGAGAAGGCCCGCGAGGCGCAGGAGGCCGGCGCCGACGTCGTCGGCACCGCCGACCTCGCCAAGCGGATCGAGGAGGACGGCTTCGACGACTTCGACGTGGCCGTCGCGACGCCCGACCAGATGGGCGTCGTCGGCAAGCTCGGGCGGATCCTCGGCCCGCGCGGGAAGATGCCGAACCCGAAGACCGGCACCGTGACGATGGACGTCGCCAAGGCCGTTCAGGAGGCGAAGGCCGGCAAGCTCGAGTACCGCACCGACCGCGGCGCCAACGTCCACGTCGCGATCGGCAAGAAGAGCTTCGACGACCGCCAGCTGGTCGAGAACTACGCGGCCCTGATCGACGAGATCATGCGCGCGAAGCCCGCCGCCGCGAAGGGGCGCTACATCAAGACTGTTACCCTGACGAGCACGATGGGCCCCGGGATCCACGTCGACCCGGCCAGGACGAGGGGCCTCCTGGAGGAGCTGGAAGGAGCACCGGCAGAAGAAGCCGTTACCGCGTAGCGAGACCACGCCGAAGACCACTGGCAGCCGTCAGGCGGAAGTCCAGTCGAGGCGCGGACGGAAGAGCACCTCTTTCGAGCCCGCGCCTGCGGGCTCGCGCATTCTGGAGAGGTGATCGATGCACAGATCTGACAAGGAACGAGTCGTCTCACAGCTGGCCGAGCGCCTGCGCTCGACCGAGACGCTGATGGTGGCCGACTACCGCGGCCTGACGATGCCCGAGATCGAGGAGCTGCGCACCCGCCTGCTCGAGGCCGGCGCGCGCTTCACGGTCGTCAAGAACACACTCACCCGGCTCGCGGCCGAGGAGGCCGGCACCAAGGAGGTGCTGGAGCTGATCGACGGCCCGACCGCTATCGCGTTCCTCGAGGCCGACGGCGACCCGGTCGCAGTCGCGAAGGTCCTGAACGAGACCGCCCGCGCGCGCGACGTGCTCGTGATCCGCGGCGGGCTGCTCGAGGGCAGCCTCGTCGGCGACGACGCGATCAAACAGCTCGCCACGCTGCCGCCGGCCGACGTCCTCCGCGCCCAGGTCGTCGGAGCCGTCTCGGCGCCGCTCGCAACCGTGGTCGGCCTGTTCGCGGCGCCGCTGCGGGACCTCATCGGCGTGCTGGACGCTCGCATCAGGCAGCTGCAGGAATCGGAACCGCAGGCCGAGGAGCCCGCGGACGAGGGAGAGCCGCAGGCGGAGGCGCCGGCGGAGGAAGTAAGCGAAGAGCAGGCCGCAGAGCCGTCGGCAGAGGCCGAGCCGGCTTCGGCCGAGTCAGAGTCAGAAGAGGAGGAAGCTAGTGGCGACGAAGACTGATACCGACAAGCTCGTCGAGCAGCTCGGCGGCATGACCGTGCTCGACCTCGTCGAGCTGAAGAACAAGCTGGAAGAGGAGTGGGGCGTGACCGCCGCTGCTCCCGTGGCGGTGGCCGCGGCCGGCGCTCCGGCTGCCGGCGGCGACGGAGCCGGCGCGGCGGAGGAGAAGACCTCCTTCGACGTCGTGCTCACCAGCGCCGGCGACAAGAAGATCCAGGTGATCAAGGTGGTCCGCGCCGTCACGGGCCTGGGCCTGAAGGAGGCCAAGGACCTCGTCGACGGGGCTCCGAATCCCGTCAAGGAAGGCATCCCGCAGGAGGAGGCCGACCAGATCAAGGCCCAGCTCGAGGAAGCCGGCGCGGGCGTCGAGGTCAAGTAAGCCGGGGGCGCCGGCGTCCGAACTGGACGCTGGCGCTCGCCCGAAACGGCGTCTATAGTGGGGTTTCCGCCCGGACGGCCGCCCAGCCGTCTGGGCTTGCGCAGCCTCCACCTCTTTCGCTATATTTGGCGGTTCCGCGCCGACGTTCGCCTGACCGCATTTTCACATTCACCTCATAGCCGTAAGGGAGGCACCCAGACTTGACGACCCGGGTCGCTGCGCCACGCGCGCGTAAGAGCTTTTCACGTCTCAAGCACGTCCTCGACCTTCCCAATCTGATCGACATCCAGAAGGCCTCGTTCGACTGGTTCAAGAACGAGGGCCTCAGGGAGACGATCGACGACATCTCGCCGATCGAGGACTACACCGGCACGCTCGCCGTCGAGTTCGGCGAGTTCCAGTTCGGTGACCCCCCGGTCACCATCCAGGAGTGCCGTGAGAAGGACCTGACCTACCAGGCCCCGCTCTCGATGACGGTCCGCTTCGTCAACAAGGAGACGGGCGAGATCCGCGAGCAGACGGTCTTCATGGGCGACTTCCCGATGATGACCCAGTGGGGGACCTTCATCATCAACGGCACCGAGCGGGTGATCGTCACGCAGCTCGTCCGCAGCCCCGGCGCCTACCTGATGGAGCCGAAGGACCCGGCCAAGCAGGTCTTCACGGCGAACCTGATGCCGAGCCGCGGTTCCTGGCTCGAGCTCGAGATCGACAAGAAGGGCGTCGTCTACGCACGGATCGACCGGAAGCGCAAGCTGCCGATCACGACCCTGCTGCGAGCGCTGCCCGACGAGGACCCGTCGACCGGCCACAAGCTCGACACGAGCTCGAATGAGGCGATCCTGAAGCTGTTCGGGAACTCGACGTACATCGTCAACACGCTCGAGAAGGACCCGTCCGCGAACGAGGACGAGGCGCTGATCGAGGTGTTCAAGAAGCAGCGGCCCGGCGAGCCGCCGACGCTCGACAACGCGCGGAACCTGCTCAAGGCGCTGTTCTTCGACCCGAAGCGCTACGACCTGACGAAGGTCGGCCGCTACAAGCTGAACCAGCGGCTCGGGGTCGACGTGCCCGACGACGTCCGCGTCCTCACGACGGCGGACATCCTCGCGCTCGTCCGCAAGCTGGTCGAGCTGCCCGACATGCTCGGCGTCGACCCGGAGTCGAAGGACTTCGCGGCCGACGCGATCGTGCTCTCGCGCGACCCGATCCGCGGCGAGCTCGACGAGTACGAGCACTTCGGCAACCGGCGGCTGCGCACGGTCGGCGAGCTGATCCAGGAGGCGTTCCGGGTGGGCCTCTACCGGATGGAGCGCGTCGTCCGCGAGCGGATGACCACCGAGGACGTCGACACGATCACGCCGCAGACGATCATCAACATCCGGCCTGTGGTCGCGGCGCTGAAGGAGTTCTTCGGCTCCTCGCAGCTCTCGCAGTTCATGGACCAGACGAACTCGCTCGCCGGGCTCACGCACCGGCGGCGGCTCTCGGCGCTCGGCGCCGGGGGCCTCACCCGCGAGCGCGCGCCGATCGAGGTGCGCGACGTCCACCCGACGCACTACGGGCGCATGTGCCCGATCGAGACCCCGGAGGGCCCGAACATCGGGCTGATCGGCTCGCTGGCGTCGTTCGCGACGGTGTCCGAGTTCGGCTTCGTGCAGACGCCGTACCGGAAGGTCACGAACGGCAAGGTGACCGACGACATCGTCTACCTCGATGCCGCCGAAGAGGCGCAGTACACGATCGCCCAGGCGAGCGCCCAGGTGGACGAGAAGACCGGCCGGTTCGTCGACGAGCAGGTGCTCTGCCGCTCCCGCGAGGGGGAGGCCGTCACCGCTCGCCCGAAGGACGTCGACTTCATGGACGTCGCGCCGGCGCAGATCGTCTCCGTCGCCACCGCGCTGATCCCGTTCCTCGAGCACAACGACGCGAACCGCGCGCTGATGGGCGCGAACATGCAGCGGCAGGCAGTGCCGCTGATGATCACGCAGGCGCCGCTCGTCGGCACGGGCCTCGAGTTCCGCGCGGCGACCGACACGGGCGACGTCGTCCTGGCCGACGAGGCCGGCACGGTCGTCGACGTCGACGCCGAGCGGATCGTCCTCGAGACCAAGGACGGCAGGCACGAGTACCCGATGACGAAGTTCATGCGCTCCAACCAGGGCACGCTGATCCACCAGAAGCCGATCGTCGGCCTCGGCGAGCGCGTGAGGGCCGAGCAGGTGCTGGCCGACGGCAGCTCGACCGACATGGGCGAGCTGGCGCTCGGCGCGAACCTGCTGGTCGCCTTCATGCCGTGGGAGGGCTACAACTTCGAGGACGCGATCGTGATCTCGGAGCGCCTGGTCAAGCAGGACGTCCTCTCCTCGATCCACATCCACGAGTACGAGATCGACGCCCGCTCGACCAAGCTGGGCGACGAGGAGATCACGCGCGACATCCCCAACCGCTCGGAGGAGTCGCTCAAGGACCTCGACGAGCGCGGCATCGTCCGCATCGGCGCCGAGGTCGGCTCGGGCGACCTGCTCGTCGGCAAGGTGACGCCGAAGGGCGAGACCGAGCTGACCGCCGAGGAGAAGCTGATCCGCGCGATCTTCAAGGAGAAGGCGCGCGAGGTGCGCGACACCTCGCTCAAGGTCCCGCACGGCGAGGGCGGCAAGGTGATCGACGTCAAGACGTTCTCCCGCGACACGGGCGACGACCTCTCGCCGGGCGTGAACGAGCTCGTGCGCGTGTACGTCGCGAAGAAGCGCAAGATCGCCGAGGGCGACAAGCTCGCCGGCCGGCACGGGAACAAGGGCGTGATCGCCAAGATCGTGCCCGAGGAGGACATGCCGTTCCTCGAGGACGGCCGTCCCGTCGACGTGGTGCTGAACCCGCTCGGCGTGCCGAGCCGGATGAACATCGGCCAGATCCTCGAGACGCACCTCGGCTGGGCCGCCGCGCACGGCGTCTTCCACGAGAACGGCGACTCGGCGAACGGCGACCCGAGCCCGATCGCGACGCCGGTGTTCGACGGCGCGAGCGAGAAGGACGTCGACGAGGCCCTCGTCGAGTGGACGAAGCAGAACCCCGACTCGCCGATCACGTTCGTCGTCGACCCGAAGCGGCCCGAGGGCCGTCATTGCTCAGGCAAGGTGCGAATGTTCGACGGCCGGACCGGCGAGAGCTTCTCGCAGAAGGTGACCGTCGGCTACATGTACATCCTGAAGCTGCTCCACCTGGTCGACGACAAGATCCACGCGCGCTCGACCGGCCCCTATTCGCTCGTCACGCAGCAGCCGCTCGGCGGCAAGGCGCAGTTCGGCGGCCAGCGCTTCGGCGAGATGGAGGTCTGGGCGCTCGAGGCCTACGGCGCCGCATACACGCTGCAGGAGATGCTCACGATCAAGTCCGACGACACCGTCGGCCGCGTGAAGGCGTACGAGGCGATCGTCAAGGGCGAGAACATCGCCGAGCCGTCGATCCCGGAGTCGTTCAAGGTGCTGCTGAAGGAGATGCAGTCTCTCGCGCTCGACGTCAACGTCCTCTCCGACGAGGGCGAGAAGGTCGAGGTGCGCGAGGAGGACGACGAGCTGCTGCGGGCGGCCGAGGAGCTCGGCATCGACCTTTCGCCTGGCTCGCTGCGGGCCGCGGCGCGGCAGCCGACCGCCGAGGAAGCCGAGGAGGGCCAGGAGCGCGTCGACGAGACGGGCCAGGAGCTCGCCCTGCCGGCCGACGAGCAGCTGGGCGACCTGACCGACGTCGAGGTCACCCCGGCAGAGGACGCAAAGGAAGAGGCAGAGGCGCAGGCCGGCCCGCTGGCCGACGACCTGGCCGACGTAGAGGTTGAGGAGTAAAGGAGAGCCTTGATCGACATCAACGAGTTCGACGCGATCCGTATCGGTCTCGCGTCGTCCAAGCAGATTCGCGACTGGTCATCGGGCGAGGTCACCAAGCCCGAGACGATCAACTACCGGACGCTCAAGCCCGAGCGCGACGGGCTCTTCTGCGAGCGCATCTTCGGTCCGACCAAAGACTGGGAGTGCTACTGCGGCAAGTACAAGCGCGTCCGCTACAAGGGCATCATCTGCGAGCGCTGCGGCGTCGAGGTGACGCGCCAGAAGGTGCGCCGGGAGCGCATGGGCCACATCGACCTGGCAGCGCCGGTGTCGCACATCTGGTTCTTCAAGGGCGTCCCGAGCCGGATTGGCTACCTGCTCGACATCGCCCCGCGCGAGCTGGAGAAGGTCCTCTACTTCGCCGCCTCGATCGTCACCTCCGTCGACGCCGAGGCGCGGCAGAAGGACCTGAACGGTCTCGAGGACAAGGTCAAGGCGGAGTCGGAGCAGATCTACGTCGACCGCGACGAGAACCTCGCCGCGCTCGAGGACCGGCTCAAGCGGCGCCGCAGCTACTTCACGAAGGGCACCGAACGGAACTTCGACGAGGACGACGACTTCTGGGCGCGCGGCCTCTCCAACTGGGCCGAGGAGCAGGCAGTCCCGACCCTCGAGGAGGTGCGCGGGCTGGTCGGCGGGATGTTCGTCGAGGTCGGGCCGCAGATCACCACCGAGGACTCGAAGAAGATTCGCGAGCTCGTCCGCAACTCGGCGATCCGCGACGACCGGCGGCTCACGCCGAAGGAGCTCGAGAACGTCGCGAACGTCGCGATCTCCGTCCGTGAGGCGCTCGCGCCGCTCTACAAGCAGCTCACCAAGGCGACCGGCTCGAAGAAGGGCGCGATCACGAAGCACATCAACCGGATCCTCGAGGGCCTCCTCGACAAGAAGGCAGAGCTGTCCGAGGAGGACGCGGAGACCGTTGCGAGCGTCGACCAGAAGCAGCTCGAGAAGGCGCGGGACCTCGGCAAGGGCCTCCTGCGCGAGGTGCTCGAGCAGGCCGAGCCGACCGCGAGCGCCGATGACCTGCGCGAGCTGACGAACGACCTCTGCCTCCGCACGGACGGCAGGATCTCCAAGGAGGACCTCGACGCGATCGTCCAGTGGCTCGTGAAGGTGCGCGAGGCCTACCAGGACATCGAGGCCCGCAAGGAGGACGCCAAGGAGGCGGCCGTCGACTCGGTCCGCCGGCTCGAGGAGACCTGGCAGCTGTTCCGGGAGCTCGAGCCGAAGCTGATCGTCAACGACGAGCAGATCTTCCGTGAGCTCAAGGACCGCTTCGGGTCGCCGTACGGCTTCGGCGTCTACTTCCAGGGCGGCATGGGCGCGGAGTCGATCCGCGAGCTGCTCAAGGACCTCGACCTGAAGGCCGAGGCGCGCTCCCTGCGCGAGACGATCCGCACCTCGAAGGGCCAGAAGCAGCAGCGCGCGATCAAGCGCCTCAAGGTCGTGAACGCGTTCATCACCTCGGAGAACCGGCCCGAGTGGATGGTGCTGGAGGCGATCCCCGTGATCCCGCCCGAGCTGCGGCCCATGGTCCAGCTCGACGGCGGCCGCTTCGCGACCTCCGACCTGAACGACCTCTACCGGCGCGTGATCAACCGCAACAACCGCCTCAAGCGGCTGCTCGACCTGGGCGCGCCCGAGATCATCGTCAACAACGAGAAGCGCATGCTCCAGGAGGCCGTCGACGCGCTGTTCGACAACGGCCGCCGTGGCCGCGCGGTGACCGGCCCGGGCAACCGCGCGCTGAAGTCGCTCTCCGACATGCTCAAGGGCAAGCAGGGCCGCTTCCGCCAGAACCTGCTCGGCAAGCGCGTCGACTACTCGGGCCGCTCGGTGATCGTCGCCGGACCGAACCTGAAGCTGCACCAGTGCGGGCTGCCGAAGCTGATGGCGCTCGAGCTGTTCAAGCCGTTCATCATGAGCCGGCTCGTCGAGCGCAAGTCGGTCCAGAACATCAAGGCGGCGAAGAAGCACGTCGACTCGATGGTCCCCGAGGTCTGGGACGTGCTCGAGGAGGTGATCGCGGAGCATCCGGTGCTGTTGAACCGCGCGCCGACGCTGCACCGCCTCGGCATCCAGGCGTTCGAGCCCGTGCTCGTCGAGGGCAAGGCGATCCAGGTGCACCCGCTCGTCTGCCACGCGTTCAACGCCGACTTCGACGGCGACCAGATGGCCGTCCACCTGCCGCTCTCGGCAGAGGCGCAGGCCGAGGCGCGCATCCTGATGCTGTCGTCGAACAACATCCTCTCGCCCGCCAACGGCCGGCCGCTAGCCACGCCGACCCAGGACATGGTCCTCGGCGGCTACTACCTGACCTACAACCCCGCCGACCTCGCCGGCATGACCGCCCAGGACCTGGACCCGCGGCCGAAGCGCTTCACCTCCGAAGAGGAGGTCGAGCGCGCGGTCGAGGACGGCCAGGTCGGGATCCAGCAGCCGATCGAGTACCGGTACCGGGAGGAGCTCGTGCTGACGACGCCGGGCCGCGTGATCCTGAACGCGGAGGTCGAGCGCTCGCTGCACGAGTTCACCGACGAGGACCTCGGCGACCTGCCGTTCCTCAACCGGACGCTCTCGAAGAAGGAGACGGACGTCTTCATCTCCGGTCTCGCGGAGCGCTACGGCGCCCATGTGATCGCCGGCGTGCTCGACAAGGTCAAGAGCCTCGGCTTCCATTACGCGACCAAGGCCGGGCTCACGATCTCGAAGAACGACATCGTCATCCCTCAGGAGAAGGACGAGCTGCTCGCCGGCTACGAGGAGCGCGTCGGCAACGTCGAGGGCCTGTACGAGCGCGGCCTGATCACGGAGGAGGAGCGGCACGAGCAGATCGTCAACCTCTGGACGGAGGCAACCGAAGACGTCGCCGAGGCGATGGAGAAGAACCTGCTCGAGCTGAACCCAATCTACATGATGGCCAACTCCGGCGCGCGCGGCTCGTTCAAGCAGATCCGCCAGCTCGCCGGCATGCGCGGCCTGATGGCCAACCCGAAGGGCGAGATCATCGAGCGCCCGATCAAGGCCAACTTCATGGAGGGCCTGTCGGTGCTCGAGTACTTCATCTCGACCCACGGCGCCCGCAAGGGCCTCGCCGACACCGCGCTGCGAACCGCCGACTCGGGCTACCTGACCCGGCGCCTGGTCGACGTCTCGCAGGACGTGATCATCCGCGAGGAGAACTGCAAGACGAAGGAGTTCGTCGAGCTCCCGCTGCACGTCCCCGAGGGCGTGAACAAGAGCATCCTCGGGCGCGTGCTGGCCGACGACGTCCACCGCCCGCTCGCGAGCGGCAAGCCTGGCAAGACCGTGGTTGCGGAGAAGGGCGCGGTCGTCACGAACCAGGTGCTGGCCGACATCGAGGAGGCGTTCACGGAGCACGAGCTCGAGGAGGAGCCGACCATCCCGGTGCGCTCGGTGCTCAAGTGCCGCAGCGAGTTCGGTGTGTGCCGGGCGTGCTACGGCATCTTCCTCGCGACCGGCGCGATGTGCGAGATCGGCGACGCCGTCGGGATCATCGCCGCGCAGTCGATCGGCGAGCCCGGCACGCAGCTGACGATGCGGACCTTCCACACCGGGGGCGTCGCCGGCGCCGACATCACGCACGGCCTCCCGCGGGTGGTCGAGATCTTCGAGGCCCGCAACCCGAAGGGCGCGGCCAAGCTGGCCGAAACCGGCGGGGTCGTCCGCATCGAGGACACCGAGCGCGGGCCGAAGCTCTCGATCGTCACCGACGAGGTGGACGAAAAGGGCGAGGCGGTCGAGCCCGTCGCCTACCAGCTCCCGCGCCGGACCCGCGTGCTCGTCGTGGACGGCCAGGAGGTGGAGCCGGGCGACGCCCTGCACGAAGGCTCGCTCAACCCTGCCGACCTGCTCCGCCTGAAGGGCTCGACCCCGACCGAGCTGTACCTCGTCGCCGAGGTGCAGAAGGTCTACAAGTCACAGGGCGTCGAGATCCACGACAAGCACATCGAGCTGATCGTCCGGCAGATGCTGAAGAAGGTGCGGGTCGAGAACGCCGGCGACACCGACCTGCTGCCGGGCCAGCTCGTCGACCGCGTCGTGCTCGAGCGCGAGAACGCGCGCGTCAAGAAGGAGAAGTCGAAGAAGGAGCAGGCGACGTTCGAGCCGCTGATCCTCGGGATCACGAAGGCTTCGCTCGCCACCGAGTCCTTCCTCTCCGCTGCCTCCTTCCAGGAGACGACGAAGGTCCTGACCGACGCCTCGATCGAGGGCAAGGTCGACCGCCTGCTCGGGCTCAAGGAGAACGTGATCATCGGCAAGCTGATCCCGGCGGCGACCGGCCTCAGGCGCTACCGCTCGATCGAGATCGGCCCTTCCGAGAAGGTGCCGAAGGAGACCTACGAGCGCGAGGCGCTGCTGGCCGCGCTGGAGGAGATCGGCGCCGACGGCGGCGACGGGCTAAACCTCGCCGGCCTCGGGCTCGACTTCGGGGGCGAGCCGCAGGGCGGAGACGGCGAGAGCAAGCCGCGTGAGTCGACCGAGGCGGAGGAAGTCCCCGAGGTCGACAGTCCGCTCGACGAGTAATTCGCACGCTGCGCCAGCCCCGGCCCTGGCCGGGGCTGGCCGCCGTTCTTCCCACGTGCTACACATGGGGACGGGGTTGAAGCGGCTACTCCTCATCCTTCTGGCCGCCTGCGTCGGCCTGGCAGCGCCGCACCGCGCAGCCGCGCAGGAGACCTGCGGCATCCCGGACAAGGGCACGCTCTGGATCGACTTCACCGCCTCCCCGTTCCCGTTCTGGCAGCTCTTCGCCCAGCCCGGCGTGATCGCCGCCTCCTCGAACTTCATCTATCCGCAGCTGTTTCGCGCCGACGGGGCCAAGACCGTCTACTGGGACATGCACATCAACCGGCGCGTGGGGACGCCGCTGGAACCGTTCGACCCGGCGACCGTGATCGACCGGGCGAACCGGATGTACGACGTGGCCGCCGCGTCGATGGTGTGCGCCCAGCCGATCATCGCCGAGAACGAGCTGAGCGGCGCCAGCCTGATCACGCCCTGGAGCGCGACCAACGCGCAGTACCGGCGCGACGTCCTGATCTACCTGCAGACACTCTCGGCGCGCGGCGCACGGCCCTGGCTGCTCGTTCCGAGCAAGCCGTTCATGGGTCCCGAAGCCGCTGACTGGTGGCGCCAGGTGGCGAAGGTCTCCGACATCGTCAGCGAGTCGTACTTCTCGGCCGCGCGCTGGTCGAAGCTGGGGGCGTTCACCGGCAGCCGCGACATGCGCAACCTGTTCCGGGCGCGGATCGCGCCGTATACCGCCATCGGGATCCCCACACGCCAGCTCGGGATCATGCTCGGCTTCGAGACGACGCCGGGTTCGGGCGGCCGCGAGCGCGCCCCCCTGCCGGCGTGGCTCGAGGTGACGAAGCTGCAGACGCTGGCGGCCAGGCTGGTCGCGAACGAGCTCGGCCTGCGGGCGGTCTGGTCGTGGGGCTGGGGCGTCTTCGCGAAGGGCTCGCCCGAGGACGACCCGGACAAGGCCACCGCGGCGTGCGTCTACCTCTGGACGCGCAACCCGAAGCTCTGCAACGGGCCCATGGCGGGCGGCAAGCACTTCAACACCTCGCGGACCGAAGGGCAGCTCATCCTTCCCGGCGGCGTCCGCTGCTCGGTCCAGGGACGGCCCGTGCGCAGCGGGGACATCGGGGCGCTCACCTCGGTGACCGGCGACGCCGAAATCGCCTTTACGGCCGTCTACGCACGCGCGGTGGCGAGCGCGTTCCAGCGGGTCAAGTCGTCCGACGTGATCGCCGCGGAGAAGGCGGTGGTCGGCTCCCGCTTCGGGAGCTACGGCGCCTACCGCGCAGCGCTCGCGCGGGCGCACGCGAGCCGCGGGGTCGCGCGCGGCGTGATCGCCGACGAGCTGCGTCGCGCGAGGATCGAGGCGAACTTGCGCGTCTCACCGCCCTCGGGCTCGTCGGTGCTCGACTACTACGAGACTTACGCGGAGACGAACGCACGGCAGGTCGAGACGAAGACCGGTGTGTCCTGGCTCGGCGGCCGCCGTCGCGGCTTTGCGCTCGAGTCGAACGCGCCGGCGCAGCTCTACCGGCTGGCCCCCGGGCGCTGGGTGACGATCCGGACGATGCTCGGCCCGGTGCAGGTGCGCGCGCTCGAGCAGACCGTTCCGCTCGGCGGCATCCCGCTCCAGCTGGCCAGGCCGGCGGTCGTGACGGCGCTGAACGCGCTTGCCCGCGACCACCGGTACGAGAGCTGGCTGCTCGCCCGCGAGCGGGGGTTCGACGCCGTGACGCTCTGTCGCAAGGACGACCAGCCGACCCCAGGCGTCGTCCCGCTGACGGACTACCTGCCGTTCCTCGCCGTCGACTAGTAGCGCTACTGGGCGCTGCTGAGGCTGCGGCCGTTCGCGTCGGGCGGCTTCTCGTCCGCGGCCTCGAGCGCCCCGTGCGAGACGACCTGCGCCTTGCCGCGCTCCTTGGCCCGGTAGAGCGCCTCGTCGGCCCGCTCGAAGAAGACCGTCGGGTCGTCGTCCTCCCGCAGCTCCGCAATCCCCGCCGAGACCGAGAGCCGCCCCGCCTGGCCGATCGGGTGCGTGGAGATCGCGCCGAGCAGCCGGTGGTAGAGCTGGTCGGCGTCGCCGGTCGACGACTCGGGCAGGATCACCGCGAACTCGTCGCCGCCGACGCGGCAGGCCACATCCGCCGAGCGGACGACGTCGCGGACGCGGTCGGCGGTCTCGGCGAGCACGGCGTCGCCGGAGAGGTGGCCGATCCGGTCGTTGATGGCCTTGAAGTCGTCGAGGTCGAAGACGACGAGCGCGAGCTTGCGCCCGTAGCGGTGCGCGCGCGACACCTCTCGCGCCAGCGTCTCGTGGAAGTAGCGGCGGTTGTGGAGCCCGGTGAGCGCATCGAGGTCGGCGAGCTGCCGCGCCTCCTTGAAGCGGCGCGCGTTCTCGATCGCCGGTCCGGCCCGCTGCGCGAGCTCCTCCAGCTCCCGGATCTCCTCCTCGGCGAAGCGGTGGTCAGGGGAACGGCTGTACACGGCGAGGAATCCGATCGACCCGGCTTCGCCGGGAACGGGGACGGCCAGGCCGGAGTGGATGAGGTCGGCGCTCTCGGCCAGCGAGAGCGGGTACTGGTAGATCAGCGAGATCGCGCGCGCCTCGTGTCCATCGGGCGGCCCCGAGATCACCTGGCGGTGCGCCTCATCGGCGGAGAGCCCGAGCGTCGCCACGATCGGCTTGTCGGTGCTGTCGGCGACCGAGACGAGCGCGGCGTCGACGCCGGGCACGGCGCCGCCCGCCTCGAGCGTGCGCGCGAGCACTTCGTCCAGGTCGATCGAGCCGGCCAGCTCGGTCAGGTAGCGGTTGCGCCGGCCCTCCTCGCGGGCGCGCTCGAGGGACTCCGAGAGCTCCCGGATCATCGACTCCATCCGGGTGTTCATCTCGGAAACGAGCGTGAGCAGCTCTTGGCTGCCGGCGGGCCGAGATCGCCGGCTGCGGATGAATAGCGCAATCGATACCAGGAGCAGCGCCGCAAGCGCTGCCCCCGCCGCCACCAGGACGGTGGTACTCGTCACCGCCTCGACCATCATCTCCCTCGTTCCCACACCCTCCGATGCCCGGACCCGCGATTTGGCCGCAAGTTTCGGGGCGCTCTCACTGTAAATCGGTTCGGGCCCGCAGGCTATGGCTTGAAAACACTAAAAAGCCCGAGCAGGATACGCCCCTCTGCTTGCCCGTGGAGGCGGGATCCGGCTCAGCCATGCGTGTTTCCGCGTTTGACGCAGAGGGTGCGCGTTCGCTACCATCGTCATCCGGTTGGCAGGGGCGTCCAGCCCCGGCCAGCCTTTGTTGTGTTCATGCCCACTCGAAGGACGTAGATGCCGACCGTCAATCAGCTGGTCCGAAAAGGCAGGAACGCCCCCAAGGCGAAGGTGAAGACCCCTGCCCTGCGCGGCGCGCCCCAGAAGCGCGGCGTGTGCACGCGCGTGATGACGCAGACGCCGAAGAAGCCGAACTCGGCTCTTCGCAAGGTCGCGCGCGTCCGGCTGACCAACGGCATGGAGGTCGGCGCCTACATCCCGGGCGAGGGCCACAACCTGCAGGAGCACTCGGTCGTGCTCGTCCGCGGCGGACGGGTCAAGGACCTGCCGGGGTACCGCTACAAGGTGATCCGTGGCGGGCTCGACGCCGCCGGCGTCGGCGACCGGCGCCAGGCGCGCTCCAAGTACGGCGCGAAGCGAGGCAGCTGATGCCGAGGCGCGCCACGGTCCAGCCCCGGACGCTGGAGCCGGACCCCGTGTACGGCTCGCGTCTCGTCACGCAGGTCGTCAACAAGGTGATGACCCATGGGAAGAAGTCGAACGCCGAGGCGATCGTCTACAGCGCCCTGGACCGGGTCGGCGAGCAGACCGGCAAGCCGCCGGTCGAGGTGCTCGAGCAGGCGGTCAAGACCGTGACACCGGTGCTCGAGGTCCGCTCCCGCCGCGTCGGCGGGGCGAACTACCAGGTGCCCGTCGAGGTGCCGCAGCGCCGCGCGCGCACACTGGCCGTGCGCTGGCTCGTCACGTTCGCGCGCGACCGGCGCGAGAAGCACATGTCCGAGAAGCTTGCAGGCGAGATCCTGGACGCCCTCAACCAGCAGGGCGGCGCGTTCAAGCGCAAGGACGACCTCTACCGGATGGCGCAGGCCAACAAGGCCTTCGCGCACTACAGGTGGTGAGCGTGACGACCGTGAACGAGAAGACGCAGGACGCGGTCGCGCTCGACCGCGTCCGAAACATCGGGATCATGGCCCACATCGACGCGGGCAAGACCACGACGACCGAGCGGATCCTCTACTACACCGGGCGCACCCACAAGATGGGCGAGGTGCACGAGGGCGCTGCGGTCATGGACTGGATGGCGCAGGAGCAGGAGCGCGGCATCACGATCACCTCTGCTGCGACAACGGCCTCGTGGGGCGATTTTCGTATCAACATCATCGATACGCCCGGACACGTGGACTTTACGGTCGAGGTCGAGCGCAGCCTGCGCGTGCTCGACGGCGCGATCGCGATCTTCGACTCCGTCGCGGGCGTCGAGCCGCAGTCCGAGACGGTGTGGCGCCAGGCCGACCGCTACCGGGTGCCGCGGATCGCCTTCATCAACAAGATGGACCGCACCGGCGCGGATTTCTTCGCCGCCGTGCAGTCGATGATCGACCGCCTCGGCGCCCACCCGGTGCCGGTGCAGCTGCCGATCGGCCAGGAGGAGCATTTCCGCGGAGTCGTCGACCTCGTCGAGATGCGCGCAATCACGTGGGCAGACGACCTCGGCACGACCATGGAGACCGGCGAGATCCCGACCGAGCTCCTCGAGCAGGCGCAGGAGTACCACCACCAGCTGATCGACTCGGTCGCCGATCACGACGACGAGCTGCTGGAGACGTACCTGCTGGACGAGGACGCAGTCACGCCGGAGATGCTCAAGCGGGCGCTCCGCGCGGCCACGCTCGACATCTCGGTCACGCCCGTGCTCGCCGGCTCGGCGTTCAAGAACAAGGGCGTCCAGCCGCTGCTCGACGCCGTCGTCGACTTCCTGCCGAGCCCGCTCGACGTGCCTCCCGTGCACGGGATCGACCCGCGCACCGAGCACGAGCTCTCCCGCCGCGCCGCGCTGGACGAGCCGTTCTCGGCGCTCGTTTTCAAGGTCATGTCCGACCCGTACGTCGGCAAGCTGACGTACTTCCGCGTCTACTCGGGCCAGGTCAAAGCCGGCGACCGCGTCATGAACACGTCCACGGGCAAGACCGAGCGGATCGGCCGCATCCTGCAGATGCACGCCAACCACCGCGAGGAGCGCGAGGAGATCGGCGCGGGTGAGATCGCCGCCGCGGTCGGGCTCAAGGCCTCGACCACCGGCGACACGCTCGCGATCGACACGGCGCCCATCCGGTTGGAGTCGATGGACTTCCCGGAGCCCGTGATCGCCGTCGCCATCGAGCCGAAGACGAAGGCCGACCAGGACAAGCTGGCCGGCGGGCTGCAGCGCCTTTCAGAGGAGGACCCGACCTTCCGCGTGCGCACCGACGACGAGACCGGCCAGACGCTGATCTCCGGGATGGGCGAGCTCCACCTCGAGATCATCGTCGACCGGCTCCTGCGCGAGTTCTCGGTCGACGCGAACGTCGGCCGGCCCCAGGTCGCCTACCGCGAGACCTTCGGCCGGCCGGTCGAGAAGATCGAGGGGCGCTTCGTGCGCCAGACGGGCGGCCGCGGCCAGTACGGCCACGCGGTGATCAACGCCGAGCCGACCGACCCGGGTGAGGGCTACGACTTCGTCGACAAGATCGTCGGCGGCAAGATCCCGCGCGAGTACATCGGCCCGGTCGACCTCGGTATCCAGGAGGCGATGGAGTCGGGCGTCCTCGCGGGCTATCCGGTCGTCGACGTGCGCATCGAGCTGATCGACGGCTCGTTCCACGACGTCGACTCGAGCGAGATGGCGTTCAAGGTCGCAGGCTCCATGGCCTTCAAGGAGGCGATGAAGCGCTCGAAGCCGAGGCTGCTCGAGCCGGTGATGGCGGTCGAGGTCGTCACGCCGGAGGAGTATCTCGGCGACGTGATGGGCGACCTCAACTCGCGCCGAGGGCGCGTCGAGGGCCTCGAGCCGCGCGGGAACGCGCAGGCGATTCGGGCCCGCGTCCCGTTGGCGACGATGTTTGGCTACGCAACCGACCTGCGCTCGACGACGCAGGGCCGCGCCACGTTCACGATGCAGTTCGATCGCTAC
>DASPRN010000126.1:0-26359 GCA_035624425.1 Gaiellaceae bacterium
GCAGGTGGTTGTACTCGCCTCAGCGCCTCTGCTGATAATCGCTCCCTGGTATGTACTCAGAACTGAGGGAGGTGCTAGGCGAAGTCTCCTCTGGCTCGTGGCGATCGCAACGCTGGCGTACAGCGGCTTAGTTTATATTAGGCCCCGGCCCGGATCGAATTAGCTTTAGGAAACGCAGCGTGAGTAAACGCGATCGGGCTATCTTGGAGAGCGAGCGTTAAGTCGTCATTATTCCCATAAGGGGTTGGCTGACGTTAACACCCGCCACTCAGCGGTTGAAGACCTTCCGCCTGCTGGGATTGACCTACTAGCAATCGACGCGTGAGACGATGCAAGACAGGATCGCGGGGCACATAAGGAAGCTCCGCTGAGACACCGAGAGCTTTTGAAACCTGTCCCGCTTAGGTCTGCTCAGGAAGGGTTGAACTGGGCGTAGAATCCTCCGGAAGGGTTGCGACCTGGTGGGGTGGGTTTGAAAGCTGTCTCAGGAGGGGCACTAGCGGACGCTCAGCTCGCCGGCGTGAGCTGCGCCAGATTCAGGTGTCGGACACCGTTGAGCCGGTTGAAATGGCCTAACGGCACTGCCCGTCGACTCGGCGATCTGGCACTCTGACGGCTCGCACGGGCGGTTAGCTCAGCTGGGAGAGCGCCTGCCTTACAAGCAGGAGGTCGCTGGTTCGAGCCCGGCACCGCCCATCAGCTGACGATGAAGCCGACGTACCAGCGGTGGTCGGAGTCGCCGTTGGCGGACGGCTTGACCGGGGCGCTGACCAGGCGCACCACGCACCACGTGTTCTTCTTGGCGCTGCCTTTCGCGGTGACCTTCAGGTTGAAGGTGCCGCGGTTGCCGACCACGAAGCTCGTCTTCGGGAGCGAGCAGAAGGCCGGGACCGGCGTGGCGCCGCCCCGGGAGCTGCTGTTCTCCCACGCGTGCATGTCCGCGGTCACGTTCCACTTCGGAAGCTTCTTCGTCGACCAGCCGGTCACGGTGACCGTCTTGCTCTTCCCGTGGGCCAGGTAGTACCAGTCGCTCTTCGTCTCGGCGTTGTAGTACGGGTACGGGGAGGGCGGGATGCCGGGGTCGTCGCGGTGGTCGTTGGCGTACTTGGAGTAAATCCGCGTGTACTGGTAGCGCACGCCCTTGTAGCTCTCGAACCAGCGCGAGCCGGACAGCATGTCCGCTGACTCGATGTTCCCGCCTGCCTCGTCCTCCACGAACGGGCTCGTCCCGAAGTAGCCCTTCTGCGAGTCGGCGGGGTTCGGGGCCAGGGGGTCCCAGGGGTGGTCCTTGTCGGCGGCGGTCAGGCGCCAGCTGTTCGTCTTTGTGTTCGTCACCGCCTCTCCGAGCTCGTGGGTGGCCGTGGAGCTCATGGCGTTCTGGCTCGAGTCCGTGTTGGCCGGTGCGGCGTGCAGCGACAGCGCGTACGAGTCGAGGGATCCGAACAGCGGGTTGACGGCCGGCTTGGGGTGGTGGCTGACGCAGCCGTAGCCGTCGAGCGACTGCGGTGCGTTGCAACGGGCGAACAGGATGAAGATCGTCTGGTAGGCCGGCTTGTGGGGGATGCCCAACGTCGCCATCTTCCCGAGCAGCCAGCCGTCGAAGTCGGAGCTCGTGACGGTGTCCTTCCCGGGCAGCTTGGGCATGTCGCTGACGATGTAGCCGTGGGCGATGGGCGCCGGGCTCGTGGGGATCGAATAGGCCTTCTCGAGCCGGTTCAGCCACGTGCTGTGCACGATCGCCTGGGGGAACCTCGCCAGCCTCTTGGCCCGCGGGAAGTCGGACGGGACGAAGGCGATGATCCGCAGCGGCGTCGGCACCCAGCCGTACTTCGTCAGGTCGGGCGGCTTGCGGTGCTTGGCGGGCTTGAACTGGAGCGCAGCGCCGGCGGCAGTGGCGCAGACGAGCGCCGCGAGAGCGAGGACGACGACCCGCTTTCCGTTCACGTAGAGAAGGTACTCCGGGATCAGTCGGAATACCACCTTGTCACGGCTCCGTTACCGAATTGCGCCCCACAGCCGTGTCATGTGGCGCGACAGTTCATCAGGCGATGCGCGTCGCGATCGTCAGCCACCGATCGAGCGAGACCAACCTGGCTCTCGCTACGCGCCGCTGGAACGGGGTCCAGCCCGAGTTGCTCTCGCCGCGCGAGGCGCTGCTCCGGCTCGGCCGGGGCGACCGTGCGCTCGCACGACTCGATGTGAGGGACGACCTGGACGGGATCGAGGAGGGCCTCTGGGCACTCGAGCGGCTCGTCGATTGCGGGGTCTCGATGCTGAACCGGCCGCCCTCGCTTCTGCGCGCGCATGACAAGCTGCTCACCGCGCGGACGCTTCGGCGGGCGGGCCTGCCGCATCCGCGCACCGTGTTGATCGACCCGGGCCAGAAGCTCCCCGACCTCGACTTCCCGGCGGTGCTGAAGCCGCGCTTCGGAAGCTGGGGGAGGGACATTCTCCTCTGCCCGGACCGGGACGAGTTGGAGCGCGGGCTCGCCTTCCTCTCGTCCCGGTCCTGGTTCCACCGCAGCGGCGCGCTCGCCCAGGAGCTGATTCCGCCTCTCGGTCACGACCTGCGGTTGATCGTCGCGCGCGGCGTCGTCGTCGGCGCGGCCAAGCGGATCGCCGCGCCCGGGGAGTGGCGGACGAACGTCGCCCTCGGGGCGTCCGTTGTCCGCGCGGTGCCCCCACCGGTCGCGTTGAGGCTCGCGCTCGAGGCGGCCGCGGCTTCCGGGCTCGACCTCGTCGGCGTCGACCTGCTGCCGACCGGCCCTGGCGGCTTCTGCGTGCTCGAGCTGAACGGCGCCGTCGACTTCCGCCCGGCCTACTCGTTCGCCGGCCGCAACGTCTTCGACGACACGGTGGCGGCGCTCAGCGGCAGCCCGCTCGACGTTCCCGGTCTAGAGAACGCCGTCGCCGCAACCTAGACTCCCTGCGTGCTGATCGCCCAGATCTCCGACGTCCACGTCGGCGGCGCCCGCTACCGGCAGGAGCTGCTGCGGACCGCGATCGACGAGCTGAACGCGGCCGAGCCGGACCTGGTCGTCGTCGCCGGTGACCTGACCGACGACGGCTACCCGGATCAGTACCCGCTCGCGCGTGAAGAGCTGGCCCGGATCGCGTGCGAGCACGTCGTCCGCGTGCCCGGGAACCACGACGCGCGCAACGTCGGCTACGTCCTCTTCGAGGACACGTTCGGCGCGCGCGACTCGCGTCTGCGGCTCGAGTTGCCGGGCGTCGAGGTGGCGCTCGTCGCGGTCGACTCCTCGAAGCCCGACCTCGACGAGGGCGAGATCGGCCGCGAGCACTACGGCTGGATCGAGGAAGGGTTCGCGGGAGACGCCGATCTGCGCGTGTTCGTCTGCCACCACCACCTGATGCCGATCCCCGGCACCGGGCGCGAGCGCAACCAGGTGCTCGACGCGGGCGACGTGCTCTCGCTGCTCCGCCAGAGCCGAGTCGACCTCGTGCTTGCCGGGCACCGCCACGTGCCGTACGTGTGGCCGGTCGCCGGGATGCTGCTCGTCCACTCCGGCACGGTCTCGACCCTCCGGACGCGCGGGTTCCCGCACCCCGCGTACAACCTGATCCGGGTCGAAGACGGCCGGATCTGGGTCGAGCTGCAGATCCCCGGCGGCGATCGCCAGAGCCTGGGCGACTTCCCGCGCGACTGGCCGGAGGAAATCTCTGCGCGGCATACCGACCCGTTCGTACGCCCGCAACGCGGCGTCACGCTGGTCGAAGACGGCGACTGACCCTTTTGCCCGGGGCGGTTCGCGCCGATAGAAGGCGCGTGGAAGCGGCCCAACACTGGAAGCCCCTCGGCGAACTGTTGCTGCACAAGGGTCTGGTCACCGCCGAGGAGCTCGACCGCGCGCTCGTCGAGCAGGAGGAGACGGGGCGCCTGCTGGGCGCGATCATGGTCGAGCGGGGCTTCGTCTCCGGTCCGGCCCTCGCCGTCGCGCTGGCCGAGCAGTACGGCGTCGAGCTCGAGCAGCAGCGCGGTTTCGGCACCGGCCTCTGGGCCGAGATCGACCGCCGCCACCGCGAGGGGCGCGGCCCGGAGCCCGAGGAGCTCGAGGTGGAGCCCGAGGAGCTCGCGGTGGAGCCCGAGCCCGAGGAGAACGTCGTCAGGCTCGAGCCGGCGAAGCCCCCGCTCGAGGCCGTGCCCGACCCCGACCCGGAGCTCGACCGGCTCCAGGCCGAGAACCGCCGGCTGCAGGAGGAGATCACCCGACTCCACGACGAGTTCACCAAGCTGCGGCTGGTCGAGGTGCCCGAGGCTCCGTCATCGCACCTGCTCTTCGTCCCGACGCCCGCGCGCTACCTGATGCTCGAGCGCCAGGGCCCGCCGCCGGCGCCGGGTGAGGAGCTCGAGCTCGACGAGGGCATGTTCCTCGTCGGCAAGCTCGGCCGCGCACCGTTTCCCGGCGAGCAGCGGCCCTGCGCCTTTCTGCTGGTGCGCTAGTACTTGCCTCTAGTGTCACGCGCGTGGGCGCGCGAGCATCGGATCTGTTTCCCGTGGAGGAGGTCGAGCGGGCGCGTGCCTACCACCGGCCGTTGTACGTCGCGCTCGGTCTCGACCTGGCGCTGCAACTCGGAATCCTGGCGGCGATTGCCTTTGGGCCGCCCGGGGACTGGCTCTGGGACGCGACCGGCGGGCCGTGGTGGGCGCGGACGCTCGAGCTCGCGGCGCTCGTGCTGGTCGTCTCGGCGCTCGTGCGGCTGCCGCTCTCGTGCTGGCGGGGCTGGCTGCACGAGCGCCAATGGGAGCTCTCGACCCAGTCTCTCGCGGGCTGGTTCGGGGACATGGCCAAGGGACTGTCCCTGGGACTCGTCCTGACCGGGCTCGGCCTCGTCGCGCTGGTCGGATCGGCCCGCGCCTGGCCCGGCTGGTGGCCCGCCGTGGCGGCTCCCGGCGCGGCGCTGCTCGTGCTCGTCCTCGGGCTGATCGCGCCGATCGTCTTCGAGCGGCTCTTCAACCGCTTTCGGCCGCTGCCGGACGCGGAGCTGGCGAGCGAGCTACGCGAGCTGTCGGTGCGGGCGGGCGTGCCCGTGCGGACGATGCTCGTCTCGGATGCGAGCCGAAGGACGCGCAAGCACAACGCCTACGTCTCGGGGCTCGGGCCGACGCGGCGGCTGGTCGTCTTCGACACGCTGCTCGACGACATGCCGCGCGACGAGCTTCGGGTCGTGGTCGCCCACGAGCTGGGGCACCGGCGCTTCCGCCACGTCGCCGCCGGGACGGCGGTGGCGATGGCCGGCGCGGCCGCAGCGGTGCTGATCCTCTGGGGCCTGCTCTCGTGGCCGGGGCTCGTCTCGGCCACCGGCGCCTCCGGGCCGGGCGACCCGCGGGTCGTGCCGCTAGTCCTGCTCGTCCTGCTCGTGCTCGGGCTGCTCGGGCTGCCGTTCGACACCTGGGTCTCCCGCCGCTGGGAACGCACCGCCGATCGGTTCGCGCTCGAGCTGACTCGCGACAGGGCCGCGTTCGAACGCGTCTTTCGGCGGCTCGCGCGGGCCAACCTCTCCGACCTGGACCCTCCGCGGCTCCTCTACCTGCTGCTGTTCACGCATCCGACGCCGCCGGAGCGGATCGCGGCAGCCAGAATGGGCTCGTGACCCACGTTCACGTCCATACTTCGGCGCGCGGCAGGCTGGCCGCCGCCCTGGCGCTGATCCTCGCGCTGATGGTTGGCGAGATCGCGTTCGGCGTCGTCGCGGGCTCGCTTGCGTTGCTCGCCGATGCTGGGCACATGCTGACCGACGCTGCCGCCCTCGGGCTCGCGCTCGCGGCGGCCTCGTTCGCCGGCAGGCCGGCACGCGGGCGCTGGACGTTCGGCTTCCGCCGGCTCGAGATCCTCGCCGCGCACGTCAACGGGATCCTGCTCCTGGTGGTCGGAGTCGTGATCGTCTTCACGGCAGTGCGCCGGCTGATCTCGCCGCTGGAGGTTCGCGGCGGGATCGTCCTCGTCGTCGCGCTTGCGGGGATCGCGGTCAACCTGGTCGCTGCGGCGCTCCTCGCGGGTCCGAGCCGCGGGAGCCTGAACATGCGCGGCGCCTTTCTCCACGTCACGACCGACCTCGCGGCCTTCGCCGGGACCGCCGTCGCCGGCGGGCTCGTGCTCGCGACCGGCTGGAACCGTGCAGACCCGATCGCGAGCCTGCTCGTCGCCGCGCTGATCTTCTGGTCGAGCTTCGTGCTGCTGCG
This sequence comes from Gaiellaceae bacterium, assembly GCA_035624425.1. Taxonomy (GTDB): domain Bacteria; phylum Actinomycetota; class Thermoleophilia; order Gaiellales; family Gaiellaceae; genus AC-32. The sequence goes on from DASPRN010000126.1 coordinate 6,203, forward strand.
AGAGTCGACGCGGATCCTGCTCGAGGTCGCACCGGACGAGCCGGCCGAGATCGCGCGCGCGATGTTGGAGGTGCCGCAGGTCTCGGACGTCCACGATCTGCATGTCTGGACGGTCGGCAGCGGATTCCCGTCGGTCTCGGCCCATGTGCTCGTCGAGCCGGGGGCCGATTGCCATGCGATCCGCCGCGAGCTCGCGGGCCTCCTCGCCGAGCGCTACGGCCTCGGCCACTCGACCCTCCAGGTCGAGCACGCCCAGGCCGCGCGGGAAGCCGGGGGCCTTCCGCTGGTCGCCCCGCCGGGCCGCCGCTAGCCACCTTGGCCATATTCGGGGTCTGACCCCTGCCGTGACCGCTTCGGAGAAGGCTCGCTTGCAAGAGCTTCGACCATCCGGGGTCTGACCCCGGACCGGTCAGGGGTCTGACCCCGGTTTCGGCCAGGAGGCTCTAAGCTCCGAGGCGTGGCGGGGCTCGAGGGGAAGACGGCCATCGTTACCGGCGCCTCGAGCGGGATCGGCGCTGCGATCGCCCGCGCGGTCGCACGCGCGGGAGCCCGCGTGGCAGGCGGCGCGCGGCGCACCAACCAACTCGAGACCGAGATCGCGCTCGAGCTCGACGTCACCGACCCCGTGAGCTGCGAGCGCTTCGTCGCGCAGGCAGCCGAAGAGCTGGGTGGCGTCGACATCCTGGTGAACAACGCCGGCCTCAGCCTCGGCCGTGACTCGTTCGACAAGAGCACCGAGGAGGACGAGGAGACGGTCCTCGAGACGAACGTCCACGGCCTGCTGCGGATGACCCGCCTCTGCCTGCCGCACATCCTGGACGGCGGGCACATCCTCAACATTGGCTCCGTCGCCGGCCGGCAGGCCTACGAGAACGCGTCCGTCTACGTGGCCTCGAAGTACGCGGTGCGCGGCTTCACCTACGCGTTGCGCGAGGACCTGCTCGGCCGCCCGATCCACGTGACCACCGTCGACCCCGGCCTCGTCGAGTCGAACTTCTCGCGCGTTCGCTTCCGCGGCGACGAGGAGAAGGCGAGCGCCGTCTACGCGAACGTCGAGCCGCTCAGGCCCGAGGACGTCGCCGAGTGCGTGCTCTTCGCGCTCACGCGACCGCCGCACGTCAACGTTGACGAGCTCGTCGTCAAGGCCCTGGCGCAGTCGAGCGCGGTCCGCATCGTTCGTACCCAGTAATGGCCCTCACGATCCTCGAAGGCTCGACCTTTTGCATCTGCGACGAGCGGGGCGACATCGACGGCCAGACGCACGGCCTGTTCGCCGACGACACGCGCTTCCTGTCGCTGCTCCGCCTGACCGTGAACGGCGAGAGGCCGCTGCTGCTCTCGTCGGGAAAGGTCGACTACTTCTCCGCTGCGTTCTACCTCAGGAACCCGATCGCGGGCGGCCTGCCGCAGGACACGGTCTCGATCACGCGCGAGCGGTTCGTCGGGGACGGCATGCAGGACCTGATCATCGTGCAGAACCAGGGCATGGAGCGGCTCTCGTTCGAGCTTGCACTCGAGCTCGGCACCGATTTTGCTGACATCCTGACGGTCAAGGAGCACGACTTCGCGCTCGGAAACCCCGCGAGGGCCCGCGCGCTTCCGGCCCCCGTCGAGGCCAGCTACGAGGAGGAGCACAACCAGTTCGTCCTGCGCGACAACAACGGCGACGGCGTCGCGACGACCCAGGTGATCCTCTCGCAGCGCGGCGAGATCGAGGGCTCCAGGGTCGCCTACCACCTCGAGCTCGGGCCGCGCGAGTCCTGGTCGCTGCGGCTCGACATCCTCGCCTCGATCGACGGCGACTCGATCGCGCCGCGCACCGCGGAGCGCCGCTTCGGCGAGGAGCTCACCCGCGTGCGCGAGTCGCTTGCGGCCTGGCAGCTGCGCGTGCCGCAGATCCGCACCGACTGGGACGAGCTCGGCGGCACCTTCCAGCAATCCGTCGCCGACCTCGCCTCGCTGCGGATGCGGGGCAGCGGGCGGACCGGGCGGCTGCCGGCCGCGGGCATGCCCTGGTTCATGACCGTCTTCGGGCGCGACACGATCATCACGTGCCTGCAGACGCTGCTCTTCGGGCCCGAGCTCGCGCGGACCGCCCTGCACGTGCTCGCCGGGCTGCAGGCCCAGGAGGACGATCCGGAGATCGACGCAGAGCCGGGCAAGATCGTCCACGAGCTCCGCTCGGGCAAGGCCGCCAAGAACTGGTTCCGCACCTACTACGGCACCGTCGACGCGACGCCGCTCTACCTCGTCCTGCTCTCGGAGGTGTGGCGCTGGACGGACGACTCGTCGCTCGTGCGCGAGCTGCGCGAGCCGGCCCTGCGAGCGCTGGGCTGGATCGAGAATTACGGCGACCGGGACGGCGACGGCTTCGTCGAGTACGAGCGCCGCACGCCGCGCGGGCTCGAGAACCAGTCGTGGAAGGACTCGTCCGACTCGCAGCGCTTCCACGACGGCACGATCGCGCGGGCGCCGATCGCTCCGTGCGAGGTCCAGGGCTACGTCTACGACGCGAAGGTGCGCACCGCCGAGCTGGCCCGCGAGGTGTGGCGCGACCGCGCGCTCGCAGAGCGGCTGGAGCACGAGGCCGAGCAGCTGCGCAGCGCCTTCAACGAGCGCTTCTGGACCGAAGCGCGCGGGGGCTACTACGTGCTTGCGCTGGACGGCGAGAAGCGGCAGGTCGACTCGCTCTGCTCCAACACCGGCCACCTGCTCTGGAGCGGGATCGTGCCGAGCGAGCGGGTCGACGCGGTCGTCGACGCGCTGATGGGCGAGGAGCTCTGGTCGGGCTGGGGCGTGCGGACGATGTCGACCGGCGACGCCGGCTACAACCCGCTCTCGTACCACAACGGCACCGTCTGGCCCCACGACAACTCGCTCTGCTCGCAGGGGCTCGCCCGGCATGCGCGCTGGCCCGAGGCGCAGCGGATCGTCCGGCGGATGCTCGGCGCGGCGGCGCATTTCGGCCACCAGCTACCGGAGGTGTTCGCCGGCCTGCCGCGGGCCGAGACGCCGTTCCCGATCGCCTACCCCACCGCCGCGCGCCCGCAGGCCTGGGCGGCGGCGACGCCTGTGCTTCTACTCCAGTCGCTGCTCGGGCTCGAGCCCGACCGGCGCCGCCACCAGCTCGAGACCACCGCGCCCGAGGAGCTGCCCTCGTGGGCCGGGCGCTCGCTGCGCCTGTCGGGGATCCGCGCCTTCGACCGGCAGTGGGACGTGCGTGTCGACCGGGGCCGCGTGACCGTGGAGGAAGTGTGACGCCGTGAGAATCGCCGTACTCGCGCCGCCCTGGTTCGCGGTGCCGCCGACCGGCTACGGGGGGATCGAGTGGATCGTCTCGCTGCTCGCCGACGGGCTCACGAGCAACGGGCACGACGTGACCCTGTTCGCCTCCGGCGACTCGCGCACGAGGGCAAAGCTGGCCGCGGTCTTCGAGCACGCACCGAGCGAGCTGATCGGCCGCACCCTTCCCGAGCTCGAGCACGTGCTCTCCTGCTACGAGCGGGCGGAGGACTTCGACGTGATCAACGACCACACGGGCGCGCTCGGCGCGGGCCTGGGCGGGCTGGTGGCGACCCCGGTCGTCCACACGATCCACGGCCCGCTCGACGGCGAGCTGGGCGCGGTCTACGAGTCGCTGCGCACGGTCGCGCCCGGCGTCGGGCTGATCTCGATCTCGCTCAACCAGCGCCGGCCCAAGCCGGACCTGAACTGGGTCGCGAACATCCCGAACGCGCTCGACCTGGAGCACTACCCCTGCAAGCCGCACAGGGGTGACTACCTGCTCTTCCTTGGCCGGATGAACCACGAGAAGGGCGCGCACCGGGCGGTTGCCGTCGCGATGGAGCTCGGACTGCCGCTGAAGCTCGCGGGCAAGATGCGTGAGCCGCGTGAGCAGGAGTACTTCGACGAGTTCGTCGAGCCGCACCTCGGCGACGGGATCGAGTATCTCGGCGAGGTCAACCACGGGACGAAGGTCGAGCTGCTCCAGAACGCGCGGGCGACGCTCTTTCCGATCGAGTGGGAGGAGCCCTTCGGCCTGGTCATGATCGAGTCGATGGCGTGCGGGACGCCGGTGATCGCGACGCGGCACGGGGCGGTGCCGGAGGTGATCGAGGACGGGCTCAGCGGCGTGATCGTCGACAACTGGCGCGAGATCCCGGAGGCGCTCGAACGGGCCGACGCGATCGACCCGGTCGAATGCCGCCGTTACGCCGAGGAGCTGTTCGCGCCCGAGCGGATGGTGGCGGACTACGAGCGAGCCTACGAGGCGGCCACCCGTTGAGGGATTGAGGTTTTCCCCGCGGCGGCCGATGGTTCCGGCACCTCCGCCGCAACCGAAGGAGCTCCATGTTCAACGCAAGGCACGTCTTCAAACCGCTTGACGAAGCCGGCCAGACCATGGCCGAGTACGGCGTCGTGCTCGCGATCATCACGCTCGCCGTGCTGGCGAGCATGACCCTCCTGGGCGGCAACATCAGCAGCGCGTTCTCGAACGTCGCCAACCTGCTGCCCTGACACTGCGTGCCGGGACGGCCGCCCCGTCCCGGCCGTGTTCTCAGACCGCGGCCCGGCGCTGAAGCGCCCGCACGTCGCGAACGAACAGCACGGCGAGTGTCGCGCCGAGGCTGATCAGCCCCGCGGCGAAGAGTGTCTTCTGGGTTCCGATGGCCTCGGCGATCGGCCCGGCGGCGGCGAGCCCGAGCGGGATCAGCGCGAACGACCCCAGCGCCTCGTAGGAGTAGACCCGCGAAAGCCGGTCGTGCGGGATCTCCTGCTGCATGGTCGTGTCCCAGAGCACGCTGAAGGTCTCGACGCCGATCCCGGAGACGAGGGCGAGCGCGGCGACCCCGGCGAGCGGCAGCGGGATCGCGAGCCCGAACAGGAACGGCACGGTCAGGAGGAAGCCGAGCGTGGCCGTGAGGAGCAGGCGCCGGGGCCGCACTCGCAGGAGCAGCAGGCCGCCGCCGATCAGGCCGATCGCGTCCGCCGTCAGCACGAGCCCCCAGCCGATCGCTCCGTGCAGGTGCTCCTTGGCGACCGCCGGCCCGAGAACGCCCTCGGCTCCCAGCTCGATCGCGTTCACGAACCCGAACTGGATGACGATCGCCCAGAGCCACATGCGCGAGGAGAACTCGCGCCAGCCGAGGGCGAGGTCGGCAAGGAAGTTGGTCGCCTCGAGCCGCAAGGCCGGCGACAGCCGGATCGCGCTCACCAGCAGCGCGGAGACGAGGAAGGAGACGGCGTCGACGGCGATCCCGGTTGCCGGGCTGGTGAGGCCGACGACGAGGCCGCCGAGCGCGCCGCCGACGATCGAGGCACTGTTCAGGCCGAGCCGCAGGGAGGCGTTCGCCTGCTGCAGCAGCGGCTCCGGGACGGTCTGGGGGACGATTCCGCTCGAGGCCGGGAAGAAGAACGCTCCGGCCGTCCCGTTCAGCGCCGCGAGGACGACCAGCTGCCAGACCTCCGCGGTGCCCGAGAAGAGGAGGGCGGCGACGAGGGCCTGAGTCGCGGCCGAGACGAGGTTCGAGAAGACCATCACCCGGCTCCGCGGGAGACGGTCGGCCCAGATCCCGCCGGCGAGCATGAAGACCACCATCGGGAGGACCCGGGCGGCGAGCACGAGGCCGAGGTCGGCCTTCGAGCCGGTCAGGTCGAGGACGGCGAAGGCGAGTGCGATGTTGGCGAACGAGTTGCCGAGAGCGGAGACGGTGCGGCCGGCGAGGAGCAGGCGGAAGTCGCGCTCGGCGAGCGGGCCTCTAGCCAGCGCGCTTCTCCCAGTAGCGCTTCAGCCCGGCGTAGGACTGCCAGAACGGCATCGCCTGCTCGTAGGCGGCGAGGTCCGGGCCGAGGTCGGCGGCGGCCGCCGTGTCGAACTCCCCTTCGCTCGCTCCCTCGCGGACGCGCTCGGCCCACTCGCGCAGGCGCTCGCGCAGCTCGGCCAGGTGGGGCTCGGGGTCGTCGGCGACGCCGAAGTGGATCAGCGCCAGCCGCCTCGGCCCTCGCGCCAGGATCTCGTCGATCGTGCGTTCCCAGGCCTCGAGGTCGACCTCGGGCGGCGGCGTCGGCGGCAGCACGAAGCGGCTCGGCTGGATGCGCACGCCGGCGGCATCCCCCGCGTAGAGCGTCCCGTCCCCGTCGAGGTAGCAGACGTGGTGGCTCGCGTGGCCGGGGGTCGGGAAGGTCGCGAGGCCGAGGGTCTCCGTGCCGACCGGGTGGATGTTGGCCTCCGGCACCGGCGCGACCTCGCCCCAGAGCCCGCTGAACTCGTGACCGTAGAGCCGGCGCGCGCTCGCCTCCAGCCGGCTCGGGTCGATCAGGTGCGGCGCGCCGATCTCGGAGACGTGTACCTGCAGCTCCGGGTGCTCGCGGACGAGCACGCCTGTCGCGCCCGCGTGGTCGAGGTGGATGTGCGAGAGGAGCAGGTGGCGGACGTCGCGGAGCTCGAGCCCGCGCTCGGCGAGCCGCGCCTTCAGCCCGGGCACGCAGGTCGTGGGCCCGCAGTCCTGGAGCGCGAGCCCGTCCTCGGTCTCCAGCAGGTAGGCGCCGATCACCCGCTCGCGGCCCAGGTGGTGCAGGTCGAGAGGTTCGACTGCCATGCGGCGGATGCTATGCCGCGTGCCAGACTGTCTCGTAATGGCGCAGCTCGCTGCCTTCCTCGCCGTGTCGGCCCTGGTCATCGTCACGCCCGGGCAGGACACGGCGCTCACGATCCGCAACACGCTCCTCGGCGGTAGGGGAGCAGGCGTGCGGACAGCGCTCGGCGTCTCGGCCGGCCAGGCGACCTGGACGATCGCGACGGGGATCGGCGTCGGCGCCCTGCTCGTCGCATCGCAGCCGGCGTTCCTCGCGCTGAGGATTGCGGGAGGCGCCTACCTGGTCGTCCTCGGGCTGCAGGCGCTGTGGTCCGCCGTGAGGCCCAGGCCTGCTGCAGTTGCCGTACAGCGAAGCGGGCCGGCGGGACGGCGTGCCCTTCGGCAGGGGCTGCTCAGCAACCTCGGCAACCCGAAGATGCTCGTCTTCTTCACCAGCCTGCTGCCGCAGTTCGGCCACACGACGGTCGGGCTGATCGCGCTCGGCCTCGTCTTCTGCTCGCTGACTGCCATCTGGCTCTGCGGGTACGCGCTCGCCGTGGCGAGGGCCGGCGACGCTCTCCGCCGCGGCCGGCTCCGCCGCTTCCTGGACGCGGTGACGGGTTGCGTGCTGGTTGCGCTCGGGCTACGTCTCGCCGCCGAGCGCCGCTAGGCGGTCGCGGTCGCGCGGACGAGCGCCGACTCGAGGTCTTCGACCAGGTCCTCGGCCGACTCGATCCCGATCGAGAGGCGCACCAGGTTCCGCGGAGCCGCGAACGGCGCGTCGGCGGTGGAGGCGTGCGTCATCCGGGCCGGGTGCTCGATCAGGCTCTCGACGCCGCCGAGGCTCTCCGCGAGCTGGAAGAGCTTCGTGCTGGCGCAGAGCGCGACGGCCTCCTCCTCGGACTCGAGCAGGATCGAGACCATTCCGCCGAAGTCGCGCATCTGCCGCGCCGCGATCCCGTGGCCGGGATGCGTCGGCAGGCCGGGGTAGAGGACGGTCTGCACTCGCGGATGCTCGGCCAGGTAGCCCGCGACGGCGTGCGCGTTCTCGCAGTGCTTGCGCATCCGGACGGCAAGCGTCTTCACGCCGCGCAGGACGAGCCAGCAGTCGAGCGGGCCCGGTACCGCGCCGAGCGACTTCTGCAGGAAGAGCAGGCGCTCCGCGATCGTCGGGTCGTTCGTCGCGGTGAAGCCGCCGACGAGGTCGGAGTGCCCGCCGAGGTACTTGGTCGTCGAGTGGACGACGACGTCGGCGCCGAGCTCGAGCGGCTGCTGCAGGTACGGCGAGGCGAACGTGTTGTCGACCACGACCAGCGCCCCGGCCGCGTGCGCCGCCTCGGCGACGGCCTTGATGTCGATGATGTTCAGGACGGGGTTCGTCGGCGACTCGAGCCAGACGATCCGCGTGCGCTCGTCGATGTGCCCTGCCGCGTTCGCGTTCAGCTCCTCGGCCGGCACCCACTCGAACGCGTAGCCCTTCGGCTCGTAGACCTGCGAGAACATGCGGTAGACGCCGCCGTAGACGTCGGCGACCGCGACGACCCGGTCGCCCGGGTTCAGGAGGTGCATGACCGTCGTCACCGCGCCGAGGCCCGACGAGAACGCGACCCCGTGCTCGGCGCCCTCGAGCGAGGCGAGGCAGAGCTGCAGGGCCGTTCGCGTCGGGTTCGCGACCCGCGCGTAGTCGTACCCCTTGTGCTCGCCCACGGCCTCCTGGACGTAGGTCGACGTCTGGTAGATCGGCACCGTGATCGCCCCGGTGGCCGGATCCGGCTCCTGCCCGTCGTGGATCGCGCGCGTCTCGAAGTCCATGCCGCGATTCTAGTTGTGGCCGCACTGGCAAGCCGCCATCCGCGGATCAGGGTTTCCGCTGATGCGGATCGGTGATCTCACTGACGCGCTCGGGCAACGAGCAGCAGACGATTGACTGGCACGAGTGCGCCCGTAGGCGTTGGTGCCTGCGCTTGGCGCAAAGGCTCTGGCGCCGTTCGGGCTCGCTCACAGTCGACAGCCTTGGCTCATTGAGCCGGGGAAAGGAGACGATCATGAGCACTCATGCCCACAGAGTTCGCGGGCTCGAACGCAGGCCTGCGGCTCACGTTCCGGGCACCCTGTCCGTCCGGCTGGCAGCCCTCGGAGGCGCGGTCTTCTTCGCGCTCTTCCTGGCGTTCGGCATCTTGACGAGGGGCACGCCGAGCATTACCGATTCCGGCCGAGACACCTACAACTATCTCTCGGCTCACGACGGCCGTCTGCAGCTCGCGGCCGTGCTCTTCGGGCTTGCGATGCCCGCCGCTCTCTTGGCCGTGTCCGGCCTCTTTAGGGCACTGAGGGAGGCAGAGGGCGGAAAGGCGGGACTCGCTATCGCCGCGCTTGGCGGCGGCGTGCTGGCAGCGGCCAGCACGGTGACCGGAGCCCTCATCATGGGGGTCACCGCGACGAGGATCGCCGAGATCGGCCCCGCCAACGCACACCTCTGGTGGACGATGTGCCTGATGAGCTTCGGCGCGATCTTGCTCGGCCTGTTGCTCCTGATTGGCGCTACCGCCGTCGTCAGCCTCGAGACCGAGCTCTTTCCTCGCTGGTTCGGGGTAGCCAGCGTCGTTCTCGCGCTGGTCTCGATCGTCGGCGCGTTCGCTATCGGATACGCCGGCACGGGGATTCTGGCGGCCGCCGGTATCGCGCTGATACTCGACTCCGTCTGGATCTTCCTCGTCAGCTTCTTCCTGTGGCGCGATCCAGAGCTGGCCCTGTCAAGGGGGTCGTCCACCTAGGCGTCCTCGGGTGACACTTGCGCACGCCGGCGGCGGCGACGTCCGTCGCGCAATCACCGCTGTGACGATCAGCGACGTGCGGCGGCAGCTCTCCGCAGCTTCGGCAGCAATTGCCCCAGGCATGGCCCGGGACTTCTAACGCGGTCAGGCGAGGGCGACTACCCGCTCTTCGGCGTGATAGCCCTCGCCGAGCTTGTCGGTCAGCGTGCGCTCCAGCTCGCCGCTCTGCTCGAGTTCCTCGACGATGTCGGCGCCGCCGATCAGCTCGCCGCGGACGAAGACCTGCGGGATCGTCGGCCAGCCGGAGAGCGCCGACAGCTCCTGGCGGATCGCCGGGTCGGGGAGGATGTCGACCGCGGTGACCGGTGCGCCGGCCCGGCGCAGGGCGTCGAGCGCGCGCTGCGAGTTGCCGCACATCACGAACTGCGGCGTGCCTTTCATGAAGAGCACGACGTCTTCGCGCTCGATGATCTCCTGCAGCTGGTCCTTCACTTGGCTCCCTTCGTCGAGATCCGCAACTCGTGAATGGTGCCATCCGCGAGCGGGGCCGCGAGCGCGTCGTAGACGAGCCGGTGCTGCTCGACGAGCGAGAGGCCCTCGAAGCGCGGGCTCACGACGCTGACCTGGAAGTGGTCGCCACCGCCGGTTCGGTCCTCGACCGACACCTCGCCGCCGGGAAAGGCCTCGCGGAGGAGTTCCTCGAGCCGGTTCAACGGTGCGCGAGGTATTCGAGCAGGTCGGAACGCGTGAGCATCCCGGTCGGCTTGCCGCCCGACGCGACGACGACGGCTGGGCTGCCGCCCGTGAGCGCGGCGAAGACCTCGTCGACCGACTCGTCGGCCTCGACCGCCGCCAGCGGCGGCTGCATGGCCGCGGCCACGTCCTCGTTGACCGCCTCGGGGTTGCGGAAGACGCGGTCGAGCAGCCCGCGTTCCTCGAGCGCGCCGATGACGTCCGCCAGCGAGCCGGCCGACCCGTGCCGCATCACCGGCAGCTGGGAGATCGAGTACTCGCGCATCAGGTCGATCGCCGCGCCCACCTTCTCGTGCGACTCGATCGTGACCAGGTCGGGCAGCTCGCCGTCACGGCTCTTGGCACGCAGCACCTCCGCTACCTTCGGCGCCGGCTCGCGGCGCTCGAGGAAGCCGAGCTCGATCAGGTAGTTGTCGTCGAAGAACTTCGACAGGTACGAGCGGCCGCCGTCCGGGAAGAGGGTGACGACGGTCTTGCCGGGGCCTAGCTCCTTCGCGATCTCGATCGCCGCCCACGCGGCGGTGCCGCCCGAGCCGCCGACGAGCAGGCCTTCCTCGCGGGCCAGGCGCCGCGCGGTCAGGAACGAGTCGCGGTCGGTCACGGTCACCCAGCGGTCGACCACCGACTGGTCGAAGGTCTGCGGGTAGAAGTCCTCGCCGATCCCCTCGACCAGATACGGGTGCTGCTCCTCAGGCCCGGAGGTGTAGATCGAGCCCTCCGGGTCGGCGCCGACGATCGTCAGGTCCGGCGCCTGCTCCTTCAGGTACCGCGCCGTGCCGGTGATCGTGCCACCGGTGCCGACCGCGATCACGACGGCGTCCAGCTCGCCGGCCGTCTGCTCCCAGATCTCCGGCCCGGTCGTCTCGTAGTGGGCGCGCGGGTTGGCCTCGTTCCGGTACTGGTCGGGCTTGAACGCGCCGGGGATCTCCTCGGCGAGCCGGTCCGAGACGGAGTAGTAGCTCTCCGGCGACTCGGGCTCGACCGCGTACGGGCAGATGATCACCTCGGCGCCGAAGGCCTTGAGCAGCGAGATCTTCTCGCGGCTCATCTTGTCCGGCATCGTGAAGATGCACTTGTAGCCCTTGAGCGCGGCGACGATCGCGAGGCCCGTGCCGGTGTTCCCGGAGGTCGGCTCGACGATCGTGCCGCCGGGCTTCAGCTTCCCGTCGCGCTCGGCCGCCTCGACCATCGTGATCGCGATCCGGTCCTTGATCGAGCCGCCCGGGTTGAGGAACTCCAGCTTGGCGAGCACCGTCGCGGCGCCGTCGGGCACGATCTGCTGCAAACGGACGAGCGGCGTGTTCCCGACCAGCTCGAGCAGCGTGGGGTAGTCCCGCGGCATCCGGGTCAAGCGTAACGCGCGGACGCCTAGGCTCTGGCGGGCTCGGCTTCGGCTTCCGCCACCGGCTCGCGCGCGTGCGTCCCCCGCAGCAGCACGAACGCGAGTAGCGCGCCGAGCAGTGCAAGCGCGATCAGCGCCCAGAAGGCGTGCTGGTATCCCGTCGTGTAGACCTGCGCGACGGTGCCGCCGCTTCGCAGCGACGTCTTCAGGTTCGAGTTGACGTACGAGGTGACGACCGTCGAGGCAATCGCGACTCCGATCGCGCCACCGATCTGCTGGCTCGTGTTGATCAGTCCCGAGGCGAGCCCGGCTTCCTGCGGCGTGACCTGTGAGAGCGCGGCGATCGTCACAGGAACGAACCCGAACGCCAGGCCGAGCGCGAAGATCACGTACGGCGGCAGCAGGTCGGGCCAGAAGTGTCCGTCGACCGGCAGCTGCGTGTACCAGAGCATCGAGGCGGCCAGGATCAGCATTCCGAGCGTGATCACCGGCCGCGGGCCGAACCTCGTCGTCAACGCCTGGGCGACTCCGGCCCAGATCACCGTCGTCCCCGCAGTCGCGAGGAAGGTGACGCCGGTCTTGAGCGCCGACCAGCCGAGGATCTGCTGCACGTAGAGCGTGAGCACGAGGAAGTTGGCGAAGATCACGGCGCCGAGCAGGAAGCCGACGATGTTCGCCGCGAGCAGGGAGCGGATCCGGAAGATCCTGAACGGCATCAGCGGGGCACCGCTCCGCGTCTCGATCGCGACGAAGACGGCCAGGATCGCGACCGAGGCGAGCAGGAGCAGGATCGTGCGCGCGGAGCCCCAGCCGACGTCGGGGGCCTTCGAGATCGCGTAGACCAGCAGCGCGAGACCGCTGGTGACCGTGACCGCGCCCGCGGCGTCGAAGCGGCGATGGCCGAGCTCGGCGCGGCTCTCGGGCACGAACGGCAGCGTCAGCGCACCGACGAGCACGCCGACCGGGACGTTGACGTAGAAGATCCACTGCCAGCCGAGGTACTTGACCAGGATCCCGCCGAAGAGCACGCCGGCCGCGGCGCCGGAGCCGCCGAGCGCGCCCCAGATCCCCAGCGCCTTGTTGCGCTCGGCGCCCTCGCGGAAGGTCGTCGTCACGATCGAGAGGGCGGCCGGCGAGATAATCGCCGCGCCGATCCCCTGCACGGCGCGAGCCGAGATCAGGACTGCGATGCTGCCCGAGAGGCCGCAGACGAGCGAGGCGACCGTGAACAGCGTCAGACCGACGAGGAAGATCAGGCGCCGGCCGAGGAGGTCGGCCATCCGGCCGCCGAGGAGCAGGAAGCCGCCGAACGTGATCGAGTAGGCGATCAGCACCCACTGGACCGTCGTCTCGGTCACCTTCAGGTCCTTCTCGATCGACGGGATCGCGACATTGACGATCGCGACGTCGAGGACGGTCATGAAGAAGGCGGCGCCGACGATCGCGAGCGTCAGCCACTTGCGTGAGTTTGCTTCCATCGGGCGCGACATTCCGGGCGCGAACTCTATGGCTCTTGTGGGGCCGCCGTGTCGGCTGGAACACTGCATGGATGTTCGGGGTCCGCGTTTCATCCTGTCGCACGGCGGGGCGCGCCGGGATCGCGCTCGCAGTCGGCGCGCTCGCCGCCGCGGTGTGCGGCGCGCCGGCGGGCGCCCTTCGAGCACCCGGAGCCGCGGGTTGTCCGCAGCCTGCGCCGGATCCGGCCTATGCGGCCTCCGTGAACGCCGCGCTCGCCGCCAAGCAGGACGTCTGGGGGAACCAGCTCCTGGCCAGTCCGGCCGGCCCGACCTACGCCGCGGCGGCCGGGTACCTCCGCCCGCTGCTGCTCGTCGGCCCGCCCCTCGGCTCCGCGCCGCACCGGCTGACGCAGTCAGGCGTCTACTACCTCGCCTTCGGCCGGCCCGCGGAAGGCCGCCACCCCCGCACGATCGACCTGCACGTCGCCGACGGGAGTCAGATCGTCTCCGAGCGAGCCACCGGAACGAGCCTCTCGGTCGATGTCGGCGAGGGCCGCTTCGAGCGGTACGGGTCGTGCCTCGCGCGCCTCGCGCCGGCCAGGCTCGGCGGCGGCTACCTGCCGATCCTGGAGACGGGCTACGTCGACCGCGGCGGCGTCCACTACCGGCAGGAGTCCTTCGCGACGCGGATCCCGGGAGCGCGCCGGCTCGTCAGCTTCGTCCGCGTGACGATCGACCCGCGCGGCTCGGGAATCGCCGCGGCGCGGGCCCGCTTCACGGTCAGCCGGGGTGACGGGCATGGACGCCGGTCGCTCACGTACTCGACGCCGGGCACCAAGCCCCGGATCGTCTACGTCGCCTGGCCCTCCGGCGCGCTGCCCTTCCGGGTCAACGGGGCCGCCTACCGCAGGGCGAGGCGCTCGGTCGGCGCCTACTGGAACCGCCGGCTCGCGGCGGGAGCCCAGCTCGTCGTCCCGGAGCGGCGGGTCTTCGACGCCGAGCGGAACCTTCTGATCCAGAACCTGGTGCACTCCTGGCGCTACAGCCTCGGCAACTCGTACGAGCGCTTCTCGTGGGAGCTGATCGACGCCGCCGAGGTGATGGGCGCCTACGGGTTCACCGGCACCGAGCGCTCGATCGTCGAAAGGGCGTTCCAGAGCCCGACCGTCTTCCCCAACCGGGCGGTGGGGGAGGAACTGGACGGCACGGCCGACTACTTCCGGCGGACCTGGGACGGGAGCCTCGTCGAGCAGGTGACGCCGGGTCTCCGTCACGATCTCGACGAGCTCGAGTACGAGCTCGACAACGACGGAAGCGGCCTGCTCTTCCGCGAGCCGTTCGGCGTCGACATCCAGACTCCGGTCTACGGCCTGCACGACCAGGCGCTCGTGTTGCAGGGCCTGCGCGGGATGGCCTGGGTCTGGGCCGTGACCGGCCACGCGCCGCTTGCCGCCCAGGCGACCTTGATCGCCGACCGGCTCGACGCCGGCCTTCGCGCCGCCGTCGCCGCGTCGGACTCGTGGCTTCCCGACGGCTCGCTGTTCGTCCCGGTCACGCTCCTGGACGGCCAGCCGCCGCCGTTCGACGCGCTCACCGGCTCGCGCGACGGCAGCTACTGGAATCTCGTGATGCCCTACGCGCTCGCGTCCGGCCTCTTCGCGCCCGGGAGCTCCGAAGCGCAGGGCGTGCTCGACTACCTGCTCGGCCACGGCTCGCGGCTGCTCGGCCTCGTCCGCTTCCGCGCCTTTCCGAACGCGGGCAAGCCGGGGTACCGCGCGCCAGGGTCGGACGACGTCTACGGGACGAACGTCTCGCGCTTCCTCGCGGACGAGGGCCAGGCCGACCAGCTCGTGCTCAGCCTCTACGGGAAGCTCGCCGCCGGCATGACGCCGAACACGTTCGTCTCGGGTGAGGGCTCCACGATCGGGCCCGTCGAAGGCGAGTACTACCGCTCGATGTTCCGGCCGCCGAACAGCGCGAACAACACCTTCTTCCTCGAGACGCTGAAGCTGATGCTGGTCCACGAGACGCGCGACGCGCTCGGTACGCCCGACGGCCTCGAGCTCGGGTTTTCGACGCCGCGCGCCTGGCTTGCGCCCGGGAAGCGGATCGCCGTCCGCAGCGTGCGGACGAGCTTCGGCCTCCTTTCGTACACCCTCGACGCCGAGGCCGGCTCGATCCACGCGGTGGTCGACGTGCCGGGGCGCGTGGTGCCGCCGATCCTGCAGCTGCGGCTGCGCCTGCCTCCCGGCGAGCGGATCTCGGCGGTGGTGCTCGGCGGGAAGGCGTTCGACCGGTTCGCACCCGACACGGGCACGATCGATCTCTCCGGCCTGCACGGCCGCCTCGACCTGGCGGTGGCGGTAACCAGCTAGTGCCGGAAGTGGCGGCGGTGGGTGAAGACCATCGTCGCCCCGGCGCGCTCGACGGCCTCGACCACCTCGGCGTCGCGCTTCGAGCCGCCCGGCTGGATGAACCCGGTGATCCCCGCGCCGAGCGCGAGCTGCGGCCCGTCCGCGAACGGGAAGAACGCGTCGGAGGCGAGCACCGCCCCGGCGGTCGCGTGCCCGTGCTCTCGCGCCTTGTCGAGTGCGATCCGGACGGCGTCCACGCGGCTCATCTGCCCGGCGCCGATCCCGAGCGTCTGCAGGTCGCGCGCCAGCACGATCGCGTTCGAGGTGACGTGCTTGCAGACCCGCCAGGCGAAGAGCAGGTCGCCCCAGGCCAGCTCGTCCGGCTCGCCGCAGATGACCTGCATGCCCTCGCGGTCGTCGACGTCCCAGTCGCGCTCCTGGACGAGCAGGCCGCCGAGCACGCGGCGGTAATCGCGCTCGCCCGGGTTCGAGAGGCGCCGCTCGTGGTCCTCGAGAATCCGTATCGCGGGCTTCTCCTTCAGCTTCTCGAGGGCCGCCGGCTCGTATCCGGGCGCGAACAGCACCTCGACGAACTGCTCGGCCAGCCGCTCCCCGAGCGCCGCGCTCACCGGCCGGTTGAGCACGACCACTCCGCCGTACGCCGAAAGCGGGTCGGCGGCGAGCGCCCGGTCGTACGCCTGCTCGATCGAGCCGGCGACGGCGACGCCGCAGGGGTTCGCGTGCTTGACGATCGCGCACGCCGGCAGCTCGAACTCGCGCGCGACGAGCCGCGCCGCCGAGAGGTCGTTCAGGTTGTTGAACGAGAGCTCGCGCCCGTGCAGCTGGTCGACCATCGAGAGCAGGTGCCGCCGCGCGCCGACCTCCGAGTAGTAGGCCGCGGACTGGTGCGGGTTCTCGCCGTAGGCCAGCTCCTGTTCCTTCGCGAAGACGGGGATGAGCGACTCCGGGAAGCTCTCGGCGGCCCCGAACCAGCTCGCGATCGCCGCCTCGTAGGCCGCGGTGACCGCGAAGGTCTCGGCCGCCAGGCGCCTGCGCGTCTCGAGCAAGAGGTCCCGCCGGGCGCGCAGCTCGGCGAGCACCTCGGGGTACCGCTCCGGACGGCAAACGGCCGCGACGTGGGCGAAGTTCTTGGCCGCCGCGCGCAGCATCGCCGGGCCGCCGATGTCGATCATCTCGACGGCGTCCTGCTCGCCGACCGCCCGCCGCGCGATGACATCCTGGAACGGATAGAGGTTCACGCAGACGAGGTCGAACGGCTCGATGGCGTGCTGCTCGAGCGAGGCCTGGTCGTCCTGGCGGTCGCGCCGCGCCAGGATCGCCGCGTGGATCCTCGGGTGCAGCGTCTTGACGCGGCCGCCGAGCAGCTCCGGCACCTCGGTGACGTCCTCGACCGGCGTCACCGGGATTCCGAGCTTGGTCAGAAAGGTGGCCGTGCCGCCGCTCGCGACCAGCTCGACGTCGAGCTGCGTCAGCCCGCGCGCGAACTCCTCGAGCCCGGACTTGTCGTAGACGGAGATCAGCGCGCGCTTCATGCGATCAACCCGCGGACGACCTCCGGCAGGAGGCGGTGCTCGACCGACTGAACGCGGGTGCGCAGGCTCTTCGCGTCGTCGCCCGGGAGCACGGGCACGCGCTCGGCCGCGATCACCGGCCCGCTGTCGATGCCGCCGTCGACGTAGTGGACGGTGGCCGCGGTCTCGGGCACGCCGGCCGCCAGCACGTCGTGGATCGGGTGGGGGCCGGGGAACTCCGGGAGCGGGGCGGAGTGCGTGTTGATCACGCGGCCCGGGAAGCGCTCGAGGAAGCAGGGCCGGAGGAGGTGCATGTACCCGGCGCAGACGATCAGGTCGACGCCGCGCGCGGCCAGCCAGTCGGCCATGGCAGCGTCGCGTGCTTCGCGATCGGGGTAGTCGTCGAGCTCGAAGACGGCCGTCGCGATCCCGGCCTGCTCGGCACGCTCGAGGGCGCGCACGCCGGGCGTGTTGCTCGCGACCGCGACGATCGGCAGGCCCGCATCGATCAGCGCCTGCAAGTTGGTGCCTTCGCCGCTGACGAGGACGCCGATCACGTGAGCCGCCCGATCACGAGCGAGCCTTCGGGCGCTTCGGGCACGACCGCGCACATGCCGATCCCGAGGTTGAAGACCCGCCGCTGCTCGGCCTCGTCGACGGCGCGCTCGTCCAGCCAGGCGTAGACCGGCGGGCGCTCCCAGGCGTCCCAGTCGATCTCGGCGGTAACGCCCTCGGGGAGAACTCGTGTGAGGTTGCCGAGGATCCCGCCGCCGGTCACGTGCGCGAGCGCCTTCACGTCGGCCTCGGCACGGAGGTGGCGCACCTCGTCCAGGTAGAGCCGGTGCGGCGCGAGCAGCAGGTCGGCGTCGAAGTCGCCGTCGCCGACGAGCTCGCGGACGAGCGAGAAGCCGTTCGTATGCAGCCCGGAGGACGGGAGGCCGAGGACGAGGTCGCCCGGCTCGCAGCGTGAGCCGTCGATCAGGTCGTCGCGCTCGACCAGCCCGACGCACGTGCCCGCGAAGTCGAGCTCCTCGTCGCGGTAGACGCCCGGCAGCTCGGCCGTCTCGCCGCCGATCAGCGCGCAGCCGGCCTCGCGGCAGACCTCGGCCGCGCCCTCGACCAGCTCCGCGACCTGCTCGAGGTCGAGCCGGTGCGCGGCGACGTAGTCGAGGAAGAACAACGGCTCGGCCCCGGTCGTGAGCACGTCGTCGATGCAATGCGCGGCCAGGTCGCGGCCGGCGTCCTCGAGGCGGCCTGCGCGCCGCGAAAGAATGAGCTTGGAGCCGACGCCGTCGGTCGAGGCCGCGAGCAGCCGCCGCTCGTCGAGCGGGTAGAGCCCCGCGAACGCGCCGAACCCCTCCGCGCCGGTCGACTCGACCGCCGCCTTGAGGCGCGAGACCACCTCCTCGGCCGCCGCCAGCGAGACTCCCGCCTCCTCGTAGGTCTTGGCCCTCACTCGGGCGAGTCTAAAGCCCAGGCTCGACGGCTCCGGCCCAGGAGGTGTCCGCCTCTGCAGCCGACCGGGATCAACGACTGTGCAGGAACCATTGCAACCGCGCGGAAACCTTGCGGCGGTTGCTACATGCGCTCCTCCGGCGTCCATCACGTCGATCTCGTCGTCTCGTCGATCGAGCGCAGCCTGCCCTTCTACCGCGATCTGCTCGGCCCGCTGGGCTGGCACGGCGTCAGCGAGGTGCAGGGTGAGCGCGGCGAGACGATCTGGTACCTCTGGGGCACGGGCACCTCGATCGGCCTGCGCGAGGCGCAGACCCCGGTCGAGGCGCCATACGACCGCTACCGCGTCGGCCTGCACCACCTCGCGCTGGAAGCCTCTTCGCGGGCCGTCGTCAACGAGCGGGCCGAGTGGCTGCGCGGCCAGGGAGCCGAGATCGAGAGCGGCCCCGAGGAGTACTGGTACCAGCCCGGGTATTACGCCGTGTTCTTTTACGATCCCGACGGCGTCAAGCTGGAGATCGTGCACGTCCCCGGCCTTGCGGCCTAGACGGAAAGGAGAAGCAGGCATGACGAACCCCCCGGAGGAGCCCTCCCGGCCCTCGATGATGCCGGGAATCGCGTCCGGCGCAACGCTGCCGATTCCCGGCAACGCGGAGTTTCTGCTCTACGCCGTCATCGAGATCACGCTCATCCTGATCTGGATCATCGCCAAGAGCGTCGACACGCAGTCCTGGTCGATCTACACGGTGGCCCTGACCTCGTTCTACATCCTCAGCCGCGGCATCGCCAAGGCGAGCCGCGTCCTCGAGCAGTAGCGTA
Source organism: Gaiellaceae bacterium (assembly GCA_035624425.1). Taxonomy (GTDB): domain Bacteria; phylum Actinomycetota; class Thermoleophilia; order Gaiellales; family Gaiellaceae; genus AC-32. The sequence goes on from DASPRN010000126.1 coordinate 25,264, forward strand.
AACGGCCGGACCGGCAAAGCCGGTCCGGCCTCTCAACGGCGTCGCAAGCGAGCGCCTCAGACGCGCTCGAACCGGAGCTTCGCCGCCTCACGCGGGACCGTCGTCGGATAGTCCCGCGTGAGGCAGGCGCGGCAGAGCTCGGACTCCGGCCGGCTCGTCGACTCGGTGAGGCCCTCCAGAGAGAGGTAGGCGAGCGAGGTCGCGCCGATGCGCTCGCGAACCTGCTCGACCGAGCGCCTGGCCGCGATCAGCTCGTCCTCGTCGGCGAAGTCGATCCCGTAGTAGCACTGGCTGATCACCGGCGGTGACGAGACGCGCACGTGCACCTCGGCCGCGCCGGCGTCGAACAGCATCTGAACGATCTTGCGGGTCGTGTTGCCGCGGACGATCGAGTCGTCGACGACCACGAGGCGCTTGCCCGCGACCTCGGCGAGCGGGTTGAACTTGAGGCGGACGCCCTGCTCGCGCAGGCCCTGGTCGGGCTGGATGAACGTCCGGCCGACGTAGCGGTTCTTGATCAGGCCTTCCGAGAACGGGATCCCGCTCGCGCGCGAGAAGCCGATCGCTGCGGGCGTGCCCGAGTCGGGGATCGGGAGGACGAGGTCGCCGTCGACCGGCGCCTCCTCGGCAAGGCGCTCGCCCATGCGCACGCGCGCGCCGTGCACCTCGATCCCGGCCAGCCGCGAGTCGGGGCGGGCCAGGTAGAAGAACTCGAAGATGCAGAGCGCTCCGCCGCCGGCGGTCTCGAGCGCCTGCCGCGCGTGCACACCTTCCTCGTCGATCACGACCAGCTCGCCGGGCGCGAGCTCTCGCACGACCTCGGCGCCGACGTTGTCGAGCGCGCTCGTCTCGGACGCGAGCAGCGCGTGGCCGTCCTCGCGGCCGAGACAGAGCGGCCGGAAGCCGTGCCGGTCGCGGAAGCCGATCAGCTTGCCCTCGGAGAGCGCGACGACCGAGAAGGCTCCCTCGAGCCGGCCCATCGCGTTGGCGACCGCGTCCTCGATCGGCGCGGGGTCGTTCGCGATCAGCGCGGCGATCAGCTCGGTGTCGGAGGTGGTGCCCAGCGTGACGCCCTCGGCGGCCAGCTCGTCACGCA
>DASPRN010000007.1:0-3236 GCA_035624425.1 Gaiellaceae bacterium
CGAGCGGCTCGGTGAACCGCACCATCCGCGCGCTCGTCGTCGTGCCGATGCAGACCGGTTCGTACTTGTCTCCAACCTTCTTCACGCCGGGCGCCGTGTGCAACAGGAACGCGCCCTTCAGGTCCATGGGCGGCTCGACGCCCTCGTCGAAGATCCGGATCTGCGTCCGGTCGCGGATGCCGATGATGTGCCCCTGCACGACCACCTCGTCGCCGGCCCTGAGCCCGAGAATCTCGGCCTCGTCGGCGATCGGAAAGGTCACCTCGTGCCTAGCCACGAGCGCCTACCCCTCCAAGTAACACAGTGTTACTAGGTCGCATTCGGGTCACGCCTCCCGGTCGAAGTCGACGGTGCCGTCGGCGGCGATGTGGGCGGTCGCGCGGCGCGCAGCCCAGCACTGATAGTTCACGGCCACCGGGTTCAGGGTCATGTGGGTGTCCGCGTGCTCGATGTGGCAGTTGAGGACGGTGACGTCGCCGCCGAGCCCCATCGGGCCGATCCCCGTCTCGTTCAGGAGCTCGTACAGCTGCTGCTCGAGCTTCGCGACATGCGGGTCGGGGTTCCGCGTCCCGATCGGCCGAGCGATCGCCTCCTTGGCGAGATACATCGCGTAATCGGCCGAGCCGCCGATCCCGACGCCGACGATCCCGGGCGGGCACGGCTTGCCGCCGGCGCCCACGATCGACTCGAGCACGAACTGCACGATCCCCTTCACGCCGTCGGCGGGGACGCACATCTTCAGGAAGCTCATGTTCTCTGAGCCCGAGCCCTTCGGGACGCACTTGACGTCGAGCCCATCCCAGTCCTCGACGAACTCCCAGTGGACGATCGGCAGCCGGTAGCCGGTGTTCGGCCCGGTGTTCTCGCGCGTCAGCGTGTGGACGGCGTTCGAGCGCAGCGGATGCTCGAGCGTCGCGCGCTCGGTGCCGGCCTTGAGCGCCTCGTAGATCCGCGCCGGGTGCAGCGGGAAGCCCTCGCCGACACGGCAGGTGTAGACGGCGATTCCCGTGTCCTGGCAGACGAGGTTCTTCTGGTCGTCGGCTACCTCGACGTTGCGGACGATCGTCTCGAGCACGCGCCTGCCGGGGACCGACGTCTCGCGATCCCTGGCCGCGGCCAGCGCGTCGCGCAGGTCCTGCGGGATGTCCTTGAGCGCCCAGACGTAGAGATACGCCGCGGCGTCCTCGACGGCCTGCCGAATATCCGTCACCACGGTGCTCACGCGGCCCTCCCCGCTGCGGCAGCTCCTGCGCGGCGGCCGAAGACGGTGCACTCGAGCAGCGAGTTGCCCATCATCCGGTTGCGCCCGTGCGTGCCGCCGGCGATCTCGCCGCAGGCGTAGAGGCCCGGCAGGGTCGTCTCGGAGCGCTCGTCGATGACGAGCCCGCCGTTCTGGTAGTGGAGCACGGGATAGGTGAGGATCGGCTGCCTGAGCGGGTCGATGCCGGACGAACGGTAGCGGCGGAGCATGTACGGCAGCGAGATCTCGGCGTCCTGCTCGGCGATCCGGGTCGTGTCTAGCAGCACGGCCGGCCGCCCGTCGGGCGTCTCGACGCCGCGCCCGGCCTCGACCTCGTCGAAGATCGCCTGCGAGACGGCGTCGCGCGGGCCAAGCGGGTCGGTGAACTCCTCGCCGTCGGCGTTGACGAGCGTCGCCCCATAGGCGCGCGTCGTCTCCGGGATCGAATAGCCCTGCATCTTCGGCGGCCAGGCCCCGCCGTTCGGGTGGTACTGCAGCGCGTCGAGGTCCCGGCTCTCGGCGCCGAGCTCGAGCGCGAGCTGTGTCACCTCGCCGGTTGCGCCGGGGTGGTTGGTCGAGAGCTCGCCGCGCTCCTCGGCCTCGCGGTAGCAGCGCCCCCCGGCCGCGAGCACGACGGCGCCGGCGTCGATCCGGAGCTCCTCGCCGTTCCTGCGCCGGCAGGTTGCGAGCCAGCCGTTGTCGCTCGGCTCGAGCGCGACCAGAGGGCAGTTCGGGAACGCCTCGCCGCTCGAGGCGAGAAAGGCGTCGCGCAGCGCCGTCGTGATCGCGTGGCCGGTGCGGTCGCCGACCTGCAGCAGGCGCTTGCGCGTTGCGCCGCCGCAGCGCGCCAGGCGGTAGCCGCCGTTCTCGCGCGTGAACTCGACGCCGTGCTCCTCGAGCCAGTGGATCGCACCGGGCGCCTCGCCCGTGAGCACCTCGACCAGCTCGCGGTCGGCCGTCTCGTGCGAGCTCTGCCAGACGTCCTCGGCGTGCTGCGCAGGCGAGTCGTCCTCGCCGAACGCGGCCTGGATGCCGCCCTGCGCCTTGGCGGAGTTGCACGACTGGAGCGCGCCCTTGGTCACGAGCCCGACCCGCGCGCCCGTCCTCTCGGCGGAGACGGCGGCCGCGAGCCCGGAGGCGCCGCTCCCGACCACGAGCACGTCGAATGAGAGCCGTTCGGCCACCGCTCCGGATCGTACCCTAATTCCAGGAATTAGATCGACTTATTTGCTTGAGCAGCCTGCGCCCGCTGCCGATGAATGGGTCATGGGACGCGCTGTCGGCATCGTCTCCCTCGTCCTCGGGACGCTCGTCATCGGCCTCGCGATGACCTCACAGCCCTGGCGTTCGGCCGACACCAAGAGCGCTTCGTCGGAGGTCAACCGGGCCGCGCAGACAGCGGCCGAGGTGAAGCTGCAGCAGGCCGCCTTCGCGGTCGAGCAGTACCACGCGCTGAACGGGACCTACGCGGTGTCGTCGCTCGGCGGGCTCGGCGTCCGGCTCGTGCGCGCCGACGCCGGCTCGTACTGCCTCGAGTCCGGGGCCGGCCCCGCGCTCGCGCACCTCACCGGGCCCGGAGGCACGCCGGCGCCCGGCGCCTGTCAATAGATGCTGCGGAGCAGCTCGGCGATCTCGGCCGGGGTCGCAGGACGCGGATTCGCCTTCGCCCCCGCCCGGACGGCGGCTGCCTCGGCAACCTCGTCGAGCTCGTCCTCGGGCACGCCCAGGTCGCGTAGCCGCTCGTAGCCCGCGAGCCGCGCAAGCTCTTCGACGCGGGCCGCGGGGTCGGCGCTGCCGAGCGCTTCGCCGAAGCGGGCGATCTCCGCGTCCGCGACGGGCTGGTTGAAGCGCAGCGCCGGCGGCAAGCTGAGCGCATTCGCGGCGCCGTGGGCAATGCCGAAGCGGCCGCCGAGCGCCTGCGCCATCGCGTGCCCGAGCCCGAGGCCCGCCGCGGCCATCGCCGCGCCGCCGTGCATCGCGCCCTCGAGGAGCCTCG
>DASPRN010000028.1:0-18307 GCA_035624425.1 Gaiellaceae bacterium
AACGGCTTCACCGCCTTGGCCTTCGCCTCGGTCGTCTCGATGCGCCCGTGCTCGATCAGGGCGCCCGTTAGATTCGAGTAGAGCGCCTTGCGGTGGGCGGAGTCCCGCCCGAGCTTCCTGCCGGCCTTCGCGTGACGCATACGCTATTCGAGGCCTCCGCCGCCGTTGTCGCCGCGGAGCGTGAGCCCGTGCTGAGCGAGAGTCTCCTTGACCTCCTCGATCGACTTCTTGCCGAAGTTCGGGATCGCCGCCAGCTCGTTCTCGGTCTTGGTGACCAGGTCGCCGATCGTCTCGATGCCGACGCGCTTCAGGCAGTTGTACGAGCGGACGCCGAGCTCGAGCTCCTCGATCGGGAAGTTCTCCATCCCGTGGGCGAGCGCCGGCTCGGCCTGCGCCTCCGCGGCCGCCCCGGCCTCGCCGAGGCCCTCGATCCGGTCGATGTCGGTGAAGATCGCCAGCTGGCGGATCAGGATCTCCGCCGCCTGGCCGATCGAGTCGCGCGGGTCGATCGAACCGTCCGTCGTGACGTCGATGCGCAGCTTGTCGTAATCGGTGCGCTGCCCCACGCGGGCGGCCTCGACGTCGTACGAGACGCGCCGAACCGGCGAGAAGATCGAGTCGATCGGGATCACGCCGATGGTGTGCTCCGGCCCACGGTTCAGCTCGGCGGGCACGTAGCCGCGCCCGCGGCCGATCGTCAGCGTCACCTCGAGCTTGCCCTTGTCCGAGAGGTTGGCGATCTCGAGGTCGGGGTTGAGGATCTCCAGCTCGGCCGGCGCCTCGATGTCGGAGGCCTTGACCGTGCCCGGGCCCTTCTTCGAGAGCCGGACCTCGATCTCGGGCGAGTCGCCGTGCAGGCGGCAGATCAGGTTCTTGAAGTTGAGCAGGATGTCGGTCACGTCCTCGCGGACGCCCGGCAGGGTCGTGAACTCGTGCGCGACGCCCTCGATCTTGACCGAGGTGACGGCGGCGCCCTCGAGCGACGAGAGCAGCACGCGGCGCAGCGAGTTGCCGAAGGTGTAGCCGAAGCCGCGGTCGAGCGGCTCGATCACGAAGACACCGCGGTTCTCGTCGACTTCCTCGTGGACGATCCGCGGGATCTGGAACTCCATCAAGCTGGTCCTTACTGCCATTCCGTTCCTTTCTGTTACTTCGAGTAGAGCTCGACGATGAGCGATTCTTGGACGGGGGTGTCGATCTCCTCCCGTTCCGGCCACTTGAGCACCTTGCCGGTGAGGCCGTCGTGGTCGGCCTGCAGCCACGGCGTGACCGAGGCGGTCAGGTCGGTGGCGTCGCGGACGACCTGCTCGGCCGGGCTGCCGGGCTTGAGCGTGATGATGTCGTCGGGCCGGACCTGGTAGCTCGGGATGTTCACGCGGCGGCCGTTGACCTGGAAATGGCCATGCCGCACGAGCTGGCGGGCCTGTGCGCGCGAGGCGGCGAAGCCGAGCCGGTAGACGACGTTGTCGAGCCGCGTCTCGAGCATGCGCAGCAGCGTCTCGCCGGTGATGCCCGAGCCCTTGGCGGCCTTGGTGTAGTAGGTGCGGAACTGCTTCTCGAGCAGGCCGTAGTAGCGGCGCGCCTTCTGCTTCTCGCGCAGCTGCAGCAGGTATTCGGACTGCTTGATCCGGCCGCGGCCGTGCTCGCCCGGCGGATAGCTGCGGCGCTCGATCGCGCACTTCTCGGTCAGGCAGCGCTCTCCCTTGAGGAAGAGCTTCATGCCCTCTCGCCGGCACTGCTTGCACTTGGGGGAGCGGTCTCGCGCCATAACTAGACCCGCCGCCGCTTCTTCGGGCGGACGCCGTTGTGCGCCTGCGGCGTGACGTCCTTGACGCCGAGGATCTCGAGCCCGGCAGCCTGGAGCGAGCGGATCGCGGTCTCGCGGCCGGCGCCCGGGCCCTTGACGAAAACCTCGACCTTCTGCAGCCCGTGCTCCATGCCCTTCCGCGCGCAGGCGTCGGCGGTGACCTGCGCGGCGAACGGCGTCGACTTGCGCGAGCCCTTGAAGCCGGCCGAGCCGGCGCTTTCCCACGCGATCACGTTGCCCTCGTTGTCGGTCAGCGACACGATCGTGTTGTTGAACGACGTCTTGATGTGCGCCTGGCCGATCGCGATGTTCTTGCGCACGCGCCGGCGCGTGCGGCCGCGGGTCGCCTGTCTGCGAGGAGGTGCCATTAGTGCCCCGTCCAGTGACGCCGTCGAGTTTCTGGGTCGCGAGCACCAAGCCAGAGCTTGCACTTGGCCGCGGCAAGGCTGGACTGCCTTGCCAAGGTCAAGGGTGGGCTCTGGCGCCGCGTGATCGCGGGCCAGAAGCCGACATGTGTTGCTGGACGAGGCACTAGGTCTTGGTCGGTGCCTTCTTGCCGCGGCCGACGGTCTTCTTCGGGCCCTTGCGCGTGCGCGCGTTGGTCTTCGTGCGCTGGCCGCGCACGGGCAGGCCGCGGCGGTGGCGGAAGCCGCGGTAGGCGCCGATCTCCTGCAGGCGCTTGATCGCCTGCGTGCGCTCACGGCGAAGGTCGCCCTCGACCTGGAGGTTGCCGTCGATGTACTCGCGGAGCTTGGTGACCTCCTCGTCGGTCAGGTCCTTGACCTTCTCGTCCAGCGAGAGCCCGGTCTCGGCGCAGATCTTCTTCGCCGTCGAGCGGCCGATGCCGTAGATGTACGTCAGCCCGATCTCGAGCCGCTTCTGGTTGGGGATGTTGACGCCGGCGATGCGCGCCATGGCTTAGCCCTGCCTCTGCTTGTGGCGGGGGTTGGTGCAGATGACCATGGTCTTGCCGTGCCGCTTGATCACGCGGCAGCGCTCGCACATGGGCTTGACTGAAGCTCGGACTTTCATCGGTGTCGGTACGTGATCCTTCCTCTGGTCAGGTCGTAGGGCGAAAGCTCCACCTTGACCTTGTCCCCCGGGAGGATGCGGATGTAGTGCTTGCGCATCTTCCCGGAGATGGTGGCCAAGACGGTCTGGTCCATCCCGTCGATCTGCACCCGGAACATCGTGCTCGGGAGCGCCTCGACGATCTCGCCTTCGACCTCGATCTTCTCTTCTTTTTGCGCCATCTACCTCACAGAAACCGCGCTCGCTGAGCGCGGTTGGGGACACGGAAAAACACGGCTCTCGCCGCGGGTGTCAATGGTAGCAAAGGGAAGGTGGCTCAGACCTACGGGAATCGCAGCCACCGTCATCGACCGGTCATTTCAGACGGACAGACGGCCAAAAGGCCCTCTGTCCTGAGGTCGGCGTCGCAAGCGACGCCTTAGATCAGCCATTTTCCGCTCTCCTGCACGACCTTTCCGTCCAGTTCAAGCCTCCCGCCCTCGCGCAGGTCCTTGACGATGTCCCAGTGCACCTGGCTGACGTTCTCGCCACCGACCTCTGGGAGGCCGTTGCCGAGCGCGAGGTGGACGGTGCCGTCGATCTTCTCGTCGAAGAGCGTGTTCTTCATGTGCCGCGTGATGCGCGGGTTGCAGCCGATCCCGAGCTCGCCGAGCCGTCGGGAGCCCTCGTCGCGGTCCAGGATCTCGACCAGGAAGTCCTCGTGCGTGTCCGCCGAGGCGTCGACCACGCGGCCTTCCTCGAAGCGCAGGCGGATGCCGGTGACCTCCCGGCCCGCGTAGACGGCCGGGAACTCGGTGAAGGCGATCGTCCCGGACGCCGAGTCCTCGAGCGGCGAGTAGAAGAACTCCCCGCCCGGCATGTTGGCGCCGCCCGCGTCGACCTCCCCCCTGCGCCCGGCGAGGCTGAGCGTGATGTCGGTCTCGCGTCCGACGATCCGCACCTCCTCCGCCTCGTCGAAGGGCGCGGCGTAGGCGCTCATCCGCTCCCGCTCGGCGTCCCAGTCGAGCAGGCAGGCGCCGTAGAGGAAATCCTCGAAGTCGGTCAGCGACATGCCGGCGTCCTGCGCGAGCGCCGCGGTCGGAAACTGGCAGCCGACCCACTTCAGGTCGTACGAGAAGACGCGCTCGAGGTGCGGGCGCAACCCAGCCTGGATCCTGGCCAGGCGGTCGGCGCCGATCAGCGAGAGCTCGCGCGTGTTCTCGGGCGCCTCGATCCCGATCCAGGCGTCTGCCTCGTGGAGCGGCTGCACCTCGATCGGCGCCGGGGTGTCGAGCAGCTCGTCCGGGGCTTCCCGGACCCACTGCAGGTTGAAGCGCACGCCTGTGAGACTGATCCGCTGGATCGCGTAGGCCCCGCGGCGGGCGAGGAGGGCGCTGAGGGCCTCGAGCAACGGCCTCGCGAGCGCGCCGCCGGACACCACCACCTGCCAGCCCGGCTGGACGTCGAGGCAGTCCTCGACCAGCAACTTCGCGTAGGCCTCGATCCTTTGGTCGGCCATCATCGAGAGCTCGGCGCGAGCGTCACGTATGCACCGGGGTCCGGGCGGCGGTCAGGATCCTCGGCTCGGCCTCGGTGATGGCGACCGTGTGCTCGAAGTGAGCGGCCAGGGAGCCGTCCGCCGTGGAGATCGACCACTCGTCGTCGTGGAGGATGACCTCAGGACTGCCCGCGGTGATCATCGGCTCGATCGCGAAGGTCATCCCCGGCGAGAGCCGCGGCCCGCGGCCCGGCTCGCCGTAGTTCGGGATCTGCGGCTCCTCGTGCATCGAACGGCCGACGCCGTGACCGACCAGGCTGCGCACGACCGAGAAGCCGTGCTCCTCGGTCACGGTCTGGATCGCGTGCGAGATGTCGGATAGACGGTTGCCGGCCCGGCACTGCGCGATCCCGGCGGCGAGCGCGGCCCGGCAGGCCTCGAGCAGCCGCTCCGCCTCGGGCGGGATCTCGCCGATCGGGAACGTGCAGGCGGAGTCGGCCACGAACCCCTCGAGAGTGACCCCGACGTCGACCGAGAGCACGTCGCCGTCCACGAGTGCGTACGGCCCGGGGATCCCGTGCACGACCAGGTCGTTGGCGGAAGCGCAGATCGAGGCCGGGTAGCCGCGGTAGCCCTTGAAGGTCGGCTGGCCGCCCTGGGATCGGATGAACTCGTCCGCGAGCGCGTCGAGCTCCGCGGTGGTGACGCCCGGCTGGGCCCGCTCGCCGATCAAGGCGAGCACGTCGGCCACCACGGCGCCCGCGCGGGCCATGCGCGCGATCTCCTCGGGCGACTTGCAGATGATCACGACCGCACCGCTTCTGTCTCGAGCGCCTTCTGGATCTCCGCAAAAACCTCATCGATCGAGCGGCCGGCGTCGACTCCGACCAGGATTCCGCGCGCGCGGTAGTACTCGACGAGAGGCTCGGTCTGCTCGTGGTAGAGGCGAAGCCGCGTCCGGATCGCCTCGGGCGTGTCGTCGGTGCGGCCCTCCTGCTCAGCCCGTTTGCCCAGCCGGTCGAGAGAAGCCTCTTCGGACAGTTGGAGCTCGAACACGATCCCCAGCGGCCGGCCGACCTCGTCCAGCATCGCGTCGAGCTCTTCGGCCTGCCGGGCGGTTCGCGGAATGCCGTCGAGGATGAAGCCCACCTGCGCATCCTCCTGCGAGATCCGCTCGCGGATGAGCCCGATCATGATCTCGTCCGGAACCAGCTGGCCCGCGTTCAGGAGCGGCTCGGCCTGGCGCCCGAGCTCGCTGCCCTCGGCGATGGCAGCCCGGAGTATGTCTCCCGTGCTGATATGCGGGACGTCGTACTCCGCAGAGATGAGCCTTCCCTGGGTTCCCTTGCCGGCGCCTTGCGGCCCAAGCAGCAATACGTTGAGCACTACTTCAGGAAGCCTTCGTAGGAGCGCATCATCATCTGCGACTCCATCTGGCGCATCGTGTCGAGCGCGACGCCGACGGCGATCAGCACCGAGGTGCCGCCGAGGGCGCGCGAGTTCGCCTGTGAGAAGCCGCCGTACTTGATGAAGATGCTAGGGAGCACCGCGATCGCAGCCAGGAAGAGCGAGCCGGGCAGAGTCAGGCGCGTCAGCACCCGGTCGAAGTACTGCGCCGTCGGCGGGCCCGGACGGATCCCGGGGACGTAGCCGCCGTACTTGCGCAGGTTGTCCGCCTGGTCGACCGGGTTGAACTGCACCGCGGTGTAGAAGTAGGTGAAGACGATGATCAGGACTGCCTCGACGACGAGGTAGTTGAGCGATGAGTAGGAGAAGTGCCGGTTGATGAAGGTCTGCGCGTTCGGCGAGAACGAGCCCACCGTCTGCGGCAGCGCCAGCAGCGCGGCGGCGAAGATGATCGGGATGACGCCGGCCATGTTCACGCGCAGCGGCATGTAGGTCGACTGGCCGCTCGTCAGGCGCCGCCCCACCATCCGCTTGGCGTACTGGATCGGGATCCGGCGCTGGCCCTCCTGGACGAAGACGACCGCCACCACGATCCCGATCGCGATCAGCGGGAAGAACAGCTTCTCCATCGGGCCGCCGTTGTACCAGGCGCTGACTCCGGCGGGCGCGGCCGAGAGGATCGAGGCGAAGATCAGCAGCGAGATCCCGTTACCGATCCCGCGCTTGGTGATCAGTTCGCCCATCCACATCAAAAGCGTCGTGCCGGCGGTCAGCGTGACCACGATCAGCACGAGCCGGCCGGAGTTGGCGTGCACCAGGGCGCCCTGCCGCTTGAACAGGTACCCGTACCCGGCCGCCTGGGCGGCCGCGAGCACCACCGTCAGGTAGCGCGTGTACTGGTTGATCTTGGCGTAGCCCGCCTCGCCTTCCTTCTGGAGCTGCTCGAGCTTCGGGATCACGACGGTCAGCAGCTGCAGGATGATCGAGGCGGTGACGTAGGGCATGATCCCGAGCGCGAACAGCGAGAAGCGCGAGAGCGCGCCGCCGGAGAAGACACTCAGGAAGCCGAGCAGCGTGCCGCCCTTGTTGTTGAAGTAGCTCTGGATCGACGCCGAGTCGACGCCGGGAGCGGGAATCCACGAGCCGAGGCGGTAGAGCGCAAGGATCATCGCCGTGAACAAGACGCGGCGCCGGAGCTCCGGCACGCGCCAGGCGTTGGCGAGCCAGGAGAACATCTAGCCCTGCTCCTCCTCCGCCTGCTCGGCGGGTGCTTCCGCTTCCTGCTCGGCCTCGGACGCCGTCTCCTCGGCCACCGGCTCGTCGGCCGCTGCCTCCGGCTTGACCTGGCGCAGCGCCTCCGGCTTGCGCTTCGGCAGGCGCACCTTCGGCTCGCGCAGGAGCGTGATCGTGCCGCCTGCGGCCTCGATCTTCTCCCGCGCGGTCGCCGAGACGGCATGCGCGGTGACGCTCAGCTTCTTGGTCAGGTCGCCCTTGCCGAGGATCTTGACGTCGGTTCGCGTGTTCTTGAGCACGCCCTTCTCGACGAGCGACTCCGGCGTGACCTCGGCACCGGGTTCGTAGCGCTCCTCGAGCGCGGCCACGTTCACCGGCGCGGTCGACGTTCGGAAGGGCCCGACGGGAAGCGCGTCCGCCGAGCCTCCGCGGAGCTTGCCGAGCCGCATGTAGAGCGGGTTCTGACCGCCCTCGAAGCCCGGCCGCATCTTGTGCGAGCCCGAGCGCGACTTCTGGCCCTTGAGCCCCCGGCCGGAGTAGCGCCCCTTGCCGGAGCCGAGGCCGCGCCCGACGCGCTTGCGGTCCTTGCGCGCCTGCGCCGGCTTCAGGTTGGAGAGGTTGAGGTCGTCAGGCATCGGAGTCCACCCTCACGAGGTGACGGACCTTCCTGAGCATACCGGCGAGCTGCGGGCTCTCGTCCCGCTCGACGCTACGGCCGATCTTGCCGAGGCCGAGCGCCCGCAGCGTGCCGCGGTGCCTGGCGCTCTGGCCGATCGTGCTACGCGTCTGCGTGATCCTCAGCTTCGCCATCGCTCGTGGTCTCCTCGACGGGCTCGGTAGTTTCGGCCTCTTCCGGCGGCTTCGCGCTCACGGGCAGCACCTGGCTGATCGAGAGGCCGCGCTTCGCCGCGACCTCGTCGGGGCGGCGCAGCCGCTGGAGGCCGTTCACGGTCGCCTTGAGCATGTTGATCGGGTTCGTCGTGCCGAGGCTCTTCGCGAGGATGTCGCGGATCCCGGCCAGCTCGAGCACCGCGCGCACGCCGCCGCCGGCGATCACGCCGGTTCCCTCGCTGGCCGGCCGCAGCAGCACGCGCGCAGCGCCGAACTCGCCGAGGATCTCGTGCGTGATCGTCGTCCCGTGCTGCGGCACGACGAACAGGTTCTTCTTCGCGTCGTCGACCGCCTTCGAGATCGCGAGCGGAACCTCGCGCGCCTTGCCGTAGCCGAGCCCGACGCGCTCGGACTCGTCGCCGATCACGACGAGCGCGGTGAACGAGAACCGCCGGCCGCCCTTGACCACCTTGGCGACGCGGTTGATCTCGACCACGCGCTCCTTGAGCTCCCTCGTGTCCTGGTCGAATGCCATCTAGAACTTCAGGCCTCCTTCGCGCGCGGCCTCCGCCAGCGCCTTGACGCGTCCGTGGTACAGGTAGCCGCCGCGGTCGAAGACCGCGCTCCCGATCCCCGCTTCCTTCGCCCGCTGCGCGAGCAGCTTGCCGACCTCGGCCGCCTGGTCGGTCTTCGAGCCCTTCGCCTTCGACAGGTGCAGCCAGCTCGCGGCGGCGATCGTCTTCGCGTCGAGGTCGTCGACGAGCTGCGCCTCGATCCCGCGGTTGGAGCGGAACACGACCAGGCGCGGCCGCTCGGCGGTGCCGAAGACCTTGGCGCGCACCCGCTTGTGGCGGCGCTCCCGCGCCTTCCTGACGGTGAGCGTGCTCATGCTCGCTTGCCGACCTTCCGGCGGACGTACTCGCCCTCGTAGCGGATGCCCTTGCCCTTGTACGGCTCGGGCGGGCGCACCTTGCGCACCTCGGCGGCGGTCTGGCCGACCTGCTGCTTGTCGATGCCCTTGACGATCACCTCGGTCGGCGTCGGAACGTCGAAGGTGATCCCGGCCGGCGCCTTGAGCACGACGGGATGCGAGAAGCCGACGTTCAGCTCCAGGTCGGTGCCGCGCAGCGAGGCGCGGTAGCCGACGCCCTGGATCTCGAGCCGCTTCTCGAAGCCGCCCGTGACGCCCTGGACCATGTTTGCGATCAGCGAGCGCGTCAGCCCGTGCAGCGCCCGGTCGTCGCCGCGGTCGGTCGGGCGCGAGACGACCACCGAGCCGTCCTGCTGCTCGACCTTCATCCGCTGCGGCACCTCCTGCGAGAGCTCGCCGAGCGGCCCGTTCACCATCACGCGGCCGGGCGAGATCGAGACCGACACGCCGGAGGGAAGCTCGATGGGCTGTCTACCGATTCGGCTCATTCGCTCACCAGATGAAGCAGACGACCTCGCCGCCGACGCCGCGCTCGGCGGCCGTGCGGCTCGTGATCAGGCCGTTCGAGGTGGACAGGATCGCGGTGCCCATCCCACCGAGCACGCGCGGCAAACGGTCCTTGCGCGCGTAGACGCGGCGACCGGGCTTGGAGACGCGCTTCAGGTCGGTGATCACGCGCTCGCGGTTGCGGCCGAACTTGAGGTCGATCACCAGGGTGTCGTAGGGACGCTGCTTCTTCTTGTCCTGCTCGGCCTCGTTGAACTCGCCGGAGGTGACGATCCGGTAGTCGCGGATGTAGCCCTCCTCCTTGAGCAGGCGGGCGATCTCGGCCTTCAGGCGCGAGCTCGGCATCTCCGCGTTCTCGTGCAACGCCTTGTTGGCGTTGCGGATGCGGGTGAGCATGTCTGCGATGGGATCGGTTTGCATTACCAGCTCGATTTCGTCATGCCGGGGATCACGCCCTCGTGGGCGAGGTCCCGCAGGCAGATCCGGCAGAGGCCGAACTTCCGGTAGGTCGCGCGTGCGCGCCCGCAGCGATTGCAGCGGTGGTACGCGCGCGTCTTGAAGCGCTGCGGCTTGTGCGACTTCTCGATCAAGGCCTTGCGTGCCATCTACTGACTCTCTCCTTCGTCGTTCTCGGGCCGGGTGAACGGCATGCCGAGCGCGCGCAGGAGCGCAAGGCCCTGCTCGTCGTCCGGAGCCGAGGTCGTGATCGCCACATCCAGCCCGCGGATGCCGGCGATCTGGTCGTAGTCGATCTCGGGGAAGATGATCTGCTCGCGGATCCCGAGCGAGAAGTTGCCGCGGCCGTCCATCGAGCGCGGGTCGAGGCCGCGGAAGTCGCGGATGCGCGGGAGCGCAATCGAGATCAGGCGGTCGAGGAACTCCCACATGCGAGCGCCGCGCAGCGTCACGCGCGCGCCGACGGGCATGCCCTCGCGCACCTTGAAGCTGGCGATCGACTTGCGGGCCTTGCGCACCTGCGCGCGCTGGCCGGCGATCGTCGTCAGCTCCTCGATTGCGCTGTCGAGCGCCTTGGCCTCGGTCTTCGCCTCGCCGACGCCCATGTTCAGCGTGATCTTCCGGACCCGCGGCACCTGCATGACGCTCGAGAGGCCGAGCTCGTCCTTCAGACGCGGGCGGACCTCGCTCTCGTAGCGCTCCTTCAGGCGCGGCGCGTAGCCGTTCGTCTCTGCTGCCTTTCGCGGCCGGCTCATTTGGGGATCCCCTGGCGCAAGCGACGCCTCATCTATCGATCTCCTGGAGGCAGTCGGCCCGCTTGCACTGCCGCACGTGCACCTCGCGGCCCTTGACCTCCTTGGTGGACATCCCGACGCGGGTCGGGCGGTTGCAGGTCGGGCAGACGAGCATCACGTTCGAGACCGGCACCGGCGCGGCCTTCTCGATCACGCCGCCGGGAGTCATCTGCGCGCCGCCCATCCGGCTCGAGTCCTTCAGCGGCCGCGGGCGCATGTGGCGCTTGACCACGTTGAGGTTCTCGACGATCACGCGCCGTTCCCGCGGGCGCGCCTCGATCACGCGCCCCTGCTTGCCGCGGTCCTTGCCGGCCAGCATCTGGACGAGGTCGCCCTTCTTCACCTTCATCTTGGCCATGCTCAGAGCACCTCCGGGGCGAGACTCACGATTTTCATGAAGTTCTTCTCGCGCAGCTCGCGGGCGACAGGCCCGAAGATGCGCGTGCCGCGCGGGTTGCGCGCGCTGTCGATCAGCACGGCGGCGTTCTCGTCGAAGGCGATCGAGGTGCCGTCGTTGCGGCCGAAGGGCTTGCGCGTTCGCACGACCACGGCCTGGACGACCTCGCCCTTCTTGACCGCGCCCTGCGGGCTCGCCGTCTTCACCGTCGCGGTGATGACGTCGCCCACGCGCGCGTAGCGGCGCTTCGACCCGCCCTTGACGCGGATGCAGAGGATCTCCCGCGCGCCGGTGTTGTCGGCCACGCGCAAACGGCTCTCCTGCTGGATCACTTGGCGGCCTCCAGCACCTCGGCGAGGCGCCAGTTCTTGGTCTTCGAGAGCGGGCGCGTCTCGACGATCCGGACGAGGTCGCCGACCTTGGCCGCGTTCTGCTCGTCGTGCGCGTGGAACGTCGCCGAGCGGCGGACGACCTTCTTGTAGCGCCGATGGGCCTTCACCGTGTCGACCTTGACCACGATCGTCTTGTCCATCGCGCTCGAGACGACGACGCCCCGGCGTTCCTGACGGCGGCCGCGCTCGTGCTCGGGCTTCGGCAGCCGGACGATCGGGCGCCGCTCGGCCGGGCGCTCGCGCTTCGGCTTGGAGTGCTTGTGGCGCTCCGAGCGCGGCAGGCGCTTGCGCTTCGGCTTGGGGGCGGGCTGCGCGGGAGCGACCTCCTCCTCGGCGACCGGTTCCCCTGCCTCGGCCTCGGCGGCAGGCTCCTCCACGGCAGGCTCCTCGGCCGGAGCTTCCTCTTCGGCCACGGGCTCCTCGGCCGGGGTCTCCGGCGCCTGCTCCTCGGCCACGGGCTCCTCGGGAGTCGGCTCGGTCTGCTCTTCGGTTGTCTCGTTCTGCTCTTCGTCAGCCATGGGTCTCGCTCGTCAGTCGTCCTTCTCGTTCGTGGCGGATGGTCAGGATGCGCGCGATCTCGCGCTTGGCGAGCTTCAGGCGCGCGGAGTTCTCGAGCGCCCCGGTCGCGCTCTGGAACCGGAGGTTGAACAGCTCCTGGCGCGTGTCGGCCAGCCGGTCCTCCAGCTCCTCGTCGGTCAGGTCGCGCAGCTCTCTAGCTCGCAAAGAGATCAGCCTCCCTCTTCACAACTCGGGTCTTGATCGGCAGCTTGCGGCTCGCGAGGCGCAGCGCCTCCTTGGCGAGGCGCTCGTCGACGCCGGCCAGCTCGAACATCACACGCCCGGGCTTGACGACGGCGACCCAGTGCTCGGGCGAGCCCTTGCCGGAGCCCATCCGGGTCTCGGCGGGCTTCTGCGTGACGGGCTTGTCCGGGAAGACGTTGATCCAGACCTTGCCGCCACGGCGGATCTTGCGGGTCATGGCGATTCGTGCCGCCTCGATCTGGCGGCTCGTGACCCAACCGGGCTCGAGCGCCTTCAGCCCGTAGTCGCCGGCCTGCACGCTCGTCTGGCCCTTCGAGATGCCACGGCGGCGGCCTCGCTGGTACTTGCGGTACTTGGTCTTCTTGGGGAGGAGCACCTACGACTCCTTCTTCTTCCTGGTACGGGGCTTCGGCTTGGGCTTCGGCTTGGTCTCGGCCTGGGGCTCGCTCGGCTGCTCGGGCGTGGTCGTGTCGGGCGCCTCGGCCACTGCCTCGGGAGCGGACTGCGCCTCGGGCTCGACCGGAGGCTGCTCCGGCGCGGTCGTCTCTTCCGTCCCTGGGCGCTCCGTGGTCTCCTGGGCGCGCGGACGTCCACGGCCGCCGCCCGGCCGGCGCGGGCCTCCCGGCCCCTTGCGGCGCTGGCGCACCGGGCCGAGCCCTTCGCGGTCGGGCCCGCGCCCGCGGCCGCCCTCGCGCGAGGCGCCAAGGCCTTCGGTGGTGCCGCCGCGGCGGCGCGCCTGGTCCTGGTCGCCGAGCCGCGAGTCGCGCTGGGAGACGCCTTCGTAGCCCTCCGGCATGATCTCGCCCTTGTTGATCCAGGCCTTGACGCCGATCCGGCCGAAGGTCGTCTTCGCCTCGGCGAACCCGTAGTCGATGTCGGCGCGGATCGTGTGCAGCGGGACGCGCCCCTCGGAGTAGCTCTCCGAGCGGCTCATCTCGGTGCCGGCGAGCCGGCCGCCGCACTGCACCTTCACGCCCTGCGCCCCGGAGCGGATCGCGGAGGCGAGCGAGCGCTTCATCGCGCGGCGGAAGCTGACGCGGTTCTCGAGCTGCTCGGCGATCGACTGGGCGACGAGCTTCGCATCGAGCTCGGGCCGCTTGATCTCGTTGATGTTGATGTGCACGGCCTTGTTGGTCATGCCGTGGATCTCCTTGCGGAGCGCGTCGACCTCGACGCCGGACTTGCCGATCACGATCCCGGGCCGCGCGGTGTAGATGTCGATCGTGATCCGCTGCGCGTCCTTGCGGATCAGGATGTCCGACAGGCCTGCGTGCGAAAGCTTGTTCTGGATGTGCTCGCGGATCTTGATGTCCTCGAGCAGGTAGGCCGGGAACTCCTTCGCGCCCGTGTACCAGTTCGACTTCCAGTCGTGGATGACGCCGACGCGCAGGCCGCCGGGGTGGACTTTTTGGCCCATCAGGTCTTTGCCTCCTTCTTCTTTGCGGGCGCCTTCCTGGCAGCTCGCTCCTTCGCAGCAGCAGGCTTCCTGGCGGCCGCCTTCGGCTTCGGCTCGGCAGTCGGCGGCTCTTCCGCCGCAGGCTCCGGCACAACCGGCTCCGGCACGCGCCGCGGAGCGGCCAGTGTGACCGTGATGTGGCAGGTCGGCTTGTGGATCCGCACGCCGCGACCGCGCGCACGCGCACGGAAACGCTTGATCACCGGGCCTTCGTCCACAAACGCTGCCGCGACGACGAGCTCGTCGCCGCGCAGGTTGTGGTTGGCCTCGGCGTTCGCGACCGCCGAGCGCAGAACCTTCTCGATCTCGCGCGCCGCCGCACGAGGCGTGAACGCGAGCACGGTGCGCGCCTCGGGGACGCTGCGGCCGCGGATGTGCTCCGTGACGAGGCGGGCCTTGCGCGGCGACATCCGCACCCACTTGGCCACGGCCCGTACTTCCTGACGCTCCGCGGCGGCCACTAGGTTCTCTTCACCTCGGTCTTGCGGTCGCCGGAGTGCCCGCGGAAGGTGCGCGTGGGCGCAAACTCGCCGAGCTTGTGCCCGACCATCTGCTCGGTCACGAACACCGGCACGTGCTTGCGCCCGTCGTGGACGGCGATCGTGTGCCCGACCATCTCCGGGAAGACGGTCGAGGCGCGCGACCAGGTCCGGATCATCTGCTTCGAGCCGGACTCGTTCATGGCGGAGATCCGGCTCAGCAGCCGCTCCTGCACGAACGGCCCCTTCTTCGAACTGCGGCTCATCGCTTCTCCTTGCCGCGGCGGCGGCCGCGGACGATCAACTTGTCGGATTCCTTGTGCTTGCGGCGCGTGCGCTTGCCGAGCGTCGGCACGCCCCAGGGCGTCACCGGGTGGCGGCCGCCCTTCGACTTGCCCTCGCCGCCGCCGTGCGGGTGGTCGACGGGGTTCATCGCCGAGCCGCGCACCGTGGGGCGCACGCCCTTCCAGCGGCTGCGGCCCGCCTTGCCGCCGGTGATGTTCTCGTGGTCGACGTTTCCGACCTGCCCGATCGTCGCCCGGCAGCTGAGCGGCACCCGGCGCAGCTCGCCCGATGGTAGCCGAAGGACGCCTTGCCCCTCGTCCTTCGCCACGAGCTGGATCCCCGAGCCGGCGCTGCGCGCGAGCTGGCCTCCCTTGCCCGGCTTCAGCTCGACGTTGTGGACGAGCGTGCCGGTCGGGATGTTCTCGAGCGGGAGCGCGTTGCCGGGCTTGATGTCGGCGCCCGGGCCGGACTCGACCGTCGACCCGACCTGCAGCCGCGCCGGCGCGAGGATGTAGGCCTTCGCGCCGTCGGCGTAGTGGAGCAGCGCGATCCGCGCCGAGCGGTTCGGGTCGTACTCGATCGCAGCGACCTTCGCCGGGACGCCGTCCTTGAGCCGCTTGAAGTCGATCATGCGGTAGCGGCGCTTGTGGCCCCCGCCCTGGTGGCGCCGGGTGATGCGGCCGTAGGCGTTGCGCCCTCCGCTCTTCTTGAGCGGCTCGACCAGGCTCTTCTCGGGCTCAGACTTGGTGATCTCGTCGAACGCGGAGACCGACATGAACCTGCGGCCAGGAGAGGTGGGCTTGTACTTGCGGAGAGCCACTAGACCTGCGCCCCTTGGAAGATCTCGATCTGCTCGCCCTTGCGGATCTGGACCACGGCCTTCTTCCAGCCGGGTCTGACGCCGCGCCTCGTCCCGCGGCGCTTCGGCTTCGGCTGCACCTTGAGGATGTTCACGCTCTCGACGTGGACGTCGAACAGCTCCTCGACGGCCTGCCTGACCTGCGTCTTGTGCGCATCCGGATGGACCCGGAACGAGTACTTGTGCTGGTCGATCAGCTCGTAGCTCTTCTCGGTCACGACGGGCGCGAGCAGGATCTGATTGGGATGGAGGCTCACGAGGCCCTCCCCTGCACGTGCTCGAGCGCCGCCTCGCTGATCAGGAGCGAGCGCGCCCAGACGACCTGGTTGACCTCGAGCTCCGCCGGAACGGTCACGGCGACGCGGTCGAGATTGCGGAAGGAGCGGATCAGGCTCATGTCCTCCGGCTGGGCGACCACGAGCAGGGGCTGATCCTTCCCCCACTTGCCGACGAGCTCCGCGGCTGCCTTGGTCGAGGGCTCCGAGAAGCCGCTCGGGTCGACGACGCCGAGCGTTCCAGCCCGCGCGTGCGCGGAGAGCGCGCTACGCAGTGCGGCCCGCGCAACCTTGCGGTTCACCTTCGAGTCGAAGTTCCGGTTGTTCGGCGGAAAGGCCATGCCGCCGCCGGTCCAGTGCGGCGCGCGGGTCGTGCCCGCGCGGGCGCGGCCGGTGCCCTTCTGGCGCCACGGCTTCGAGCGGCCGCCGGCGACGAGGCCACGGCTCTTGCCGCCCCGCGTCGCCGACCGGGCGGCGTTCAGCTCGGCGCGCACCGTCTCGTGGACGAGGTGCGGCTTCACCTCCGCGCCGAAGACGCCCTCCTCGAGCGCGACGGTCTTGGTCGACCCTATGACCGGAGCCTTAGGCGCCGCCACGGCCGCTGTCCTCCCTGACTTCGACGAAGCCGTTCTTCGGCCCCGGCACAGCCCCCTTCACCAGCAACAGGTTCCGCTCGGCGTCCACGTCGTGCACGGTCAGCCCGACCTGCGTGACGCGCTTGCCGCCCATCCGGCCGGCCATGCGGATCCCTTTGAAGACGCGCGACGGCGTCGCCGAGGCGCCGATCGAGCCCGGCTGGCGGATGTTGTGCGAGCCGTGCGAGACCGGGCCGCGGCTGAAGTTGTGGCGCTTGATCGTGCCCGCGAAGCCCTTGCCGATTCCGATCCCGGAGACCTTGACGTGCTCGCCCGGCTCGAAGGCCTCGACGGTCACCGACTCGCCCTCGGTCAGCGTGCTCGCGCCGCGAAACTCGATCAGCTTGCGGTGTGCGCCCGCCTTGCCGAGCTGGCCGAGCTGGGCCTTCGTCAGCTTCGCCTCGGCGACCGGCTCGAAGGCGAGCTGGACCGCCTCGTAGCCGTCGGAGTCGACCGTCTTCACCCGGACCACCGGGCAGGGGCCCGCCTCGATCACCGTCACCGGCGTCACCTCGCCGGTCTCCGGGTCGAAGACCTGGGTCATCCCGAGTTTCCTGCCGACGATGCCTTTCACAACTTGATCTCGATGTCTACCCCGGCAGGTAGGTCGAGCCGCATCAGCGAGTCGACCGTCTTCGGGGTCGGCGAGTGGATGTCGATCAGGCGCTTGTGCGTGCGCACCTCGAAGTGCTCGCGCGAGTCCTTGTCCTTGAACGGGCTGCGGATCACGCAGTAGACGTTCTTCTCGGTGGGCAGGGGCACAGGCCCGGTGATGGTCGCGCCGGTCCGCTGGGCCGTCTCCACGATCTGGCTCGCAGACTTGTCGAGCTGCTGGTGGTCGTAGCCCTTGAGTCGGATGCGGATCTTGCTCTGCGGCACCGGCGCTCCCTTTACTTCTCGATTGCGGTGACCACGCCGGCGCCGACGGTGCGGCCGCCTTCGCGAATCGCGAAGCGCAGTCCCTGGTCCATGGCGATCGGCTGGATCAGCTCGATGTCCATGTTCGTGTTGTCGCCCGGCATGACCATCTCCTGGCCCTCCGGGAGCTTGATCGAGCCCGTGACGTCCGTCGTGCGGAAGTAGAACTGCGGGCGGTAGTTGTTGAAGAACGGCGTGTGCCGGCCGCCCTCGTCCTTCGAGAGCACGTAGACCTCGGCCTTGAACACCGTGTGCGGGGTGATCGAGCCCGGCTTCGAGAGCACCTGGCCGCGCTCGACCTCCTCGCGCTTCGTGCCGCGCAGGAGCGCCCCGGCGTTGTCGCCGGCCTGGGCGAAGTCGAGCGTCTTGTTGAACATCTCGAGCCCGGTGACGACGGTCTTCTCCGTCTCCGGGTGGATGCCGACGATCTCGACCTCGTCGCCCGACTTGATCTGGCCCTGCTCGATCCGGCCGGTGACGACCGTGCCGCGGCCCGTGATCGTGAAGACGTCCTCGATCGGCATCAGGAACGGCTTGTCGGTGTCGCGCGTGGGCTCGGGGATGTAGTCGTCGACCGCCTGCATCAGCTCGAGGATCTTCTGGGCCTGCTCCTCGTCGCCCTCGAGCGCCTTCAGTGCCGAGCCCGTGACGATCGGAATATCGTCCCCCGGGAACTCGTAGCGCGAGAGCAGCTCGCGGACTTCGAGCTCGACGAGCTCGAGCAGCTCGGGGTCGTCGACCATGTCGGCCTTGTTGAGGAACACGACGATGTAGGGCACCTCGACCTGGCGCGCGAGCAGGATGTGCTCGCGGGTCTGCGGCATCGGCCCGTCGGCGGCGGAGACCACGAGGATCGCGCCGTCCATCTGGGCGGCGCCCGTGATCATGTTCTTGATGTAGTCCGCGTGCCCGGGGCAGTCGACGTGCGCGTAGTGACGATTCTCCGTCTCGTACTCGACGTGCGAGGTGTTGATCGTGATGCCGCGCTGGCGCTCCTCGGGAGCGTTGTCGATTTCGTCGAACGACTTCTCGGTGGTGTTGCCGCCCTTCTCCGCGAGCACCTTCGTGATCGCAGCGGTGAGCGTCGTCTTGCCGTGGTCGATGTGACCGATCGTCCCGACGTTGAGGTGCGGCTTGGTGCGCTCAAACTTCTGCTTGCCCATTCCTCCCTTTCCTTCCTTACGTGGACTGCGAGTCGACGAGCTCGCCCGCGATCGACTGAGGCACTTCCTCGTAGCGATCGAACTGCATCGTGAACGTGGCGCGGCCCTGCGTCGTCGAGCGCAGGTCGGTTGCGTAGCCAAACATCGTCGCCAACGGGACGCGGGCCCGAATCGCCTGCGCGTTCCCGCGCGGCTCGAGGCCCTCGACGCG
>DASPRN010000038.1:0-12901 GCA_035624425.1 Gaiellaceae bacterium
ATGCGCACGCGCGAGGCCGGCGGCTGGCTGGCCCAGGCGGGCCGCCACTGGAGCCTCGACGGGGTCGACCCGCGCTACGGGTGAAGCGACGAGGTGTCGACAACCTCGAAGTCCGAGCCCGTCACCTTGCCGAGCGTGTGCAGCTGGTCGTTCGACCACCCCTTGTTCGGCGCACCGCTGATGTACCAGTTCGACCCGTTGTCGGCGACGATCATCCCGTAGCGCTTGAGCGCGATCAGGACGATCCGCGCCTGGCGCGGGAACGGCTTCACGTCGAAGCTCGCCTTCAACCGGACGCGCAGGCCCATCGGCGGCAGGTCGGGGTCGGTCAGGTCGCTCGCGTAGTGGCGGGCCGGGTAGATGTACGCGCGGCGCGTGTGCTCGACGGTGAAGCGGAGCGCGTGGTCGATGACGCCGCGCTTCGCCTCGTCGTACCGCGCGAGGCCCGGGAAGATCGGCAGGCCGGCGGCGTCGGCCGACGTCCAGCCCGCAGGCCGCAGCTTGTTCGAGCGCAGGCTCCAGGTGGCGCCGGCCCAGGCGTGCCAGCGGCCGCCGGAGCGCTGGAGCCCGCCGAGCTCGTAGAGGCGGCAGGCGCTCCGGTCGACGAGTAGCGCGTGGTGGTCGCTGCCGCCTTCGATGTGGACGCCCTTCGGGATCGGATAGCCGACATGGTCGCTCTCGTCCGAGTACTCGAAGCTCACGTGGGAGCGCGGTGTCTTGTGGGTGACGACGTCGAACGGGATCCCGATCGGCTCGCCCTCCCAGAGGCCGGAGCCGAAGTCGGCGTGGAGGCCCGTGTCGACGCCGATCGAGGCGATGATCGCGGCGGAGTTCTGCGCGACCGGCAGCTTGTCGACCCGCCGGTTCCACGGGTTCGACTTCGGGAAGACGGGACAGCGCGGCGCGGTGGGGAGCCGAAGCGCCGCGGACCCGCCCGCCGAGGCGAGGGCGAGGACCGCGACAGCGGCAGCGGCGGCGCTGGTTTTGCTCACGCGCTCGTTATCGGCAGCGACGCGCCCGCTTCAAACCCCTCGGGCTCAGGAATGCTGCGCGCGCATCTTCGCCTTGTAGGCGCGCTTCTTCGCCTGGTAGGCCTCGAGCGCCTCGGCGGAGTCCACGTCGCCGAGTGTCGGGTGGCCAGGGTCGAGCTCCTCGGCGGCCGGGACCCCGAAGCGCTTCCAGAGAACCGCGCCCAGGGCCTTGATCTTCATCTCGCCGAAGCCGGGGAGCGCAGAGATCCGCTTGCGCAGATCGGCGCCGTCGGACGCCTCGCTCCAGACCCGGCTCGCGTCGCCGCCGTAGTCCTCGGCCACGACCGCGGCCAGCTCCAGGACGCGCCGCGCCATGTTCCCCGGGAAGCGGTGGATCGCCGGCGTCTCGCGGAAGATCGCCTCCAGCTTGCCGGGATCGGTCGCCGCGATCACGCCGGGGTCGAGCGTGCCCAGTCGCCGCTTCAGCTTCAGCGGTCCCTGGAACGCCGTCTGCACCGGCACCTGCTGGTCGAGCGCGAACCCCATCAGCAGCGCGAACGGATCGCGCGCCAGCAGCTCGTCGGCCTCGTTGACGCCGGTGAAGTGGAGCCGCTCGGGGGCGCTGACGGCCACGAGCCGATCCTACCTAGATCCACTCGGCCGCTCGCTCGGCGAGCGCGATCGTGGTCAGGTTCGTGTTCGCGCTCGGGATCTCCGGGATCGCCGAGGCGTCGACGACGTAGAGGTTCTCGAAGCCGAGGACGCGGCAGCGCTCGTCCACCACCCGGCCGATCGCGCAGGTTCCGACCGGGTGGAAGAACCCGCGAGCCGCCGCCCGGACATGCTCCTCGGCGCCGACGTCGGTGCCCGGCCGCAGCTCCGCGCCGCGGTACGGACGCACCTCGTCGCTCTCGGCCAGCTCGCGCAGGCGCTCGAAGGCCTCGGCCAGCACCTCGGCGTCCCGCTCGTCGCGCAGGAACCCGTGGTCGATCGCGAGCGGCGCCTCCGGCTCGGGCGCCGTCAGCCGAACCGACCCGCGGGATCGCGGCTTCATCGCAAAGGCCGCGCCGCTGATCTCGGGGCCGATGTCGAGCGCGGGGAAGACGAACAGGTCGCGTACCCCGGGCGGGCACGAGCGGCTCCGTACCGCGATCGTCACCTGGCCCATGTAGAGCCCGTGCTCGGCCTCGTGCGCGGCCGTCTCCTCGAGCAGCCGCTCGGTCGGCTCCCAGGCCGCGCCGACCCCGACGTGGTCGGTCAGGCCCTCGCCGACGGGCAGTTCGTCGCCCAGCCCGCTCCGCAGCAGGATCCCGGGCGAGCCGTACGCGCCGGCCGAGACGATCACGACGTCGGCGTGAAGCTCGCGCCCGCCCGCCAGCGCACCCACGGCGCGACCGTCTTCGAGCAGCACCCGGTCGACGAGCGTGTCGGCCAGGATGGTCAGGTTCTCGCGGCCGCGCGCGGGGTCGACGTAGGCGAAGCCCGAGTGCCAGCGGACACCGTCGACGATGTTCACCGGGTGAACGATCGACTCCTCGCCGCCCGCCTCGCGGAAGGCCCGGTGCCAGGGCGTCAGCTCCTCGTCGGGGAGCACGTGCGTCTGCAACGTCTCGGCCGCCCGCCGCAAGTACGGCGCGAAGGACTCGTACGACCACCCGCCGCCCCATTCGTAGTCCGCGGGCGCGCCCTCCAGGATCACGCAGGCGTTGTGCGCCGAGCAGCCGCCGAGCACGCGGGCGCGCGACTGCGAGCGGTCCTCCTCGTCCGCGCGCTCCCAGAGGTGCGACTCCAGCGCGAGCCAGCGCGGGTCGAGGATGTCCGCCGGCCAGCGGCCCTCGGAGAAATGGCCGTAGTCCGGTCCCGCCTCGACGAGGCAGACTGTGCGGTCCGGGTTCTCGCTGAGCCGCCCAGCGAGAGCGCAGCCGGCCGCGCCGCCGCCGAGCACGAGCACGTCGTAGGTCACCGAGTGAGCTCCTCCGCGGCGAGGCGGACCCGCTCGAGCGAGGCGCGGTTTCCTTTCCGCTCGAAGATCTCCGCCGCCTGCTCCAGCACCGCGACGGCCTCGGCGGGACGGCCTGCGAGCGCAAGGATCTCGGCCAGGTCGGCGAGCGTGTCGCCCCGGGTGTTCAGCAGGTCGGTGCGTTCGGCGACGGCGACGGCCTCGCGGCCCAATGCTTCGGCCTCGGCGAGCTCGCCGCGGCGGGCGCGGATCTTCGCGCGCGCGGTGCGCCAGAGCACCTGGGAGAAGGCGTCGTCGTGAGCGGCGGCGTCCTCGCTCGTGCGGCTGAAGCGCTCCGCCTCGTCGAGCTCGCCTCGCCCGGTCAAGGCGTGTGCAAGCAGCGCGGCCATCGTCGAGAAGTAGCCTCGCTCGCCCAGCCGTTCGAGTGTGGCATAGGCCTCGCGCCCGATTCGCTCGGCGGCGCCGAGGTCGCCGGCGAGCATCTCGACATAGAACGCCTCCTGGGCGCTCATCGCCGCCCGGAGTGAGAACCCCAGCCCGAGGATCGTCTCCAGGCCCTCGTTGACGAGCTCCCGTGCGAGTGCGAAGTCGCCGTGCATCGCCTCGAGCGCGCCGAGCTCGACGCACGCGTTCCCGCGGATGAAGGCGTCGTCGATCGCTTCATCGTGGAACTGCCTGCACCGGGCGATCCCCTCCTCGACCGGAAGCGGGCCGAAGTTCGCGCTCATCATCAGCCAGCCGATGCTCTCGGCCCGCTCGGCCCGCAGGTTGCCGCGCTCGGCCTGCACGAGCGCCTGCTGCCAGGCGTCCTCGGCGCGGGCCAGAGACCCCAAGAGCGTCCCCTCGACGCGGCCGAGGAGGTTCCAGGCCTGGGCGAGGGTGAGCGGATCGCCGAGCTTCTCGGCGGCCGCCAGAGCCTCCTTCACGTCGTCGAGGAGGCCGGCGCTGCTCCCGCTGAAGACACGGAGCGAGGACAGGCCGAGGAGCGCCCGCGCCGGTCGGCGTCCTGCGATCCGGAGCGCGTCCTCGAGCGTCCGGCGTCCCTCCGCGACGTAGCCGCGCGTCGACCAGAAGGGCCAGAGCGCCGTTCCGAGGCGCAGGAGCAGCTCGCCGTCCCGTCGCTCGCGGGCCCACTCGATGGCGGCGCGCAGATTCGGGTAGTCGCCGTCGAGGCGCGCGACCGCCGACGGCTGGTCGCCGGTCCGGGACTCGGAGTCCAGGCCCTCGGCGAGGGTGGCGAACCACTCGGCGTGGAGGCCGCGAGTGGTCTCGGCCTCGCCAGAGGACTCAAGCCGCTCGAGGGCGTACTCGCGGATCGTCTGCAGCACCCAGAAACGCGGCTCGCCGTCGGAGTCGGCCCGTCGGAGCAGGAGGCTCTTCTCGACGAGCGAGTCGAGGCCGCCCAGGACGTCCGACGAGCCACCCCTGGCCCAGACCGCTTCTGCCGCTTCGAGCCTGAAGCCGCCGACGAACACGCCAAGCCGCCTGAGCAGCGCCCGCTCGTGCCCGGCGAGCAGGTCGTAGCTCCATTCGATCGTGCCGCGGAGCGTCCGCTGGCGCTCGTCCACGTCCTGCGCGCCCCCGGTCAGCAGCGTGAGGCGCTGGTCGAGGCGGCGGAGAAGCGCCTCCGGGGTGAGCGTGCGCACCCACGGCGCCGCCAGCTCGATCGCGAGCGGCAGGCCGTCGAGCCGGACGCAGATCTCGGCGACCGCAGCAACGTTCCCGTCGTCGACCTCGAAGTCGGCGGCAGCCGCCTGAGCCCGATCGACGAAGAGCCGGACCGACTCCGAGCCGGCCAGCTCGGCGAGCGTCGGGTCATCCCGGAGGTCGGGGAGCTCGAGCTGGGGCACGAGGTAGGCCCGCTCGCCCTGCAGGCGCAGCGGGGTCCTGCTCGTGAGCAGAAGCTTCAGGCCGGGGGCCTCGCCGAGCAGCCCGGCAAGTGCAGGGCCGGCCGCGAGCACCTGCTCGCAGTTGTCGAGGACGAGCAGCAGCTTCCGGTCGCGAACGTACTCGGCCAGGGTCTCCAGGAGGCTCTCGCCTGGTTGCTCCTGCAGGCCGAGGGCACGGGCGATCGTCGGCGCGACCAGCTCCCAGTCGCGAACCGGCGCGAGGTAGACGAAGAAGACCCCGTGCTTGTAGTCGTCGAGCACGTCGGCCGCGAGCTGGAGGGCGAGCCGCGTCTTGCCCGTGCCGCCGGTTCCGATCAGCGTCAGCAGTCGCACGTCGTCCCGCTCGAGTAGCTCGCGAATCTCCGCGAGCTCCCGCTCCCGCCCGATGAAGGTGCTCAGCTGTGCCGGCAGGTTCGTGGGGCGGTTGTCGAGCGTGTTCAGCGGTGGAAACTCGGCGGGCAGGCCCTCGGCCTCGAGCTGGAAGAGGCGCTGGCTGCCCCGCAGGCTCTTGAGACGGTGAGAGCCGAGATCGCGCAGCCGGATGCTCTCGTCGAGCAGCCCACGCGTCGTCTCGGACACGACGATCTGGCCCCCGTGGCCCACCGCCATCACACGCGCGCCCTCGTGGACGTCGAGGCCGACGTAGCGGCCTTCTACCAGCCGAGGCTCCCCCGTGTGCAGGCCCATCCGCACGCGGATCACGTGCTCGCCGGGCCAGGCGTGCTCCGCCAGGGCGCGTTGCGCCTCCACGGCCGCCGCCGCCGCGTCGTTTGCCGAGCCGAAGGCCACGAAGAACGCGTCGCCGGCGCTGTCCACCACGTAGCCGCCGTGGCGCTCGAACGCCTCGCCCAGCAGCCGGTGGTGCTCGTCGAGGAGCCCCGCGTATGCCTCTCCCGCGCTCCGTAGCAGCCGGGTCGAGCCCTCGATGTCGCTGAACAGCAGCGTCACGGTGCCCGTTGGCGGGACGGCCATCTGTCAAGTATCGCGCCCGCCGTGAAGGCTACGACCGCGCGTCCAGCCAGCTACGAGCCTCCTCGACCGAGCGCAGCCGCACGAAGCGCGGATCGCCGCCGTAGCGCCGCGGCCACTCGCGCCGGTGGCGGAAGTGGCCCCGCAGCATCCAGACGAAGAGCGATTCCCAGCCGAAGACCGCGCTGCGCCAGCTCTCCTTGTTTCCGCTCCAGAGCTCCACGTCGTCGCGGATCCGCCGCGTCGTCCGCCGCCAGAGCCGCCGGAGCTTCAGCCCGAGCGGCAGGTCGAGCCAGACGATCGCGTCCGCCGCGCCGAGCACGGTGTCGCCGAGCTTCACCTCGTAGTTGCCGTCGATCACCCAGCCGTCGGGCGCCGCCTCCATCGCCTCGCGCACCCGTGCGCGGAACTCCTCGTCGGTCGGCTCGCTCCAGTTCGGCCCGTGGTGGAGCGCGTCGAGCTCGACGTAGGGCAGGCCGAGCCGCCTGGCCAGCTCGGCCGCGAAGGTCGACTTGCCCGAGCCCGAGGTGCCCTTCACGTTGACGCGCCGAACGTGTGTCATACTATGCACATGAGAATGCACATCGACATGGGCGACGAACTGGTCGAGCAGATCGATGCGGTTGCGGGCAAAGGACGTCGCAGCCAGTTCGTCCGCGACGCCGTGGCGGCCGCCCTCGAGCAGCGGAAGCGCGCCGAGCTCGTCCTGGCAGCTCGCGGCGTACTCGCCGATCGCGGGCACGACTGGGACGAGAACCCGGCCGAATGGGTTCGTGCGCAGCGGCGCGGAGACGACCGCCGCGTCGGGTGATCCTCCTCCTCGACTCGACCGTTCTCATCGACCATCTCCGGGGCCGTCCCGCCGCCGAGCGTGTGGCGAGCCGCGCGCGGAGCGGCGACCTGCTCGCGACCACGGCGATCAACGTCGAGGAGGTCGTGCGGGGGTTGCGCCCCGCAGAAGAGTCGGCGGTGGACGAGCTCTTCGACGGGCTGGTCGTGCTTCCGATCGGCCTGGACCAGGGGCGACAGGCAGGCGCGTGGCGGCGTGACTTTGCAAGCCGGGGCATGACGCTCAGCCAGGCCGATTGCCTCGTTGCCGCCGTGGCGCACACGGCGGGAGCGCACCTTGCGACCGGCAATCCGGATGACTTCCCCATGCCGGATCTGGTCGTCGAGCACTGGCCCGTAGGCTGACGCCCCTCACCCGAGGGCAGCGGCGAGAGCCTCCAGGTCGGCGCGCCAGACCGCCTCGGGGACCGGCGGGAGGATGTCGTCCCAGATCGCCGCAAAGCTGCCGATCAGCTGCGGGGTCCGGGCAGGGCGGGCCAGGAACCACCAGTGCAGGTGCTCGCCGCCGTCGCCCCAGCGGCAGACGTGGACGCGGCCGATGTTGCCGAGCGCGCGGATCTCCCGCTCGATCCGGGCCAGCAGGATGCCGAGCTCGGCGGCGAGCTCGTTGCGGAGGTCGCCCGGCTCGGAGTAGTGCTCGCGCGACTCGAGCAGGACGACGAGCGGCAGTCCGGTCGGCCGGTCGAAGGCCCAGAGGCGCCAGTGCTCGTTCGTCCAGAGGAACTCGTCGTCGGACGCGGCACAGCGACCGCAGTCGACGCCGCCTTCGCCGGAACGCGGGCGCTCCACGGCTTCCGGCGGCAGCAGCGGGCGCGGTCGGATCTCGCCTTCGAACGGGAACGTCTCCCACACTTCGACCGGTGGCATCCGCAGCGCGCCGGCTGCTCGCCGGTACAGCTCCTCGGGCGTCTCGGGCACGGCTCGGCCGATGCTAACGTCGCCGCGGTGGAGTGGCCGAAGGAGTTCGACGAGCTCAGGCGCGGCCGGGCTGGCCGTTCCACCGAGGACGAGCTGCGCCGCGACGTCGAGGCGCTTCGCGGCTAGCGCGCCGCGGACCGCCAGAAGTCGCGCATCAGCGGCGTTGGCGTCGGGCCGGTCATCACGACCTGCGTGAGCAGGATCGTGACGGCGCCGGTCGCGGGCACCACGTGTGCGGCCGTCCCCGTGCCGCCGATCCAGCCGTAGCGCCCCGGGACGTTCCACGGGTCGACCGGCTCGACGTCGACCGAGCCGCCGAACCCCCAGCCCTGCCCTTCCAGGAAGAGCGTGCTCGCGGCGCGCTGGGCGGGCGTCAGCTGGTCCGTCGTCATCGCGCGAACCGAGGCCTCCGAGAGGATCCGGCGGCCGTCGCCGGTCCCGCCGGCGAGCAGCATCTGCCCGAAGGCGAGCAGGTCGTCCGCGGTCGACAGGAGACCGCCGGCTCCCGACGCAAAGGCCGGTTCCGTCGCCCAGTCGCGGTCGGGCGATTCGGCGAGGGAGAGCGCACCCGAAGGCTCTCGCGCGTAGTAGCTCGCCAGCCGGCCCAGCTTCTTCGATGGCAGCGAGAAACCCGTGTCCCTCATCCCGAGCGGCCTGAAGACGCGCTCGGCCAGGAGCTCCGAGAAAGATCGACCCGAGACCCGTGCGACGAGCACGCCGAGGATGTCGGAGCAGGTGTTGTAGAGCCACGCCTCGCCGGGCTGACGCAGCATGGGGATCCTCGCGAGCCCGGCGAGCCACTCGTCCGGCGGCGGAACGCTGTGCGGCTCGCGCATCGCTTCCTGCACCGCCACGAGCAGCGGCTGCACCGCCGGCAGCGAGAAGTCGGAAGGGAAGCCGTAGCCGGCTCGTGAGGTCAGGAGGTCGAACACCGTGATCGGGCGCTCGGCGGGGACGACGTCGTCGATCGGCGCGTCCGGGCTTCGGACCACGGAGGGGGTGGCGAGCTCCGGCAGCCACTCGCCGATCGGATCCTCGAGTGCGATCCGTCCCTCGTCGACCAGCAGCATCGCCGCCGCCGCCGTGATCGGCTTGGTGATCGACGCGACGCGGAAGATCGCGTTCCTCGCCATCGGTGCGGCTCCGCCGGCGGCTGCGGAGCCGAAGGCCTCAGCCTCGAGCCGGCCGCCCGATGACACGAGCGCTACGGCACCGGGCACGGTGCCGTCGTCGACGTAGGCCTTCAGGAGCGCACGCAGGTGGCTCATCTGTGGAATGAACGTTACGGTTCCGTGACACACGAACACGCGTTCGGTAGGTAGTCTTGCCGCCATGAGCGCGCTCGACGTCTTCTCGCCCGAGACGCGGGCCTGGTTCGAGACCGCCTTCGAGGGGCCGACCCCCGCACAGGAGCTGGGCTGGCCGGCGATCGCGACCGGCGGCCACACGCTGATCCAGGCGCCGACCGGCTCGGGCAAGACGCTGGCCGCCTTCCTCTACGGAATCGACCGGCTCAACCCGAAGCCGGAGAAGGGGCTGCGCCTCCTCTACGTCTCGCCGCTGAAGGCGCTCAACTACGACATCGAGCGCAACCTGCGCGGCCCGCTTGCCGGGTTGCGCTCCGAGCTGCGGGTCGGCGTGCGCACCGGGGACACGCCGCAGGTCGAGCGCGCGGCGATGCTGCGCAAGCCGCCGGACATCCTGATCACCACCCCCGAGTCGCTTTTCCTCCTACTCACTTCACGCGCGCGCGAGACGCTGCGCGGGGTCGAGACGGTGATCGTGGACGAGGTGCACGCCGTTGCGGGCACCAAACGCGGAGCGCACCTCGCCCTGTCGCTGGAACGTCTGCAACGGCTGGTCGAGCAGCCGGTGCAACGGATCGGCTTGTCGGCGACCCAGCGGCCGCTCGAGGAGATCGGGCGATTCGTCTCCGGCGGGCGCGAGATCGAGCTGGTCGACGCCGGGCGGGCGAAGGAGCTCGACCTGCGAGTGGTCGTCCCCTTGGAGGACATGCGCGAACCGGAGGAGCAGCAGTCGATCTGGCCCTCGATCTACCCGGAGATCCTGCAGCTCGTCCGCGCGCACCGCTCGACGATCGTCTTCGTCAACAACCGCCGTCTCGCGGAGCGCCTCGCGTTGCGTCTCAACGAGCTGGCTTCGACGGACGGGGACACCGGCCAAGCCGGTGCCACCTCTCAGGCGGCATCGCAAGCGACGCCGCGAGAAATCGCTCGCGCCCACCACGGCTCGCTGGCGCGCGAGCAGCGGGTCGAGGTCGAGGAGCTGCTCAAGCGCGGCCAGATCCCGTGCCTGGTCGCCACCTCGTCGCTCGAGCTGGGCATCGACATGGGCGCGGTCGACCTCGTGATCCAGGTCGAGTCGCCGAAGTCGGTCGCGCGCGGCCTGCAGCGGGTCGGGCGAGCGGGCCACGAGCTGCACGCGGTCTCGAAGGGCCGGATCTTCCCGAAGTTCCGCGCCGACCTGCTCGAGTCGGCGGTGGTAGCA
Source organism: Gaiellaceae bacterium (assembly GCA_035624425.1). Classification (GTDB taxonomy): domain Bacteria; phylum Actinomycetota; class Thermoleophilia; order Gaiellales; family Gaiellaceae; genus AC-32. The sequence continues at coordinate 10,065 of DASPRN010000038.1, forward strand.
CGGCGGATGCTGGACGGCGCCATCGAGGAGACCAAGATCCCGCGCAACCCGCTCGACGTGCTGGCGCAGCAGATCGTGGCGATCTGCGCCGACGAGGAGATCTCGGTCGACGACCTGCACGCACTCGTCCGCGGCGCCTACCCGTTCGCCGATCTCTCCCGCGTCCAGCTCGAGAACGTGCTCGACATGCTCGACGGGCGCTACCCGTCCGACGAGTTCGCGGAGCTCCGGGCGCGGGTCGTGTGGGACCGCACCGCCAACGTGGTCAAAGGGCGGCAGGGCGCGCGGCGGCTCGCGGTCACGAACGCGGGGACGATCCCCGACCGCGGCCTCTTCGGCGTCCACCTGGTCGGCGGCGGCGGGCGGGTCGGGGAGCTCGACGAGGAGATGGTCTACGAGGCGCGGGCCGGCCAGACCTTCCTGCTCGGGGCGAGCACCTGGAGGATCGAGGAGATCACGCGCGACCGCGTGCTCGTCTCGCCGGCTCCGGGCGTCCCTGGTGCGGTGCCGTTCTGGAAGGGCGAGGGAGTCGGCCGGCCCTACGAGCTGGGCGAGGCGATCGGCGCGACCTCGCGCGAGCTCGTCGCGCTCTCGGACGAGAAGGCGCTCGCGCGCCTCCAGGCCGAGCACATGCTCGACGAGCGGGCGGCCCAGAACCTGCTCACGTTCCTGGCCGAGCAGCAGGCGGCCACGGGCGCCGTGCCGAGCGACCGGACGATCGTGGTCGAGCGCTTCCGCGACGAGATCGGCGACTGGCGGCTCTGCATCCTCACGCCGTTCGGCGGCCGGGTGCACGCGCCCTGGGCGCTCGCGCTCGGCTCGCGGCTGCGCGAGTCGCTCGGGCTCGAGACCCAGGCGATCTGGTCGGACGACGGGATCGCGATCCACCTCCCGGAGGCCGACGCGCCGCCGCCTACCGACGACGTCCTCCTCGATCCGGACGAGGTCGAGGAGCTCGTGACCCGCGAGCTCGGCGACACGGCGCTCTTCGGCGCCCGCTTCCGCGAGAACGCGGGCCGGGCTCTCTTGATCCCGCGCCGCCGGCCGGGCGAGCGCACGCCGCTCTGGCAGCAGCGCCTGAAGGCGCAGTCGCTCCTCCAGGTCGCACGCCGCTATCCGGCCTTCCCGGTCGTGCTCGAGACCTATCGCGAGTGCCTGCAGGACGTCTTCGACCTGCCGGCGCTGAAGCGGCTTTTGCAGGGACTGCGCAGCCGTCAGATCGACCTCGTGGACGTCGAGACCGCGTCGGCCTCGCCCTACGCGGCCTCGCTGCTCTTCGACTATGTCGCCACCTACATGTACGAGGACGACACGCCCGCCGCCGAGCGGCGCGCACAGGCGCTCTCCCTCGACCGCGACCTACTGCGCGAGTTGCTCGGACAGGAGGAGCTGCGCGACCTGATCGACCCGGGCGCGCTGGAGGAGGTGGAGCGCCAGCTACGCGGAGAAGCGCGGAGCCCTGACGAGCTGCACGACCTGCTGCGCCGGCGCGGCGACCTGCGCCGCGGCGAATACCCGGACGACCTCGCCGATTCGCTGCTGGCCGAGCGTCGGGCCGTCCACGTTCGCGTCGCCGGCGAGCGGCGCCTGATCGCCGCCGAGGACGCGGGCCGCTACCGCGACGCGGTCGGCGCGATGCCTCCGGGCGGCTTGCCCGAAGTCTTCCTCGAGGCCGACGACGCGCCGCTCGAATCGTTGCTGCGCCGGTTCGCCCGCTCGCGCGGGCCGTTCACGACCGCCGAGGCGAACGACCGGTTCGGCCGCGACGTCGAGCCGACGCTGCGCGAGCTGGAGCGGCGCGACGAGCTGGTTCGCGGCGAGCTCCGGCCCGGCGGCAGCGAGCGCGAGTGGTGCGACCCCGAGGTGCTGCGGCGGCTGCGGCGCGCCTCGCTCGCCGCCTTGCGCCGCGAGGTCGAGCCGGCCGAGCAGGCCTCATTCGGGCGCTTCCTGCCGAGCTGGCACGGGATCGGGCGTCGCGCTTCCCTGCGTGAGGCGCTCGTGCCGCTCCAGGGCCTGCCTCTGCCGGTCGCGCTCTGGGAGCGCGACGTCCTGCCACGGCGTGTGCCCGGCTACCGGCCGGAGCAGCTCGACGCGCTCTGCGCCTCCGGCGAGGTCGTCTGGGTCGGCGCCGGCCTCGACCGCGTGGCCGTCTACTTCCGCGAGGACGCTCCGGCACTCGGGCCGCCGCCCGCCGCTGACCGCCCCGAGCGAGAGGTGCACGAGCGGCTGCGAGCGGCGCTTGGCCGCAGTGCCCTCTTCTGGCACGACCTGCTCGGTGACACCGGCCTCGAGGCCGAGGAGGTGCTGCCCGCGCTCTGGGATCTCGTCTGGGCCGGCGAGGTCACGAACGATGCCTGGACGCCGCTCAGGGCCGGACGGCGCTACCGGGCCCAGGTTCAGCGGCCCCGTGCGCGACGCTTCTCACGGCTGCGCGCCGGCGAGACGACCGCCACGCAGGGACGCTGGTCCCTGACCGGCCGCCTGTTCACCGGCCGGCTCGACCGCCGCGCCCTCGCCGAGCTCCTGCTCGAGCGGCAAGGGATCGTCACGCGTGACGGCGTCCGCGGCGAGGGGATTCCCGGCGGCTATGCAGCGGTCTACGGCGAGCTGCGCACGCTGGAGACGCTCGGCCTCTGCCGACGCGGCTACTTCGTCGAGGGGCTCGGCGGGGCCCAGTTCGCGCTCGGCGGCGCGGTCGAGCGCGTCAGGGAGCTGCGACCGAAGGACGGCGAGGGGCCGGAGCCGCTCGTCCTTGCAGCCGCCGACCCGGCCCAGCCCTACGGTGCCGCGCTGCCGTGGCCGAAGCGCGCCGGCGCGAGAGCAGCCCGCGTGGCCGG
>DASPRN010000052.1:0-14491 GCA_035624425.1 Gaiellaceae bacterium
TCCGGCGTTCCGCGATCCGCAAGGCCGCGCGCGACCTGGTAGGCGACGACGAAGCCGAGCCAGATCGCCACCTGGCGCAGGAAGTCGCCACGTCCGCGCGGCAGGAGCGAGGCACGGTGTCCTGCCTTGGGCTCTTTCGCATCGGACCAGGGAGTCGAGGTGGCCATCCTCGTCTGTGCCGGGTCAGCCGGAAAGCCCGGGACGGCCCGAATGCGCTTCCGCTGGGCCCGGCGCGGCGCCGTCCGCCGAGACGAAGGCCCGAAGCCGCTCCGCGTAGCCTCGCAGACGCTCCTCCACGAGCGCGTTGACCGTTCCCTCCGGATAGCTGCCGTCCGCCTGGCGCTCGCCCGCCGGGTGCGCGGTCAGCAGCTCGATGCCCTGGTCCACCGTCTCCACCGCCCAGACGTGGAACCGGCCGGCCCGGACCGCCTCGACCACCTCGTCCTGCAACATCAGGTTCGGGAGGTTCGTGCGGGGAATGATCACGCCCTGCGCACCGCTCAGCCCCTTCGCCTTGCAGGTCGCGAAGAAGCCCTCGATCTTGCGCGTGACGCCGCCGACGGCCTGCACCTCGCCGTGCTGGTTGACCGAACCGGTCACGGCGATCCCCTGTGCGAGAGGCAAGCCGGAGAGCGCCGAGAGGAGCGCGTAGAGCTCGGTGGAGGAGGCCGAGTCGCCTTCGACCTCGTCGTAGGATTGCTCGAAGGTGAGCGTCGCCGAGAGCGCGAGCGGCAGCTCCTGGGCGTACTTCCCCGACAGGTAGCCGGTCAGGGTGAGCACGCCCTTGGAATGGATCGGCCCCGACAGCTCGATCTCGCGCTCGATGCTCTGGACGGTTCCTCTCCCGAGCGAGACGCGAGCGGTCACCCGCGACGGGCGGCCGAAGCTGTAGTCCCCGAGCTCGAGCACGCTGAGACCGTTCACCTGGCCGCACCGCGAGCCTGCGGTGTCGATCGCGATCGTCCCGTCCGCGATCAGCTCCCGGATTCGCTCCTCGAGCAGGTTCGAGCGGTACTCCTTCTCGGCTACGGCGCGGTCGACGTCCTCGGCCGTGACGAGCTCGTGGCCGGCCTTGCCCGCCCAGAAGCTCGCCTCCGTGACGACGTCCGAGATCTCGAGCAGCCGGGTCGACAGCTTGCCCTGATGCTCACGCAGGCGTGCTCCGTGTTCGATCAGCAAGGCGACCGCCGAGCCGTCGAAGTGACGAAGCCCGGCGGTCTCGACGCAGCTCCGCACGAATGCGGCGTAGCCGGCGAAGTGCTCCTCGCTCCAATCCATCTCCGGTGCGAAGTCGCCCTTGACCTTGAACAGCTCGCGGAAGTCCTCGTCGACCTGGTGGAGGAGCTGGTAGAGACGGGGCGAGCCGATCAGGACGACCTTCACGTCGAGCGGGATCGGCTCGGGCCGAAGCGTCGCGCTCGGGGCGGCGCTGAACTCCTCGCCCAGGTTCTCGATCCGCACCTCGCGGCCACGGAGCGCCCGCTTGAGCGCCTCCCACGAGAAGGGATGCCTGAGCACGTCGACCACCTCGAGCACGAGGAAGCCGCCGTTCGCGCGGTGCAGCGCTCCTGGCTTGATCTCCCGGAAGTCGGTCACCATCGAGCCGAAGGCGGCCCGGTACTCGATACGGCCGAGAAGGTTGTAGTAGGTCGGGTTGCGCTCGAGGACGAGCGGAGCGCCTCGGGTCTGGCCGTTGTCGACGAAGACGTTCACGCGGTAGCGCGAGGTGCCGTCCCGCCGGCGCTCGCCGAACGGAAGCGGAAGCGGGCTCTCCTCCGCCCGGCGGAACTCGTCCAGGTGCTCGGGGACGTCCGCCTCCACCTGGGCGAGGTAGGAAAGCACCTCGGGTTCCTCGGCGTACCGGTCGCGCAGCTCCTGAACGAGCGGTCCGACGGCGAAGAGGGCAACCTCCCGCTCGAGCTCGCGAATCCGCTCGACGGTCTCCCTCTCGAGGCGGTGGAGACGATGGATGTAGGTTGCCGCCTCTTCCTGGAGCTCCCCCGTCGCGCGCGTGATTCGCTCCTGCTGCTCGGGGGGCAGGTGCTCGAACTGCTCCTTCGTGACGGGATGCCCGTCGAGGAGCGGCATCGTGGCGATGCCGACCGGGGTTATCTCGGCTTCGAACTCGCGCTCGCGCGCGAAGTTCCTCAGCTCCTCGGCGAGCAGATCTCGCTTCTTCCCGACCTCCGAGGCGACCTCCCGCTGGCGGCGCTCGTAGTCCTCGCTCTCGAAGACCTTCGGGATCTCCCGCCGCGCCGTCCGCACGAGCTCGTCCATGTCGCGTGCCAGCTCGCCGCCGCGTCCAGCCGGGAGCGTGATCGCGTTCGGCCGGTCGGGATCGGCGAAGTTGTGCACGTAGACCCAGTCCTGGGGGCTCGGCTTCGTGGCCGCGAAGCGTTCGAGGTAGTCGCGCACGGTGCTCAGTCGTCCCGAGCCGGGGACTCCCGCGACGAACAGGTTGTAGCCGAGCGTCTGGATCTCGAGGCCGAACTCGATCGCGGCCAGGGCTCGCGGCTGGCCGATGGTGCCGACCAGAGGCTCGACCTCCTCCGTCGTTCGAAACGGCAGCGTGCCCGGATCGAGCCGTCGCCTCAGCTGCTCCGGCTCCGGCTCGAGGCCCTGCCTTGCCTTGTGGGCCCGGCTGCCGGTCCGGCTCATGAGCGCCATCATGCCCTGAGACGACAGGGCGTGCCATCGTGGAAAACCCGACGCCTGCTCAGGGATCACCCCGATGGTCGGCGATCGTGTCGGCGATCGTCTCGGCGAGCGGGCGTGTACGGAAGCCGAGCTCACGCTCCGCTTTCGCCGGCGTGTAGAACCACCAGTTCGAGGCGGCACGGACCTGGTCGGGGCTCACCGGCCCGGGCAGGGCGGCGGCGGCCACGGCGAGCGTGGCAGGAAGCGGGACGGTCCGGCGGCGCAGGCCCGAAACCGATGCGATCAGCTCGAAGAACGCCGGCCAGCCGAGATTTCCTGCCTCAGCCGTGAGGATCGTCCGCTCGCCGGCTCGGCCGCGGTCTGCGAGCGCCACGAGACCGCGCGCCACGTCCCGCACGTCGACGAAGGAGAGCCCGCCCCTGGTCGTGAAGCGCAGCTTGCCCGCGAGATAGGCGAGGACGGGCCAGGTCGAAACCCGGTGGAGATCGCCCGGGCCGAGCAGGAAACCCGGATTCGCGACCACGACGTCCAGGCCCGCGGCGGCAGCCTCGAGCGCGAGGAGCTCGCCTTCGCGCTTGGTGGCCGCGTACGGCAACCGGGCCGCAGCCGCCGGGAACTCCTGGTCCTCGTCTGCGGGACGGTGGGGCGAGGAGGCAGGACCGATCGCGGCCACGCTCGACACGTGCACGACGCGCGCCGTGGGCTCGACCGAGGCGAGCAGCCGCCGCGTTGCATCCACGTTCACCGCTCGCATCTCCGGAAGGCGCCGGCGCTCGTGCGAGACGATCCCGGCGAGGTGGAAGACCAGCTCGCAGCCGGCGGTGGCCTTCTGGAGGTCGCCGCCCTCCCGTACGTCGCCCTCGACGATCTCGGCGTCCAGCTCGCGGAGCGCGCCCGGAGGCGCGCCCGGGCGGGCGAGGACGCGGACCCGGTCGCCCCGGTCGACGAGCAGGCGTGCGAGATGCTGCCCGAGGAAGCCGGTCGCCCCGGTGACGAGCGTCGTCACGCGCGCGTCAGGAGGCGGCGCTCACGTCATCGGGACTGACCGGAGCAGGCGCGGCTCGATCCGGTCGAGGATCTCGCCCAGGCTCTCTCCGGTCGCCGTGATGCCGTGGTTGCGCAGGCCGACGACGGCGTGTGCGGGATCGGGAGCGGCGGCGACGAGGCCCGCCACGCTGGACGCGAGCTCGGCGGTGCCGCAGGGGAAGTTGACGTCGGTCGCGGCGATCCCCTCCATCCAGGCATGGACGTGGAGGATCGCCCCGACACCGGGGTTCTCCCGGTAGATCATCCAGTGCTCTATCGCATCGACCGACACCCGCCGCGGCTCCACCGTCGGCGGCACGCTGAGGACTATCCGGCCCGCCCGTTCGTCGAACCCGGAGACGAGGAGGATGTCGCGTCCGGGAACGGCGAGCTTGCTCTTGTCGACGCCGCTCGCGCTCATCCAGAAGCGGCCCTCGTCCTTGCGCGCCGACAGGTTCCCGTACGAGAGGCCGCCGATCGAGTAGAGGTGGGCGATGTGGCGGAGCTCGCGCTCGCCGAGCAGCTCCTCGACCGGGAACGGCGCCGGCAGCAGGCCCAACCGGTCGAGTCGCCTGCCCGCCTCGCAGATCTGCTCCGTCAGCTCATCGCCTTGCCACAGCTCCGGCTCGAGGTCGGTGCGGAACTCGTTGTCGATCACCAGCCTCGCCGTCGCGAGCGGCCGGAGACGCGCCAGCACCGCGGAGGCGAGCTCGCCGTCGTGCCCCGGAACCAGGTAGTAGCCGCGCTCCATGGTCGTGAAGAGGACGCCCCGGCCGGGGACGAGGCAGAGGCTGATGTTCGCGAGCGCGCGGACGAGCATCGGGTACGTGTCGCGCAGGCCCTCCTCGGCGCTCTGCGGGAGGTCGGGCCGGCTCCAGAGGGCGGCGACGAAGGTGCCGCGCGAGTGCCGGCGGAAGGGGTGCGGGCGCTCGGGATCGGTGAGGAGGATCACGATGCCCGCCTCGGTCTCGTCGTCGGCACACACGAAGCCCGCGCCCTCGAGCGCTCCGGCCAGCTGCTCGACGAAGAGCGCAAGCGGCGGCTCCGCCGATCCGACGATCGCAAAGGAGCCCCCGGCGGTGGCGGGCTCGCCGAGCGCCGGCTGTGTGCTCACGGCCATGAAGCCGCCTGTTCACGAGAATGCTTGGGCCTGTTCTCCAGGCGCCTCAGCTGCTTGTTCTGCAGATGGCTCGCCCAGGCGCCGGATTCGTGGTCGCGCCGCGTCTTGCCCATCCGCATGGGGCGGGGTCGACGCTGTCCTCTGCCACCGCGGTGGGCCATCGGCCTCCTCCGTCGCCGTCGCGACGATGTTCTGCGAGCTCGGGGCCGCAGGCATCGGGGGAAGCCGCGATTCCAGGAGCGGCAAACTACCGAGCGGGGAGCGCTTCCAACACTGCGGACATTCCCTCGCTCTCGGTAAGCAATCACCCCGATGACGCTCGGATCCGCCGGCGGCAAGCTGCTTTCGTGGCGTATCGGTTCGTTGAGCACACCGGCGAAATCGAGGTCGAGCTCGCCGCGGCGAGCGAGGCCGACATCTTCGAGGCTGCGCTGGCCGCCCTCGCCGATCTGGTGAACCCGGGCCCGGGAGGCGCTGCGGTCTCCCACGAGATCGAGCTCGCGGAGCACGACCACGCGCTCCTGTTGGTCGACTGGCTGAGCGAGCTCGTCTTCCTCGCCGAGGTGGCGGGATTCGTGCCCGAGCACATCGCCTCGTTCGAGCTCGGCGAGGACCGTCTGAGGGCAACCGTCGAGGGTCGCCGCGACCACCCGCGCCACCTGGTCAAGGCGGTCACACTCAACAAGCTCGCGCTCGAGCAAGAGGGAGGAAGGTGGCATGGCCGTGTCGTCCTCGACGTCTGAGCTCGTCCGCGTGGACGAGACCTGCTGGGAGATCCCCGCCGACGCGCGCCCGGACATGCGCGTGCCCGCGCGGGTCTTCGCCGACCGCGAATTGCTCGATGCGATCGTCGGCGACCAGTCGCTCGAGCAGCTCCAGAACGTCGCGACCCTGCCGGGAATCGTCGGCGCTGCGCTCGCCATGCCGGACATCCACCAGGGCTACGGCTTCCCGGTCGGCGGCGTCGCGGCGATGGAGCTTCCGGACGGCGTCGTCTCGCCCGGCGGCGTCGGCTACGACATCAACTGCGGCGTGCGCCTGCTGGTGCTGCCCCTCTCGCAGACGGAGCTGGGCGCTCGGCGGGAACCGCTCGTGCACGAGCTCTCGCGCGCGATCCCGGCGGGGACCGGCAGGCACGGCCCGCTGCGCCTCTCCCGGTCGCAGCTGAACGTCGTTCTGCACGAAGGGCCACGGGCGCTCGTCGCCCGCGGCATCGGCTGCGAGGACGACGTCGAGCGCACCGAGTCGGAGGGCTGCCTGCCCGGCGCCGAACCGGCGGCAGTCTCCGACCGTGCCTACGAGCGCGGGGCCGGCCAGCTCGGCACAGCCGGCTCGGGCAATCACTTCGTCGAGCTACAGCGGGTCGATCACCTCTTCGACGGGGATGCGGCGCGTGCCTTCGGCCTCGCCGAGGATGGGCTGACGGTCCTCATCCATTCCGGCTCGCGCGGCCTCGGTCACCAGGTCTGCACCGACCACGTGCGCGTGATGGATTCCGCTCGCTCCCGCTACGGGTTCGCCCCGCCCGACCGTCAGCTCGCCTGCGCGCCGGCCTCCTCTCCCGAGGGCAGGGCCTACCTCGGCGCGATGGCCGCGGCCGCCAACTTCGCCTTCGCCAACCGGCACGCGATGGCGCACGCGGTCAGAGAGGCGCTCGCGCAGGTGCTCGGCGCGGAGGTCGCCGAGCAGACCCGGCAGGTCTACGACGTCGCCCACAACGTCGCCAAGGTCGAGCGCGACGGCGGTCGCGACCTCCTCGTGCACCGCAAGGGCGCAACGCGAGCCTTCCCGGCCGGGTCGGACGAGATCCCTGCCGACTTCCGGACCGTCGGCCAGCCCGTTTTCATCCCGGGCAGCATGGGCACCGCGAGCTTCGTGCTCGCGGGCGAGCCGGGCTCGCTGGAGCGCTCCTTCGGCACGACCTGCCACGGCGCCGGCCGCGCGATGTCCCGCACCCGCGCCCGCAAGCGGATCGGCGGTGCCGAGCTCCGCCGCCAGCTCGAAGCACAGGGGATCGTCGTCCGCTGCCCCTCGAACAGAGGCCTCGCCGAGGAAGCGCCCTTCGCCTACAAGGACGTCGAGCGGGTCGTCGAGGTCGTCGAGCGGGCCGGCCTGGCGCGCCGGGTCGCGCGACTGGTACCGATCGGCGTCGTCAAGGGCTAGACAACGCCTTCCGCGCGACGCTTGCCCGGGCCCGACGGGGCTCAGTAGTTCCGAGCACCGGATGGCGGGGCGACCCCGATGCACACCGCCCTGGATACCCGGAAACTAGAGTCGTCGACTGCCCTTGGTGCGGTCGAATGCTGGTTCGTCCGCGGCGGGGGCGAAGGAAGTGATTTCCATGCATACGGCATCGAGGAGATGGCGTGTGTACCTGTTCGCCTTGTTGGCGGGGCTGGTGTTCGCAGTCGCCGGCGTCGCGGCGGGATGCGGGAGCACGAAGACGGTCACGAAGACCGTCGGGACGACCGTGACGAAGACCGCGACTGTCGCCAGCGCTTCGACGTCGGAGACAACGCCGTTGCTCTCCGTGCAGCTCCCGCCGGCCGCGCCGGCAGGCCAGATGGTGCTCTACGGGCACATCAAGTCGCTGACGCAGAAGAGCGGCCGCTTCGAGATGCGCTTCGATCCTGCCTGGCGGCTCACCGGAGTTGCGGCGGAGCATGCGGCTGTCGAGGACGGGGCAACCTCGCCCGGGCAAGGGGTTCCGAACGACAACTACACCGTCGACGAGGGCCACCGACTGCTGACGTACGTCGTCGACGCGAACGCGCCGGTGACGATCGTCATTGCAGGAGCGGGACAGGCGAGGAGCAGCGTCTCCGAGCTGACCCAGCTCTTCAACGGCAAGAACCCCAATCACCGCGCTCTGATGGGCGGCGGAATCCGCGGGTTCGGCTTTTGGGTTCGCATCGGCGACAAGTATCCGAACCCTGTCCTCTCGCTTGACCAGCAGTACCAGCCTTAGGCCCTGCTTTTGGGGCGGCGCGATCGCGACGGTTCTGGTCATCCGTGCCGGGACTGATCCGGCCTACGGGGTAACCCCGATGCGGGGGAAGGCGCTAACGGCGACCTTGGGCACGTGGGCAGGTTGACTCCGCGACTGAGACGGTTCTGGGGCATCAGGCCGGGCGAGCTCCGGCCGCACGGTCGCGGCTTCCGTTCTCGACACGAGCGTCTGACAGGCGCGCCGCCATCCCCGCCCGCCAGGCCGCCCGAGGCGGCTGCCGAGCCGGCGGCGGAAGAGGCGTTTCCAATCAGCCTGGTCGCGGACGAAGCGGTCGGCGAAGAGGTGAAGGAGCACGCGCTGGACGCGCTGCGCGGAGTCGCGAGGCATTCGTCACGACCGGTGCTCCACGCCCGCATGACGCTCCATGTCCACGGCGATCCGGCTGTCGAGCGCCCCGCGGTCGCGAAGGCATCGCTCGACGTCGGCCGCCGCCCCGTCCGCGCCCACGTCGCGGCGGAGCAGATGGTCGAGGCCATCGACCTGCTCGAGCGGCGCCTGCGGCGCAACCTGGAGGATCTCGAGGAGCTCGGGCGCGCTCACCGGCACGAGACCGGCACCGAGCCCCCGGGCGAGTGGCGCCACGGCAGCCTGCCGACAGCCCGTCCTGCGTACTTCCCAAGGCTCCCCGAGGAGCGCGAGCTCATTCGCCGCAAGACCTTCGCGCTCACCGCGCTGACGCCCGAGCAGGCGGCGCTCGAGATGCAAGTGCTCGACCACGACTTCCACCTGTTCACGAACGCCGAGAGCGACGAGGAGAACGTCGTCTACCAGCGCCCGGACGGGACGGTCGCGCTGGCGCAGTTTGCGTCGGCGCCGGTGCTGCTTCTCGAGGACGCGGTCGAGCGACTGAACCTGAGCGGCGAGCGGTTCGTCTTCTTCGTCGAGCCCCAGACCAGACGCGGGAGCGTCCTCTACCGCCGCTACGACGGGCACTACGGCCTGATCGAGCCGGAAGTACCTCGCTGACGCTCCTCGACCTCCAGGCCAGGCTGCCTGGTCGCGGAAAAGCGCGGACGCGGGGTCAGTGGTAGCCCCGATGACACCCCGCAGGCCCGGCGCGATCCTGGTGTGACACACCACACGAAAGGGGATTGCGATGACAGAGGGTCCACACGCACAAGTGGGCGATGTGATCGTCGTTCACGGGCATCGCCTCGGCGAGTCCAGCCGGAGCGGTGAAATCCTCGAGGTCCTCGGAACGGCCGAGCACGAGCACTACCGCGTGCGGTGGGAGGACGGTCACGAGAGCGTCTTCACCCCGGGCAGCGACGCCGTGATCCGGCACGTCGAGCCCTCCGAGGAGGATGAGCCGGTCCTCATCCACGAGCCCTGACCAACGCATCACTGGGAGGTGGACGGATGAAAGTCGATGAGATCATGACCCGCGAGGTAGTGACGGTGCCTCCCGGAGCCTCGCTCAAGCACGCCGCGAACCTGCTCATCGAGCATCGGATCTCCGGCCTGCCCGTGGTCGACGACCATGGCCACGTCCTGGGCGTCGTCTCCGAAGCCGACATCCTCACGAAGGAGGCGGCCGGGATGGACGTTCCGGGACCGCTCGCCTGGCTGGCCGGCTTCGACGTCGAGGTCGACCGGTCGAAGCTCGACGCCCGCTTCGTCGGGGAGGCGATGACCTCCCCGCCGGTGACGATCGCTGCGCACTGCTCGATCAGCCTCGCCGCCCGGCGAATGAGCGAGAAGGGCGTCAACCGCCTGCCCGTGGTGGCCGAGAGCGGCGAGCTCGTGGGGATCGTGACCCGCGCCGACCTCGTCCGGGCATTCGTTCGCAGCGATGCCGAGATTGCGACGGAGATTCGCGACGATGTGATTCTCCGGCGCGCGCGGCTGGACAAGCACAGCGTGCGGGTCGAGGTCGAGGACGGCGAAGTCACGCTCAGCGGCACGATCGGGAAGGACCACGACCCTCGAGCGCTCGAGGCCCTGGTTCGCGAGATCCCCGGCGTCGTCGGCGTCCACTCCGAGCTGGTCTGACCGACCGGAAGTCCTGGAGCAATCGTCGCGAGCCGTTCCGTAACTCCCCGCAACGGTCCGTGTGGGCTGCCCCGATGCCGGTGGGCGGCGAGCTGCCTATGGTCACAGCGACGAGTTCGGCCGAGACGAGGAGGTAGACCATGACGCTCACAAGCCAAATCGAGGAAGAGCTCGAGCGAGCCGGGATCGACTTCGACCTGATCGAGCACCGGCACACCGAGACGGCCGGCGACGAGGCAAGGGCGATCGGCGTGCCGCCGGACGACGTGGCGAAGACGATCGTGCTTTCCAGCGGCGAGAGCTACGTTCGCGCGGTCGTGCCTGCGTCCGAGCGACTCGATCTGCGGAAGGCGCGGCTGCTGCTGGGCGACAAGAACGCACGGCTCGCGAGCGAAGAGGAGCTCGTGTTCGCCTACCCGATGTACGAGCTGGGCGCGGTTCCGCCCTTCGGCGTCCCTGCGGGCGACCGGGTGCTGCTCGACCGGCGGCTCGCACAGCACGACTCCGTCGTGTTCGAGGCGGGCTCCCACGACGAGTCGGTGCGGTTGAAGACGGTCGACCTGATCAGGTTGAGCGGTGCCGAGGTCAACGACATCGCCGCCGTCGACAGCGGCGAATGACCCGAGGCATCCAGGAGCACTGATGTCGGGGAAGCCATTCAGACCTCCCAGCAACCAGGCCCGCCGGCGGGTCGCGGCAGCGGATCGCCTGGCGGCCTGGACAAGCGCTCAGGCCTATCTGACGGGCCCGAGCGGTCGGGCTCAACCCTCCTTGAGAACCGAGTACCAGACCCGCTCGGCGACCTCGCGCAGGTCGTCGCTCGTGCGGGCGAGGCGGCGGTAGAGCTCCCGCTTCGCCGCAATCTGGCGCAGGTCATCGACCGTGATCAGCGCCGACATCGCCCGCCGGTAGACGTGCTCGAGCCGGCTCTGGCTCTTCGCCGCTCGCGTTGCGGCCTCGGTGGCGAGAGCGGCGTCCCGGCCGAGAGCGGTGAGCGCAGCGGCGAGCTCCTGCGCCCCCGCCACGAGCTCCGCGGCCATCTCGGCCATCGCCGGGTCCGGGGCGGTCTCCATCACCTCCGCTTCACGGACGGCGTTCTTGGCGCCGTTCAGCACGCGGTCGAGCCCGCGCGAGAGCTCGTAGATGTCCTCGGGCTCGAGCGGCGTCGTGAAGGCGACGCCGAGCGCCTCACGAAGCTCGCGCTTGCGATCGTCGGCCCGGTGCTCGCAGTCGCGCAGGCGGTCGACCGCGCCTGCGTCGCCGCCGGCCCAGGCGACGAGCGTGTCCATCCCCTCGAGCGTGACCGCCGCCTGGTCGCGGAGCATCGCCAGCACGTCCGGGCTCTCCGGCAGGAACCAGCGGCGCCGTCGCCTCATCCGATCGCTCTCCAAACGAGAAAGCTAACCGCGCCGAGCACTGCCGTCGCGGGGAGTGTCAGCAGCCAGGCGAACCCGATCGAGCGGACGACCCTCCAGCGAACGTGTCGCCAGCGGCGCCGGCCGCCGCCGACGCCGACGACCGAGGAGGAGACGACGTGCGTCGTGGAGACGGGCCCGCCGAGGTAGGACGCAGCCAGGATGACCGCGGTCGAGGCGCTCTGGCTCGCGAACGCGTCGATCGGCGCCAGCCGAAAGATCCGGCGCCCGATGGTGTGCACGATGCGCCAGCCGCCGAGCGCGGTGCCGATCGTCAGCGCCGCGCCGCAGCCGAGCTTTACCCACAACGGCACCGCGAACGTGGATTGCCGGCCCGTGGCGAGAAGCAGCGCCGCGATCAAGCCCATCGCCTTCTGCGCGTCGTTGGCGCCGTGGCCAAACGAGAGCGCCGCGGTCATCCCCCACTCGCCGACCCGGATCGGCCCTCGCACGAGCCGGGTCCCACGGCGCAAAGCCCGCCGGACCAGGCGGAGGAAGCCGAACCCGAGCGCGAACCCGAGCGGCGGCGAGACGGCAAGCGCGATCAGAACGCCGAACACACCCACCGGCTTCAAGCCGTCCAGGCCACCCCACCTGATCGCGTCGAGCCCGCCCTCGACCAATGCGGCGCCGACCAGCCCGCCGACCAATGCGTGGCCCGAGCTCGACGGCAGCCCTCGCCACCACGTCAGCAGGCTCCAGACCACTGCGCCCAGCGTTCCCGCGCCGACCACGGCCACCGCGTCCGCCTGCGGGACGGTCACGATGCCGGCGATCGTGCTCGCGACGGCTGTCCCGACGATCAGTGCTCCGAGCAGGTTGAAGATCGCAGAGAGCAGCACCGCCTGCCCCGGCCGGGCGCCACGCGTGGCGACGAGTGTCGCGATCGCGTTCGCCGCGTCCTGGAACCCGTTGGTCAAGGAGAACGCGAGCGCGAGCGAGACGGCAACCCAGAACGCCATGCGCCATCATGAATCCACGAGCCGGGGCGACGGAGCTTCCGCCGCCCCGGCTCTCAGGGATCACCCCTTCGTGATCGCGACCGTCTTGGGCTTCGAGATTGCGAGCTTCGGGGCGTGCACCTCGAGCAAGCCCGTCGCGAACTTCGCACGGACATGGTCGGTGTCGGCCTCGACCGGCAACTCGAACCGGCGCTCGAACTTGCGCTCGAGTCGCTCGCGCAAGTAGAAGGACTTCTCCTCTTCCTCCTTCGCCTCCTTGCGCTCGCCCTTGACGGTGATCGTGTGGTCGGAAACCTCGATCCCGAGCTCCTTCTCCAGGTAGCCCGGAACCTCGAGCTCCATCACGAACTCGTCGTCGGTCTCGTAGATGTCGGCCGCGGGCAGCAGAACCGGCGCCAGGCCGATCCCCTCGAACACGCGGCGCATCTGGCGCTCCATCGAGTCGAGCTCATGGAAGGGCGACCACTTGACCATTGTGGTCATGGTTCACCTCCCTTCGCGGGTCCCTGTAAGCGTCGCTCGGCCGGCGCACGGCGGCATCGGGCGCCTCCCCGATCGCGCCTGCGGCTTTCCCCGGATCGCTGCCGTCCAGCGCCTCGGCGCCTGGCCTGACCGTGCGTCGAGTGCCTAGGCGTTCATACTGGAGTCCGCTCTTTGCGGGAAAAACGGCGAGACCTCGCCACCCGGCCAGTTGGCGTGGCGTCGCCGGAGAGGGATATTCCCGAAAAGCCGCTCTTCAAGCAGGCAGGTTCGCTTGAGTCCATTGCAAGTAGTCCTCGTCACCGACGACGCTGCGCTCGTCGATGGGATGTCAACCGCGCTCTCCGACCACCCCACGATCGGACCGGTTGAGCTGCTCGAGCCCGGCTTTTTCTGGCCCGATACGAGGCGCTCGCCCGACCTCGTCATCCTCGACTCGAGCGAGCGACCCGACGCGCGCGGACAGCTCCCGGCCGACCGGTTCCCGGAAGCGATGATCCTGCGCGTGCGGAACGACGACCGCAACCGCAGCCTCGACGTCGAGTCTCACCGCTTGCCCGACGCGCACGGCTACATTCGCCGCGAGGATCTGGACACGGTCGTGCCGGTCGTCCTCGCGCTCGTTGCCCTCTCTGCAAGCCGAGGCTAGCGCCCGGGGGGCAGGAACACCTTGTCGAGGGTGCCCTGAAGCGCGATGGGGCGCCCATGCTCGGTCACGACGAGGTTTCCCGCTGCGCCCATGCCGGCCCAGATGCGCGCCGCGCGGAAGTGGAGCGTCTTCCCGGGCAGGAGGGTCCCGGAGTAGAGCACCGGGCCGGTGCCGGAGACACGCCGAACCTCGAGCCACGAGCCGGTCCCGCGGGCCTCGATGCGGAGGTCGACGAGCGCCTGCCGCGAGCGAGCTCGCGCAGTTCCCGCGGTCGCGGCGCGTCTCGTCGAAGAGGCCTTGCTGACGCGGCTGACCTTGTTGACACGCCTGGCCTGCCCGGCCCCGATCGTCGCCCGCGACGGGGACGCGCTGGGGCGGGTGACGGTGTGGCCACGGGTCGCCACCGCGAGTGCCAGGACGGCGAGCGTCGCGCAGGCTGCGGCGCCCGCGTAGACGAGTTTTCTCCGCCTGAAGCGGCGGGAGGCCTGGCGGGGCGGCTCGGCGGGGCTCTCGTCTCGCACGACCGGCAGGTCGGCTTGCACGTCCCGCACGTCGGCCTGCAAGACGGCCACGTCGGGCAGCACGACCGGCACCTCGGGCAGCACGACCGGCGCCTCGGGCAGCACGACCGGCGCCTCGGGCAGCACGACCGCAACGTCGGGTTTCACGACCGGCACGTCCGGCTTCACGACCGGCGCGTCGGGCAGCACGACCGGCACGTGCCCGACGACCGCACCGCCCTCGGAGACGGGGCGGACGAAGCCCGTCTCGTACCAGAGACCTCCGCCGGCCACGGGCTCCCAGCCCGCAGCCTGGAGCCGGGCCACGAGCTCGTCGTAGGCGGCTCGCGCGGCGGCCGTCTCGGGCGGAGGATCGGCCTTGCTCCAGCGGAAGGAACGCGACTCCAGCAGGCTGTCGCCGACTCTCGCGTAGAACGTCGACGAGCGGTAGCCCCGCCAGCGCTCGATCCGAAAAGCGGCCGGCTCGCCGATGCGGTAGCCCTCCGGCGCGGGGTCCGCAAGTTCGGGAGCCTGCGGCTGCATGATGTCAGCGTACGCCGACCCAGGGGGCATGGATAGGCAGCCGGCGAGGACTAGCCACCTGGCTAGGCGTCGAGCGGTGCCCTCAGTCCCGGCCGAATTCGCGCTCGGCGCACGCCGCGCAGTAGGCGAACGTCTG
>DASPRN010000061.1:0-15333 GCA_035624425.1 Gaiellaceae bacterium
AGCGCCATGAAGGGGAAGAAGTTGTAGGTGATTCCCGCGACGACCGCGAAGGTCGTCGCCAGCAACCTGCCGTTGGGCCCGAGCACGTGGATGTCGCGGAGGATGCGAACGACCGGCCCCTCGTCGGCGAGGATGTTGAGCCAGGCGAGCGTCCGCACGAGGTAGGTGACGAAGAACGGCGCGACGATGAAGAGCAGGAACAGGTTCCGCCACGGCCCGGCGCGGAACGCGATCCAGTACGCAAGCGGGTACGCAAGCAGCAGGCAGGTGATGGTCGCGATTCCCGCGTACACGAAGGAGCGGATCAGCTGCGTGTGGTAGTCCGAAAGCGCGGTCGAGAAGTTCGAGAACGCCCAGGTGAAGTGGAAGTGCGGGAAGAGCCCCGACTGGAGGGACTGGTAGCCGAGGAAGCCCATGGGCAACAGGAAGAAGAACGTGAGCCACAGCATCCCCGGCGCGAGGAGGAGGTAGGGCGTGAGGCCCTTGTGTCGATGCAGAAACCCGCCCAAGTCGACTACTGCCCCTGCACCGCGAGCCACTTCTTGTTGTAGTCAGGGTTGGTCAGCATCTTCGGATCGTTCTGGTGCATCTGCGAGAGGGTCTGGTCGGTGGGGAAGGTCAGGTCGTTCGAGCTCGCCTTCGGATCAAGCTTCACTGCTGCTGTCTTCACGTCCTTGACCGACGAGATGTAGTTCGCCCCGATGGCCCATTGCGCGGAGATCACGGGGTCGTACATGAAGTTCATGTATGTCGACGCCGTCGGCACACTCCCTCCGAGAGGGATGATCATGTTGTCGGTCCAGATGATCCCGCCGTGCGTGGGGACACCCCAGTGGATCTTCGGATCGGCGAGATTGGCGATATCGCCGGACCACGCCATCGACGCCGCAAGGTCTCCTTTCTCCAGAACCGCCGCGTAATCGTTGCCGTAGAACTTGCGGATCTGTCCCGAGCTGACGGCCTTCTGGACCCGCGCGATGGCCCGGTTGAAGGACGCGTCGGTCACGTTGGCCGGATCGTCGCCGTTCTCGAGAATGACGAGCCCGAGCGTGTCCCCCATCGAGTTCCAGACGCCGACCCTCCCCTTCAGCTTTGGATCCTCGAACAGCTGCTTCACGGAGGTGACCGGGTCCGTCTCCTTCTCGTTCCAGGCGATGCCGTCCATGCCGGAGGCCCAGGGGAGCGAGTAGTCGCGGTTTGGATCGAAGGGGGGATGCTGCTGCGCGGGGATCAGGTTCTTGATGTTCGGGATCAGGCTCTTGTCCAGCTTCTGCGCCCAGTGCTGAGAGATGTACTCCCCGAGGAAGCGGTCGTTGTCGGTCGAGACGATGATGTCGCGCCCGATTCCCTGGCCCTTCGAGAGCCGTCCCTCCACCTTCGCGAAGTACCCCGGGTTGTCGTTGATCTCCTCGTAGTAGTTGACCTTGATCCCGGTCTTCTGCTCGAACTGCTTGAGTGTCGTCGGCTTGTGGATACCGGCGGCCTTGAGCGTCGCCGGCGTGTCGATGTAGTAGGGCCAGTTCGCGAACTCGAGAACCGTGTTCAGCTTCTGGCTCGACGCACTGCCGCCGCCGCCACCGCCACCGCCTCCGCCGCAGGCCGCAAGCAGCCCTGGGACCGAGAGCGCGCCGAGGCCGATCGCGCCTCGCCGCAGGAGCTCGTCACGGGTCATTCTCCGGTTCATTCCGCTGTCTCCTCCTTTGCCTGCTCGACGACGAACGTCGAATCGGGACTCCAGCTCAACGTGACATTCGAACCCGGTGAAGGCACGCGCCCTCCGGCATCGATGTTCTGCGCGAAGACCTGGACCTGCCCTGCCTTGGTGTCCACGACCAGCTGCGTGGCGACGCCGATGTACGCGGTCTCTCTGACGGTGCCCTCGAGGCTGTTGGCGCCGCCTTCGCCGATCGTGATCTTCTCCGGGCGCACCCCCGCGGCCACGGGCCCCGTCTTGCCGTCGACCTGGGCGCGGACCACGGTTCCGTTGGCGAGCCGGATCGCGTCCGGCCCTTCGACGGTGCCCGGAAGCAGGTTCGAGACGCCGAGGAAACCGGCGACGAACGCCGTCCGCGGCCGCTCGTAGAGCTCCTCGGGCGGTCCGAGCTGCTCGACGTGGCCCTGGTTCATCACGGCGATTTGGTCGGCCATCGTCATCGCCTCCTCCTGGTCGTGCGTAACGTGGACGAAGGTGATGCCGACGTCGTGCTGGATCGCCTTCAGCTCGAGCTGCATCTGCTTCCGCAGCTTCAGGTCGAGGGCGCCGAGGGGCTCGTCGAGCAGGAGCACGCGAGGCCGGTTCACGAGCGCGCGGGCGAGCGCGACACGCTGCTGCTGGCCGCCGGAGAGCTGGCGCGGCTTGCGCTTCTCCAGGCCGGCGAGGCCGACCAGGCGCAGGATCTCCGTCACGCGGCCGCGAACGTCCTGCCCGCGGATGCCCCGCCGGCGGAGCCCGAACGCGACGTTCTCGAAGATCGAGAGGTGTGGGAAGAGGGCGTACGACTGGAAGACGGTGTTGACATCGCGCTTGTAGGGCGGCCGGCCCGTGACGGGCTCGTCGCCGAGGTAGATCGTGCCCTCGGTGGGCTCCTCGAAGCCGCCGATCATCCGCAGCGTCGTCGTCTTGCCGCAGCCCGAAGGCCCGAGCATGGCGAAGAAGCTGCCGCGGTCGATCTCGAGCGAGATGTCGTCGACGGCGACCACGTCGTCGAAGCGCTTCGTGATCCGGTCGAGCCGGACGTCGACCGTCACGGCGGTCGCCGGAGCTCCTGTCTCGGGCGAGCGCTCGGCGCGGCTCTCGACCGCCATTACCCGGACCCCACGCTGCGAATGGTGCTCTCGGTGCGCGCGCCCCAGTCGTAGAGCTGCTTCCAGAGCTCGAGGTAGAGGAAGCTCTCGGTAGAGACCACGCCGCCCAGCGCCCGGATGCGGTTGGTCAGCTCGAGGAGGTGGTGCCGGTCGGCGCAGACGAGCTCGACGAGGATGTCGAACTGGCCGGCCGTGACGACGACGTAGCCCGCCTCCCCCCACTTGGCGATCTCGTCGGCGATCGGCCCGGGCGCGCCGGCGGTGCGGATGCCGACCATCGCCTGGCCGTCGAAGCCGAGCCCGAGCGGGTTGGTGACGGCGGTGACCTGGAGGATGTCGTCCTCGCAGAGCCGCGAGTAGCGCGAGCGCACCGTTGCCTCGGAGACGCCGACCTGGGCGGCGATCCGGCGGAAGGGCTCGCGCCCGTTCTTCTGCAGCGCTTCGATGATCGACCGGTCGACCTCGTCGATGCTGCGGTCCCGAGAGACCGGGCCCCGCCGCATGCGCTCGATCACCCTGCCTCGCAATGCGAGGCGATTCGTACCACGCGGCCGCGCATGTCGTCAACGGGGAACACGCGGCGGGTCGGAATTCGCGGTCTCAGCTCAGTCGGTCTTCCCCGGCACGACGAGCAGCGGGATCTTTGACAGGTGCAGGAGCTTGTGCGGGACGGAGCCGAGGATCGCGCCCGTGAGCGGATGCTCTCCCTGCGTTCCGATCGCGATCATCTGCGCGTTCTCCTCCTCGGCGACGTCGAGCAGCGCGTCGACCGGGCGCTTCGGGACGAGCTTCACCTCGTACTCCAAGCCGGTGTCGCGGATCTGCTCGACGGCTTCGTCCGTCGCGTTCTCTGCGATCTCCTTGAGCGCGCGGCGGTAGTCGCCGGTCTCGCCGCCGCCGTAGGCGGCCGGGATCTCGTAGGCGAAGACGATCACGAGCTTCGCTCCGGAGCACTTCGCCAGGTCGGCGGCTTCCAACAGCGCGGCCCGCGCGCCCGGCTCGGCGATGTAGCCGACCACGATCGGCCTACTAGGCACTCGCGCCCTCCCTCGCGGCCTCGAGGACGCCGGGCTTGGCCACCTCGGTCTTGCGCCGGAAGAACGGGTCGGGCGCGAAGATCCGCTGCAGTACGAGCAGCACGATTCCGAGGGCCAGCGAGAAGATCGCGATCGCGAGCGCGGTCGAGATGCCAAACGTCGAGCTGCTGTAGTTGGCCGAGCTCGTTTGCAGGTCGACGCTGTAGCCCAGGATCGCGAAGAGGATGATGCCTCCGAGAAGCGGCAGGAGGCCCACGTAGCAGAAGTTGCGCCAGTTCTTGCTCAACTCGTGCCGGAAGTACCAGGTGCACGCGAATCCGGTCAGCCCGTAGTAGAAGGCGATCCCGAAGCCGGTCGCGGTCACCGAGTCCTCGAGGATCGAGCTGCTCAGGGAGTTGAGCGTCACGAAGCAGATGATCGAGAGGATGCACATCCAGATCGTCGAGGCGCTCGGCGTCAGGAAGCGCGGGTGGATGCGCCCGAAGTACTTGGGGATGGCGCCGTGCGCGGCCATCGACAGGCTCGCACGGGTCGTCGGCAGGATCGTCGTCTGGGTGGACGCAGAGGCCGAGGTCAGCACCGCGATGATCAGGATCTTGTCGAGCCCCCAGGGCAGGACGGAGCTGCCAAGTGCGCTCAGGATGTCGTCCTGGTTCTTGTTGAGGAAGCCGACGCCGTGGTAGGCCTGGGCTGCGTACGTGACGATCACATAGATGCCGAGCAGGAGGAACGTGCTGACCACGGCGGCCCTACCCGGCGTCCTGGTCGCGTCCTCCGTCTCCTCGTTGACCGAGACGGCCGTGTCCCAGCCCCAGTAGATGAAGATCGCGAGCAGGAGGCCGTCGGTGAGCGCGCCGAACGACTTGATGTCGAACGGGTTCAGCCAGCTCAGCGACGGGTGGACGCTCCCGAACGGGTCCTGCGTGTAGACACGTGCGATCGCAACGACCGCGAACAGCGTCAGCGCGCAAATCTCCATGGCGAGCAGGAACCACTGCGTCTTGGCGGACGCCTCGACGCCGACGTAGCAGATCAGGCTCATCAGCACGATCCAGATCACGCCGGCAACGCCGACCCAGAACCTGTTCGCCGCGAGCTTGTCGGCGCCGAACAGCAGAAAGGTGTACGCGCCGGCGATCTGCGACAGGCTCGCCATCACGAGCACGTCCGCGTAGATCACGCCCCAGCCGCCGAGCCAGCCCGTGATCGGCCCGAAGGCCCGTGTACACCACGAGAACGTCGTCCCGCAGTCGGGGTCGGCCTGGTTCAGGTACTTGAACGAGAGCGCGATCAGGAACATCGGGACGAACGCGACCACCATCACGACCGGCGCCTGGTACCCGATGCCGACGACGGCGGTGACGAAGCCGAGCGTGGCCGCGAGGCTGTACGCCGGAGCCGTCGAGGCGACGCCGATGACGACGCTCGAGACGAAGCCGAGCGCGTTGGCCTTGAGTCCCTTCTCGCCCGGGGCGTCGCGCTCCCCGGGCCGCGTTGAGACCTCTATCACGGCTTCGCCGGCCACCGGTCCTCCCATCCTCGCCTGCGCGAAACGTAGTTAGACACGTCTCTAGCCACGCAATGCGGGGCGTTTCCTACCATGGAACCCCGCATTGCGTCAAGAGCGAGCGGAAAATCAGTCGATCTTCGCCGTCACCTGCTTGATCTGCGTGCAGTCCCCGAGCGAGTAGGCTCGCGAGCTAGGAGCCGGCCGCCTCCAGCGCGTCCTCGAGCAGGTCGAAGCCGTGCTCGAGCTCTTCGTTGGAGACGACCAGCGGCGGGAGCAGCCGCACAACGTTTCCGTACAGGCCGCAGGCGAGCACGAGCAGGCCGCGCTCCCGCGCCTCCGCGACGACCGCCGCCGCGAGCCCCGTCGCAGGCGCCCGCGTCTCTCGGTCCTCGACGAGCTCGATTGCCTGCATCGGCCCCAGGCCGCGCGCCTCGCCGACCGCTTCCACGCGCTCGGCGAGCACGGCGAGCCGCTCGCCGATCCGGCGGCCGAGCTCGTCCGCGCGCCCACGGAACTCCTCCGTGGCGACCTCGTCGAGGACGGCGAGCGCCGCCGCGCACGAGACGGGGTTACCTCCGAAGGTGCCGCCGAGGCCGCCGGGCTCGGGGGCGTCCATCACCTCGGCGCGCCCGGTGACCGCGGCCAGCGGCATCCCGCCGCCGAGCGACTTGCCCGAGACGAGCAGGTCGGGCTCGACGCCGTAGTGCTCGAGCGCCCACACCGGCCCGGTTCGCCCGACGCCGGCCTGCACCTCGTCGTCGACGTAGAGGATGCCGTGCCGCTCGCAGACCTCCTTCAGCCGGCCCGGGAAGTCGGGCGGCATCGGCACGAACCCGCCTTCGCCCTGCACCGGCTCGAGCACGACGCACGCCACGGACGCCGGGTCGACGTCCGCCTTGAACAGCCGTTCGAGACCCGCGATCGCCTCGTCCGAGCCGATCCCGCGATACGGATACGGCGCAGCCGTCGTGTAGACCTCAGCCGGGAACGGGCCGAAGCCGTGCTTGTACTTCATGTTCCCCGTCATGGCCATGGTCAGCAACGTCCTTCCGTGGAACGAGTTGTGGAAGGTGACCACCGCCGGCCGGCCCGTCGCGGCGCGGGCGATCTTGACGGCGTTCTCGATCGCCTCTGCGCCCGAGTTGACGAGCATGCTCTTCGCCTCTCCGCCGCCGGGGAACAGCTCGGCGAGGCGCCGGCACACCTCGACGTACGGCTCGTACAGCCCGACCATGAAGCACTGGTGGAGGTACCGGTCGGCTTGCTCGTGGATCGCCGCCACTACCGCCGGGTTGCCGTGGCCGAGGTTCTGACACGCGATCCCGCCGGCGAAGTCGACGTACTCGGTGCCGTCAGCGTCGACGATGCTCGCACCCTCGGCGCGAGCGACGACGAGCGAGGTCGTCGCAATCCCACGCGGCACGTAGCGCGCGCGGGCGGCGACGATCCGTTCCGACTCGGCCTTCGGCTGGACGGCCATCAGTCGATCTTCGCCATCACGTGCTTGATCTGCGTGTAGTCCTCGAGCGAGTAGGCCGACAGGTCCTTCCCGTAGCCCGACTGCTTGTAGCCGCCGTGCGGCATCTCCGAGACGAGCGGGATGTGGTCGTTGATCCAGACCGTCCCGAACTGGAGCTTGCGGGCCGCGTTCAGCGCCCGGCCGACGTCGCGCGTCCAGACCGAGGCGGCGAGACCGTAGTCGACGTCGTTGGCCCACGCGAGCGCCTCGTCGTCGTCGGCGAAGCGCTGAACGGTCACGACCGGGCCGAACACCTCGCGCTGGACGATCTCGTCGTCCTGGGCGACGTCCGTGATCACGGTCGGCGTGACGAAGAAGCCGCGGTGGCCGTTCGTCCCACCGCCCGTCAGCACCTTCGCACCCTCCGCGCGGTCGAGGAAGCCGAGCACGCGCTCCTGCTGCGCCTTCGAGATCACCGGGCCCATCTCGATCTCGTCGCCCTCGGCCGGGTCGCCGACGTGCAGCGACTCGACCATCGGCACGAGCTCGCCGAGCAGCTCGTCGTAGACCTTCGGGCCCGCGACGACGCGCGAGGCGGCCGTGCAGTCCTGGCCCGAGTTCCAGTAGCCGGCGATCTTGATGGCCTCCGCGACCGCGGCCGGGTCGGCGTCGTCGAAGACGATCACCGGGGCCTTGCCACCGAGCTCGAGGTGCACGCGCTTCAGCGTGTCGGCCGCAGTGCGCGCGATCTCCTTCCCTGTTGCGACGTCCCCGGTCAGAGAGACCATGCGCACGTCCGGATGCTTGACGATCCCCTCGCCGACCGGCACGCCGTCGCCGGTGATCACGTTGAGGACGCCGGCCGGGAGGATCTCCGCGGCGAGCTCGACGAACCGCAGCGTCGTCAGCGGCGTCTGCTCGGACGGCTTCAGCACCTGCACGTTGCCGGCCGCGAGCGCCGGCGCCATCTTCCAGACCGCCATCATCAGTGGGTAGTTCCAGGGCGCGATCCCGCCGACGATCCCGACTGGCTCGCGCCGGATCATCGACGTGTAGCCGCGCATGTACTCGCCCGCCGACTTGCCCTCGAGCAGCCGCGCGGCTCCCGCGAAGAAGCGGAAGTTGTCGGCGCAGACCGGTAGCTCGTCCTTCGCGTACGAGAGCGGCTTGCCGACGTTCTGCGACTCGAGCTCCGCGAGCTCGTCGGTGTTCTCGTCGATCGCGTCCGCGAGCGCGAGCAGCGCCTCGGCGCGCTCGCCCGGAGTCGTCTCGAGCCACTCCGGCAGCGCCTTCTTCGCCGCCTCGACGGCCCGGTCGACGTCTGCCTGCGTGCCGCTCGGGACCTCGGCGATCGTCTCGCCGGTCGCCGGGTTCAGGACCTCCATCGTCCCGCCCTCGACCGCGTCCACCCACTCGCCGCCGACGAAGTTCTTCTGCTGGGACACCGTCACACTCATCGGAAACCTCCCGGTCGCGTCGGGGGCCAGCCTACCGTGCCCCCGGCCTCAGCGACCGGCGCTCCCGACCGTGCTCGGCCGCTCGGCCGTCACTCGCTGCGCGATCCAGACCGGGATGAGCGAAATGACGATCACGAACAGCGCGACCACGTTGACGACGGGCTGCTGGATCGGACGGAAGAGGTTGGCGAAGATCCAGATGGGGAGCGTTTGCTGAGCGCCGGCGGTGAAGATCGTGACGATCACCTCGTCCCACGAGAGCGCGAAGGCGAGCAGTCCGCCCGCGAGGAGTGCCGTGCGCATCTGCGGAAATGTGACAAAGCGGAAGGTCTGCCACGAGTCCGCGCCCAGGTCGGACGACGCTTCCTCGAGCGACCCGGAAACGCGGCGGAGCCGGGCCAGGGAGTTGTTGTAGACGATGACCACGCAGAACGTGGCATGGCCGATGATGATCGTCAGGAGGCCGTACTTGACGCCGACGGTCGAGTACGTGGTGCGGAGCGCGAGCCCGGTGATGATGCCCGGGAGCGCGATGGGAAGGAGGATCACGAGGGAGACCGCGTCCCTCCCGAAGAACTTGAAGCGGGACACGGCAAGGGAGGTCAGCGTCCCGAGCAACAGCGCGACGAGCGTCGCCCCGAACGCCGCGCGCACCGAGAGCCAGAGAGCGCTGCGAACCCCGCTGTCGTGGTACGCCGTGGAGAACCACTTGGTGGTGAACTGGTGGATCGGCCAGCTCTGGGTCACGCTCTTGTTGAAGGCGTAGACGGCGATCAGGATCAGTGGGAGATAGATGAAGACGAGCGTGAGCCCCGCGCCGAGCCGCAGCAGCACGCGCGTGAGACGGGACTCGATCATCAGGCCGCGCTCACAGGGCCTCGAACGCCTTCAGCTGCTTGGCCACGAGCAGGTACACGATCATCACGGCGATCGGGACGAGCGTGAAGGCCGCCGCGACCGGCAGGTTCGTGCCGTAGTTCGAGTAGATCAGCGTCCCGATGAACTGCTGGCTGGTGATCAGCGTCGGCGCGATGTAGTCGCCGAGCGTGAGCGAGAAGGTGAAGATCGAGCCCGCGACCACGGCGGGAAACGCGAGCGGCAGGGTCACCCGGACGAAGGTGCGCAGGGACCTGCCGCCAAGGTCCGCGGAGGCCTCCAGCAGGGACTGCGGGATGCGCTCCAGGCCGGCGTAGATCGGGATGATCATGAACGGAAGCCAGAGGTAGGTGAAGACCAGCCAGAGGCCGGCTGTCGAATACCCCTTGAAGGACAGGCCCAGCGGGCCGAGCGCCCAGTTGAGGACGCCTTCGCCGGAGAGGATCGTCCGCCACGCGTAGGCCTTGACGAGGTAGCTGGCCCAGAGCGGCATCAGCACCGCGACCACGAGCAGGTTCCGCGTCCGCGGGGAGGCCACGCGCGCCATGTAGTAGGCGATCGGGAAGGCGAGCACGGCGTCGGCGACCGTGACGAACGTCGCCATCTTGATCGTCCGCCAGGCGACTGTGCGATAGACGTCCTCGTGCACGAGCCGGCTGAAGTTGTCCAGCGTGAACGTGTGCACGACCTGGGACGTGAACGGGTCGACGTTCCAGACGGACGCCATCAGCAGCACCGACAGCGATCCCAGGTACACGACGACGAAGAGGCCAAGAGGGAGCGCCAGCAACAGCGCGAGCGCGACCCGTGGATGCCGGTAGAAGTAGGTCGAGAGCCGCCGCCCCAGGGTCTCCCGGGGCGGCGGCTCCTCGTACGGGACCGAGGTCACCGATGCGGAACTAGCCGCGGATTTCCGTCCACGCGTTCACCCAGTCCTGCTGGGTCTTGCAGGTTCCGCCCTTGCCGCCACAGTCGGCCGTGGGCGTCGTCCAGTAGTAGACGTTCTTCCACCAGCTCTCGTCAGAGGCGTGGTACTGCGCGCAGAAGTTCTTGTCCGTCGTGTACGAGCACGCCTTGAGGTTGGCGGGCGCCTCGCCGAAGAACTCCGCCACCTTGGCCTGTGCCTGCGGCGACTCGATGTAGTTCATCCACAGGTACATGCAGTTCGGGTGCGCTGCCTTGGAGTAGATCATCCAGGTATCCGACCAGCCCGTCGTCCCTTCCTTCGGCTTGATCGCCTGCACGGGCTGCTTGTCGGCCTTGAGGATGTTCTCCTGGTAAGGCCAGGTCGTCCCGACGACGTCGTCCTTGTTGGCGTAGGACTGGATCTGCTTGGCGTAGTCGGCCCACCACTCGCCCACGTTCGGCTTCAGGCTCTTGAGCAGGTTAACGGCCGCGGAGAACTGCTTGTCGTTGAGCTGGTACGGGTTGGTGATCCCGAGGTCGGGCTGCGTCGCCTTGAGGTACAGGGCGGCGTCCGCGATGAAGATCGAGTCGTCGTAGATCGAGATCTTGCCGCGGTACGGATTGTTCTTGTTCCAGATCACAGCCCAGCTCGTCGGAGCCGGCTTCACGACGTCGGTCCGCCACATCAGCAGATTCGGCCCGCGGCCGTGCGGAACGCCGTACGGCTGGCCGTTCAGGGAGTTGTAGTCCTGGTTCTTCAGGCCCGGCGCGACGTCGGCGTAGTTCGGGATCAGCTTGGTGTTGACGGGCGCGACGTCGCCGCGCTTCATCAGGCGGACGGTCGCGTTCCCCGAGGCCGAGACACCGTCGTACTGCCCCGTCGAGACGAGGTCGATCATGTCGTCCGAGGTCGCACCGTCCTTCGTGTTGACCTTGCACCCGGTCTGCGTCGTGAACTGCTTCGCCCAGGACTTGTCGGCGTAGCCGGGCCAGATGACCAGGTTGACCTGGCCCTCCTTCTTCGCCTTCGCCTGAATGTCCTGGAGCGACGTGCCGAGGCCCTTGACCTGCCAGCTCGCGCTCTGGCTACTGCTGCTGCTGCCGCCGCTGCCGCAGCCTGCAGCTGTGAACGCCAGCGCCCCGACCAGGGCCGCCGCGGCTGCCAGCAGCGCCTGCTTCCTGCGCACCTTCCTCATTCGTTGTCCTCCGTTTCCCGTCGCTCGATGATGTACGTGTGCTCCGGCCGCCAGGCGAGCTGGACCGAGCGGCCGCGATCTTCGTCCGCGTCTCCCCGGAAGCCCTCGAGGTTCTGACTGACGACGGTCAGGTTGCCCCCGTCGGCGAGGTCGACGATGTAGCGCGTAATCGACCCGACGTAGACCACGTCCCGGATGACCCCGCGTTCGACTTCGTCGCCTTTCTCCGCCGCCTCCTTCTCCCCGAGCATGCGGATCTTCTCAGGTCGCACGGTGAACCGCCGCCCTCCACGCTCGAGCAGATTCGAGACGCCGACAAACCCGGCGACGAACTCCGTCGCGGGATGCTCGTACACCTCGACCGGGCTGCCGATCTGGTCGACCCGGCCGCGGGCGAAGACGGCGATTCGGTCGCTCATCGTCAGCGCCTCTTCCTGGTCGTGCGTGACGTAGATGAAGGTGATCCCCACCTCCTGCTGGATGCGCTTGAGCTCGATCTGCATCCCCTGGCGGAGCTTGAGGTCGAGCGCGCCGAGCGGCTCGTCGAGCAGGAGCACGCTCGGCCGGTTGACGATCGCTCGGGCGAGCGCGACCCGCTGCTGCTGGCCGCCGGAGAGCTGCGTCGGCTTGCGGCCGCCGAAGCCCGAGAGCTGAACGACCGCAAGCGCCTCGTCGACGCGTGAGGCCCGCTCCTCTTTCGGAACGCGCTTCACCCTGAGCCCGTACTCCACGTTCGCGGCGACGGTCATGTGCGGGAAGAGCGCGTAGTCCTGGAAGACGGTGTTCACGTCGCGCGCGTAGGGCGGCTGGTCGGTCACGTCGGTCCCGCCGAGCGCGACCCGGCCCTCATCGGGGCGCTCGAAGCCTGCGATCAGGCGCAGCGTCGTCGTCTTGCCCGAGCCCGACGGCCCGAGCATCGTGAAGAACTCGCCGGCGCGGACCTCGAGGTCGAGATGCTCGACGGCCACGACGTCTCCGTAGGTCTTCCGAATCCCGGAAAGCGTCACTGCGGCCGCAGCCGAAGCCTCGGCCGGCCGCTCTTCGGTTCGCGCCTGCATGGACACGGCGGCGATTATCTCGCGGCGTCGGCAGGCGGCGCGCAGGACTGCGGCTCACCCTCGCAGCAGCCGAGCTTCAGGCGGCAGACGGGGCACTGCCAGGTGCCGTGCCGCCAGTCCATCGTCGCCCCGCAGCGCATGCAGAACTCGGCGTGCTCATGCTTCGCGTCCAGGGACGCGACTCTAGCTGCGGGGGCTGACGGCTACTCGCGCGCGGCGGCGGCGAGATCCTCGCTCAGCTCCGGCGCCTCGATCTGATCGCCGGTGCTCCGGAGCTCCGTGAGCCGCTTGACAACGGCCTTGCGGCGCTCCGTGCCGTTGTCGGGGTCGAAGAAGTAGGCGAGCGCGGCGCCGAGTGCGATCAGCCGGAGGCGCCGCACCTCAGTCGCCCCAGTCGAAGTCGCGGGAGCGGCTCCAGAGCCCTTCCTCCGAAGGCTCCTGCTCCTCCGTCGGCCACGATTCGGCCGTCAGCATCTCGTCGGAGACGGCCGGCTCCTCGCCGTCCATCGTCTCCTCGACCCGGGCCTGCTCCTCGGTCTTGAAGAGCGGGTGGTTCTCGAACGGGTCCTGGTCCTTGTAGCGATCGAGCGGCTTCTCGGACTCGAGCTGCGAATTGCGTTCCTTCAATTCCAGGTGATCCTGGATGACTTGTGCAAACAGCGATTGCGTCTCCACCGGGTAGATCCTCCCCTGATCTCGCTCTGACGGCGGACGATTCTAGCCTGCCTCGGTCCGGCGCGCGCGCGGCCTGGCCGTGACGACCCGGTTCTTCCCGGCCCGCTTGGCCTCGTAGAGCGCACCGTCGGCGGCTGCGACGAGGTTGTCGGCATCGGCCGCCTCCGGGAAGGCGGCGACGCCGAAGCTGACGGTGACCTCGATCCGCGTGCCGTCCGGAGCGAGGATCGTCCGGTGCTCGAACGCGGTGCGCGCCCGCTCGGCCAGGCGGGCGGCGCCGTCCAGGTCGGTCCCCGGGAGCACGATCGCGAACTCCTCGCCGCCCCAGCGGGACGGGAGGTCGATCTCGCGCACGCACTCCCGCAGCGTCTCGGCGAACTCGACCAGGACGCTGTCGCCGACGGGGTGCCCGAAACGGTCGTTGATCGACTTGAAGCTGTCGAGGTCGGCGAGCGCGAACGCAACCGAGCCGCCGAATCGCTCGGCGCGCAGCAGCTCGCTCGCGAGCGCCTCCTCGCACTGGCGCCGGTTGGCGACGCCGGTGAGCATGTCCACGAGCGCCTGCCGGGTGACGATCCGGTGCAGGCGGGCGTTTTCGAGCGCGATCCCGGCGTGGGCGACGAGGCTCGCCGCCGTGCGCCGCTGGTCGACCGTGAACCCGCGCCCCGAGAGCGTGAGCGTGCCGACGCTCTGGCGGCCGGCGGTCAGCGGCAGCTCGAAGCGCTCGCCCCGGTCGGAGATCGAGCCGGACTGCACCACCTCGCCGCCGAGGCCGACGACGAGGCCGCCGGTCGCGCCCGTCGCCTCGACCACGGTCTCCACGATCACGCGCAGAAGCTGGTCGACATCGTGGGTCGCCGCGAGGGCCTCGCCGAAACGGACGGTCGCGTCGCGCAGCCGCCCGCGCTCGGCGTCGAGCTCGGCCAGCCGCGCCTCGAGCTGGTCGGCCATCTCGTTGAAGGCGATTCCCAGGCGAGCGAACTCATCGCGGCCCTGGACGGGTACTCGCCGGTCGAGCCGGCCGTGGGCGATCGCGTTCGCGGCGTCGGCCAGCCGACCGAGCGTGACGACGATCGAACCACCGATGACGTAGGCGACCAGGCCGATCAGGACGAGCGTGCCGAGGATGCCGAGCAGGAGGCGCTTGTCGGCGGCGGAGACGGAGCTGTCGATCATGCCTTGCGGCGAGAGCAGCCCGAGCGAGGTTGGACTGCTCTCGAGCGAGCTGGCGAGAACGCGGTACCGGCCACCGGCGACCTCGAGGGTTTGCGCGTGCGAGGCGGGTGCCAGCCGGGCGCCGCGAAGGCGAGCCGGGCCTGCGCGCACGAGGCCGGCCTGGGCAACGACGAGCGTGTCGCCCTGGGCGATCCCGGCGCGGTTGCTGAGGCCCGAGACCGAGGCGGCGCTGAGTGGAACCCCCGCCGACAGCGTCCCGAGAGGGCCGAGCGGGCCGAAGACGGTGATCGCCTTGGCCGGGCCGATCGTCTTCGCGGGGCCGGCGGTGAGCACCTGCGAGCGGAGCCGAACCCCGGGGTTGGCCACCAGGATCCGGCGCAGCACCCTCTGGTCGCCACGCTGGAGCGCCTGCTGGAAGCGGGGACTCGCCGCGAGGGCCTCGGCACGGTTGCCGGCCCGCTCGAGCTCGTCCTTGTACGAGCCGAAGACGGCGCGCAGGCCCGTCTCGAGCCGCACGTCGACGCGCCGCGTCTCGCTCCGACGGGCGATCGCATGCAAGCCCCACGCCGCCGCGCCGAGGGGGAGCAGCGAGACGAGCAGGAAATACGCAACGAGTTTGACCTTGAAGCTCATACGGACCCCCGTAATTTAGGTTCCGGCGGCTCCTCGCCGATACCACGCGTAAAGTGGATCGGCAGCTGGAGGGGATGCCCTGAGCAGATTCGTCTCAACCGTCGTCGTGCTGGCGGCTCTCGCCGCGGCCGCGCTGGCCGCGGTCAAGCTGCCGCAGCTCGTCGTCCGCGGCGCGCAGCCGAAAGCGCCTCGTCTGGCGCTGGCTCCGGGCGCAGTGCGGCCCGGGGTGGTCGATGCCGCTCCGCTGCCGCGACCGGCGCCTCGCCGGCGTGCGCCGGCGGCGGCCCCGGTCAGTAGCTTCGCCCCGGCCCCGGTCGTCGCGCCGGTGACGGCGCACGTGGGGGGTGCCTCGCGCCCGGCCCCCGCGCGGAGGGCGGTGCGCCCTGTTCCCCCCCGCTCGACCCCTCCCCCGCCTCCCGCGCCCCCACCGGCCCCCCCACCGGCCCCGCCGCCGCCCCCGCCGCCGGCCCCGCCGCCACCCCCGCCGCCGCCCCTCGCGCCTCCGGCGCCCCCGCAGCCGGACCACGGCCACGGTCATGGACGCG
>DASPRN010000013.1:0-11460 GCA_035624425.1 Gaiellaceae bacterium
CGGCGTCGAGGCGAAGCGGATGCTTGGTCGCACCCCGGGGACGATCTCCGCGATCCGCCCGCTCAAGGACGGCGTCATCGCCGACTTCGACGTCACCGAGCAGATGCTGCGCCACTTCATCCAGAAGGTCCACCAGCACCGGTTCGCGCACCCGCGCGTCGTCGTCTGCGTCCCAAGCGGCGTCACCGGTGTCGAGAAGCGCGCGGTCGAGGAGGCCACACTTTCCGCCGGAGCAAGACAGGCCTACCTGATCGAGGAGCCGATGGCCGCCGCGATCGGCGCCGGCCTGCCGGTCGCCGAGCCGACCGGCAACATGATCGTGGACATCGGCGGCGGCACGACCGAGGTGGCGGTCATCTCACTCGGAGGCATCGTCGTCTCCCAGAGCCTGCGCGTCGGCGGGGACGAGATGGACGAGGCGATCATCAGCCACATCAAGTCCGAGTACAAGCTCCTGATCGGCCAGCAGACCGCCGAGGAGATCAAGCTCGAGGTCGGCTCCGCCTTCGACCTGAAGGACGAGGTGCAAGCCGAGGTTCGTGGACGCGACATGCTCACCGGCCTCCCGAAGACCGTGATCCTGAGCAGCGAGGAGGTGCGCCGCGCCCTCGACCAGCCCGTCGGCCAGATCATCGACGCGATCAAGTCCACCCTCGACAAGACGCCGCCCGAGCTCGCGGCCGACATCATGGACCGCGGCATCGTCCTTGCCGGCGGCGGCGCGCTCCTGAACGGTCTCGACGAGCGGCTCCGCCATGAGACGCAGATGCCGGTCCACCTCGCCGAGAGCCCGCTGACCTGCGTCGCAGTCGGCTCCGGCCGCAGCCTGGAGGAGTTCGAGGCGATCCATCGCAGCCAGGCCGCGAAGAAACGAACGAATCACCGGCCGTAGCGGCTCGCCGCCGGTTTTCCTAGACTGGGTCGTCTCGTGCCAAGGAACCGCAACGCACGTCTTGCGGTCTTGGGGTCGCCCGTTCCTCGCTCCAGGCCCGCCGGGTTGTCCTCCCGCAGTGCCACCGCCCTCCGGCGGCGCATCGTGGCAGGGTCGCTCGTCCTGCTCTCGATCGTGCTGATCACGATCTACTTCCGCGAGCCCGTGGGCGGGGGGCTGCACGGGGCCCAGAGCGCCGGCGCGACGGTGCTCCGGCCCTTCGAGGTCGGCGCCAACCGCGTCGCCCAGCCCTTCCGTGACGCCTACGGCTGGTTCGCCGGAGTCCTCCACGCGAAGTCCGAGAACGGCCGGCTGCACCGGGAGGTAGACCTCTACAGCGCCCAGGCGATCCAGAACGCGAACGCCGCGCAGCAGAACGCCCGGCTCAAGCGGCTGCTCCACTACGTGAGCTCGCCCCAGTTCCCCAAGGACTACGACCCCGTGGCCACCGACGTGATCAGCCGGCCGCCGACCGAACTCGCGCAGCAGATCGGGATCGCCGCCGGCTCGAGCAGCGGGATCCGCGTCAACGACCCGGTCGTGAACCAAGACGGCCTCGTCGGCCGCGTCACCCAAGTCGCGAGCCACGGCGCCGAGGTGACGTTGCTGACCGACCCGAACAACCTGGTCTCCGCGCTCGACCTGACCACGCGGGCGACCGGCCTCGTCGGCAGCGGCCCGAGCCGCGGCACTCTGATCCTCGACCGTGTCTCGAAGTCGCAGGTCGTACGGCCCAACGACCTGATCGTCACGCAGGGCTGGCGCTCGGGGAAGCTGAGCTCGCTCTATCCGCAAGGGATTCCGATCGGCGTCGTCTCCAGCGCCTCGCAGAACGACGTCGACCTCTACTGGCAGGTGCAGCTCCACCCGCAGGTCGACTTCGGCTCGTCGCTCCAGTCGGTGATCGTGCTCGTCCCGAAGACTCGCCGGCACTGATGCGTCAACTGGTGGAGCCCGCCAAGGTCGGCGTCCTGGTCTTCGTCGCCGCGATCCTGCAGGTGTCGATCTTCTCGACCTTCCAGATCCTCGGAGGAGCCCCCGACGTCGTCCTGCTGACGCTGATGGCGATCGCGCTCCTGCGCGGCTCGATCTACGGGGCGAGCGCGGGCTTTGCGGCCGGCCTGCTGGTCGACACGGCAAACCTGGGCACCCTCGGGGTCACCTCGCTGCTGCTGACGATCGCCGGCTACTGGATCGGGCGCTACGGCGAGACGACCGGGCGCGACCGCGCCCATGCGCCATACGTTTCGGTCGCGGTGGCGACGATCCTCGTCCAGTTCGGCGCGCTCTTCCTGCACTACATGCTCGGCGACCCGGTCTCGGCGCGGGTCGTCCTGCTCGATGCGCTGCCCGCGAAAGTCGGGCTCAACCTGCTTCTGACGCTCCCGGTCTACGCGCTGACGCGCTGGGTGCTCGGGCTCGGCACGGCGCCCGAGGGCGCGACGGAGGTGCAGCTCCTTGGCTAGCCGCGCGCGCTCCGGCTCGAACCGCTTCCTGCCGCCCGACCCGCGGGTGGAGGAGCCCTACCGCTTCACGCCGCAGCTCGCCCTCCGGCTCGGGATCCTCGGCGCGCTCGCGCTCGTCGTCTTCGGGATCCTCTTCTTCCGCCTCTGGGCGCTGCAGGTGCTCTCGGGGCCGCAGTACCTCAAGGCCTCGCTCGACAACCAGGTTCGCTCGCTGCGGCTGCCCGCCCAGCGCGGCGAGATCCTCGACCGCAACGGCCGTCCGCTCGTGGCGACGATTCCCGGCACCGCCGTCTCGCTCTCTCCCCAGGACCTGGACAAGAGCTCGTACCAGGCCTGGCTGGGCGAGCTGCGCAGGCTGTCGCGGGTCCTGCACGTGCCTGTGCCCCAGATGGTGGCCGAGATCAAGCTGCGCAAGAACGATCCCGTCACCCCGGTGATCGTCCGGACGTCGGTGACGCGCGACGCCCCGATCGACTACCTCTCCGAGCACCTCGACCAGTTCCCGGGCGTCCAGATCGTCAACACCTTCCAGCGGAGCTACCCGTACGGCTCGCTGGCCGCGCAGCTCGTCGGCTACGTCTCCCAGGTCTCGCCGCAGGAGCTGAAGCAGCTCGGCCCGAAGGGCTACCGCGCCGGTGACGTGATCGGCCAGGCCGGGCTCGAGTCGACGTACGACTCGTACCTCCGCGGCCGCGACGGTCTTGCGCAGCGGACGGTGGACTCGTTCGGCCACCGGACGAGCGGGCTCGTCCTGAAGCGGCCGCCGACGCCCGGCGAGTCGATCAAGCTGACCCTGGACGTCAACCTCCAGCGCGCGGCCGAGCGGGCGCTCACGTACGGGATTCAGCTCGCGCGCAACAACCAGCAATACCAGGCCGACGGGGGCGCGATCGTCGCGCTCGACCCGCGCGACGGCTCGATTCTCGCGATGGCCTCGAACCCGACCTACTACCCGCGCGTCTACACCGGCCGCGTCACCGACAAGCGCCTCGCCGCGGCGGGGCTGACGCCTGCAACGGCCCGCGCAGACAACTTCCCGGCGCTCAACCGCGCTCTCGACGGCGTCTATCCCGCCGGCTCGACCTTCAAGCCGGTGACCGCGCTCGCAGCGCTCCAGACGCACATCCTCCCCTCGATCTCGACGGTCCTGCCGTGCACCGGCGAGTACGTCGTGCCCAGCCAGTTCCCCGGCGGCGCGCCGCAGGTCTTCCACAACGTGGACCCGTTCATCGACGAGGCGATGACGCTGCCGACCGCGCTCGCCGAGTCATGCGACACGTGGTTCTACCAGCTCGGCGACGACTTCTACAAAGCGCCCCCGAGCGCCGGCCACCCGCTCCAGGCCTGGGCCGCCAAGTTCGGCTTCGGCAAGAAGACCGGCGTCGACGTCGGCCCGGAGTCGGGCGGCCTGCTGCCGACGCCGGAGTGGCGCCACCGCGCGTTCACGGCCAAGACCGACCCGTCCAACTGGCGGATCGACCGGCTCTGGAAGCCGGGCGACTCGATCCAGCTCGCGATCGGCCAGAAGGACCTGCTGGTGACGCCGCTGCAGATGGCCCGCTTCTACGCGCTGATCGCGAACGGCGGCAAGCTCGTCCGGCCGCACCTCGTCGACGAGGTGACCGAGGGCGGCGGCGGCCGCTCGCAGCCGCGCGTGGTCAAGCGCTTCACCGCCCCGGCGCCGCAGCCGGTCGGGCTCGACCCAACCTACCTCGCCGCGGTGCAGGACGGGCTCTACCAGGCAACGCACTCCTCCATCGGGACCTCGGCCGGCGTCTTCGGGACCTTCCCGGTGCAGATCGCCGGCAAGACCGGCACCGCGCAGAAGAACCCGAACACGAACCAGCTCGACCAGTCGTGGTGGTGCGGCTACGGCCCGGTGAACAGCTCCGAGCCGCCCGACATCGTCGTCTGCGCGCTGATCGAGAACGGCGGCTTCGGCGCCGACGCGGCGGCCCCGGCGGCGCTCCAGGTCTTCCAGCAGTTCTTCCAGACGAACCGCGGCGCGACCGGCGCCTCGGGGGCGACGGGCGTGACGGGGCCGGTCGGATGATCGAGGCCGTCGACAGGCGCGCCAGGGGCCTGCGGCCGGTCCGCAGCGAGGGCCTCGAGCTGGCCGGCTTCCTGCGCCGGCTCGACTGGGTGCTGCTGGCTGCGGTCGCCGCGCTGGTCGGCTACGGCCTCTGGGCGATCGCCGGGATCACGAAGCACGACATCACCGGCGATCCGAGCTACTACGTCGTCCGGCAGGCGGTCTACGCGGCGGTCGGCGTCGTCGGGCTGGCCGTGCTCGTCCTGGTCGACCCGGCCTACTACCGGCGCTACAAGCGCGCGATCTACATCGGGATGACCGGGATCATGCTCCTGGTGCTGCTCGGCGGCACGGTCTCGCGCCACTCCAAGCGCTGGCTCGACCTGGGCTTCTTCCGCTTCCAGCCATCCGAGTTCGGGAAGCTGCTCTTCGTCCTCTTCCTGGCCGGCTTCCTCGCCGACCGGGCCAGGCGGCTCGGCGACAGCCGCACCGTCCTGGAGGCGATCGGCTACGCCTCGGTGCCGATCCTGCTCGTGTTCGTCCAGCCCGATGTCGGCACGGCGATGGTCTACACCGTTGCCCTGGCGGGGGTGCTGTTCATCGCCGGCGTGCGCTGGGCGCATCTCGCCGTGCTCGCCGCGGGCGCGGTCGGGTTCGCGCTGATCGTCCTCTGGCTGCTGCCGTCGGCCGGCGTGCACGTGCTCAAGCCCTACCAGCAGGCGCGTCTCACGCGCTTCACCCACCCCTCCCAGGATCCCTCCGGCGCGACCTACAACCTCGCGCAGTCGATCAACGCTGTCGGCGCCGGTGGCTTCCGCGGCCGCGGCGTGGCCGGCTCCACCCAGACGAACTACCACTTCCTGCCCGAGCACGCGACCGACTTCGCGTTCGCCTCGCTCGCCGAGCAGCGCGGCTTCGTCGGTGTCTCGATCCTGCTGCTGCTCTACCTGCTCGTCGTCTGGCGCGGCCTCAAGATCGTGGCGGTCGCGCGGGACGCGTTCTCGGCGATCGCCGCCGGCGGGATCGTGGTCGCGTTCCTGTTCCAGATCTTCGTCAACGTCGGCATGGCGATCGGCATCGCGCCGGTCACCGGGATCCCGCTCCCGTTCGTGAGCGCGGGCGGCTCGGCGATGATCGCGAACCTGCTGGCGATCGGTGTCCTGCTGGCAATCCACGTGCGCGGAACCGGCGCGCGCAGGCGCCTGCTCCGGTAGCCGGTTCGGGGATTTCCCGGATTCTCGCGCTTGCGAGTGGGCTTAGGCTGGGAGCGTGATCTGGCGGGTCCGACTGGCTCTCACGACCGGCGGCGCTCTGCTCGTTATGGCGAGCCTGGGCTGCGGATCGAGCCCGACCGCCAATCGCGCCGACTTCATCAGCCAAGCGGACACGATCTGCAAGAGCTACGGCGTTCGCGGCGAGCGAATTCTCAGTCGCCTTCAGAAACGCGTCGAGACCGTCAAGTCGTCAATAGAGCTCTACTCCCTTGAGGCGGAGGAGGGCGCACAGCTTGCACATCTGCTGCGACGCGAGACGCGCGATCTCGCGATGCTCAAAGCACCGCCGGATGCGGCTCTGCGTTGGCGCCATGCGCTCGCGCAGCTGAGGGTCGAGGTTGAGGAGCTGCAAGCTTTCGCCAGAGCAAGCCGACGCCTGGCGGAGGGTCTCCCGTCCTCCCCGGCCGCGAAGCCGTCCGGCCCCGACGCGGTGAGCAGGAAGTTCTTCAACATCTACGGATTCAAGGTCTGCGGCGGCACTCAGGCGGCGCCCACATCCGGTTGAGCGCCCGCGAAGCGGCTCCGTCCGGGCGGGGTCCTACGATCCGCCCATGGTCGCCAGACCAGAAGCCGAGGAGTTGCTGATGATCGAGGAGGCCGACGCCTGGTTCGAGTACCTCGAGGCAACGCGGGCGCAGTCCGCGCATCGCTACAAGGAGGTCGAACCGTGGGCGTGGGCGCGCCTCAGTCAACGGCTGCGCGCTGTCAGGGCGAAGCGCGCGAAGCTCCGCCCCGCCGCTGCGGCGTAGAGGCACCGCTTGCGGTGCCGCCCTCAGGACGCGCGGGCTTTGCTCGTGCGGCCTCGACGGGTCGCGCTGCTAGCCTGTGGGTAATGAGTTTTGACCTATTGCTGCAGCGCGCGCTCCGCCCTGACTCGAGCGATGACAGCGCGCGCGCGACCAACCAAGGAGTTTTCACTTGTTGCGATTGTTCCGTCGGCGCAAGCCGACCATCGACGAGCGCGCCGCCGCTGCGAGCGCGCCGACTACCCCTGACGAGACCGTAAGCCCGAAGCCCGCCGACGCGGGCGGGACCGAAGAGACACCAGCACGCAAGCGCCGCCGGCGCGGCAGCCGCGGCGGGCGCGGCCGCAAGAAGCCGGCCACGGACGCAGGCGCGACGGCCGAGGCCAAGCCAAAGGCCGAGCCGGTCCAGAAGAAGGACGGCTCGCGCCCCGACCGGCGTCCCGCCGCCCGCAAGCAGCGTGCGCCGAGGCGCCGAGCCCCGGAGCGCCGCCCGCCGCTGCCGCCCGCGAAGCGCGAGCTCCTCATCTCCGTCGACGTCAGTGAGCAGCGCGTCGCCGTCCTCGAGGACGGCCGGGTCGCCGAGGCCTACCTCGAGCGCCCGGAGCGCCGCTCGATCGCGGGCAACATCTACAAGGGCTCGGTCGACAACGTCCTGCCCGGGATGGAGGCCGCGTTCATCGAGATCGGCCTCGAGAAGAACGGCTTCCTCTACGTCGACGAGGTCGTCGGCCCCGAGCTCGAGGGCCGCTCGCACGGCCGCAAGATCCAGGATCTGCTCAGCCGCGGCCAGGACGTGCTCGTCCAGGCGGTCAAGGACCCGATGAAGTCGAAGGGCGCCCGCCTGACGACCGAGATCTCGCTGCCGGGCCGCTTCGTCGTCTTCGTGCCGCACGGCGAGGGGCTCGGCGTCTCGCGGCGGTTGGAGGACGACGAGCGCATCCGCCTGCGCGACATCGTCAAGCGTCTCGACGTCAAGAAGGGCGGCGTGATCGTTCGCACCGCGGCCGAGGGTGCCTCCGCCGAGGACATCGAGCGCGACCTCGTCTTCCTCCAGCGGCTCTGGAAGACGATCGAGGCGCGCGCCAAGTCGGCAAAGTCGCCCGCGCTCGTCTACCAGGAGTCCGAGCTGCCCCTGCGAGTCGTCCGAGACCTGTTCACCGACGACTTCGAGCGTGCGCTCGTCGACCAGGAGCGCACCTACAAGCGGATCGTCGGCTACCTGAAGAAGACCTCGCCGCACATGGTCGAGCGCGTCCAGCGCCACCGCGAGAAGACGCCGCTGATGGAAGCCCTCGGCGTCGACGAGGAGATCCGCTCGACGCTCTCGCGCCGGGTCGACCTGCCCTCCGGCGGCTATCTGATCTTCGACTACGCCGAGGCGTTCACCGTGATCGACGTGAACACGGGCCGCTTCGTCGGCTCGCGCTCGAAGTCGTCCGGCTCGCGGCTCGAGGACACGATCACGAAGAACAATCTCGAGGCCGTCAAGGAGGTCGTGCGCCAGCTGCGGCTGCGCGACATCGGCGGGATCATCGTCATCGACTTCATCGACATGGCGAACCCGAAGAACCGGGCGACGGTCGAGGAGGCACTGAAGAACGAGCTGGAGCGCGACCGGACGAAGACCTACGTGGTCGAGATCTCGCCGCTCGGGCTCGTCGAGATGACGCGCCAGAACGTCACGGACGGGCCCCGCGAGATCCTGACCCGCAAGTGCACGATCTGCGGCGGCGACGGGGTCGTCCTCTCGGAGGCCTCCGCCGCGGTCGACGCCGAGCGGCACCTGCGGGCGCTCGCGGCGAGCGCGCCACGGACGAAGGCGTTCAAGGTCGAGCTCGAGGCGAAGGTCGCCTCGATGCTGATCGGGCCCGGCGCGTCGCGGCTGATGGCGATCGAGGAGGAGACCAGGCGTCGATTCCTGATCGTCCCGCGCGACGACGTCTCCGTCGCTCACTTCGAGGTGCTCGGCAAGGGCACGCTCGAGAGCCTCGACGGGAACCCCCCGCCGGTGGCGGAGGGCAAGCAGCTCGAGCTGAAGCTGGTCGAGGTCGGCAAGCACGACGTCAATGCCGGCATCGGCAAGCTCGACGGGCTCACGGTCTCTGTCGGCGGGGCTGCGCCGCTGGTCGGCAAGAAGGCGAAGGTCCGGATCGAGCGCGTGCTCAACGGCACCGCCTACGCGACGCTCGTCGCCGGCGGCAAGCAGCCCGAGGCGCCGATCACCGCCGAGGGCGAGGCCGAGAAGCCCACCCGCAAGCCGCCGGCGCGAAAGCGCTCGTCCGGCGAAGCCGGACCGGTGGAAGGGGCCTCGGGGGAATCGGGAGGTTCCCCCGGCGAAGCGGCGAGCCCGAAGCCGGAGCCGAAGGGCGAGCGCGAAGAGGTCGTGGTCGAGGAGCCCGAGACCGAAGAGCCCGAGGCGGAGGAGGAAGCGGTAGCGGTTGCCGAGACACCGCCCAAGAAGAAGACGAGGCGCGGCTCGCGCGGCGGCCGCCGCCGGCGCAAGAAGCCGGCCGGCGCCGCCGCCGAGAAGCCCGCAGATGCAGCCGCGGCCGAGGGCGAGGGCCCCAAGATCCATGTGCCGGCCGCCGATCTCGGGACCGACGAGCCCGAGGAGGCGCCGGAAGCCGCGGCCTCGGAGAACGGCGAGCAGCCCAAGCCGAAGAAGAAGACCCGCCGGGGCTCGCGCGGTGGCCGTAACAGGCGCCGGAAGAGCGGCACCGCTGCGGCCTCGGGCTCGGGCTCGGAAAGCGCGACGAGCAGCTAGACTTCCGGATCCGCGGGCGGCTCAGCCCGCGTTTTGGTGCCATGAGCTACGCGATCATCTCACTGGGCGGCAAGCAGTACCGCGTCCGCGAGGGCGAGCGCTTGCTCGTGGACCGCGTCCCGACGGCGGAGGGCAAGACCTTCCATCCCGAGGTGCTGATGCTCGGCGGGGACGGCGCGTTCGAGCTGGCCCCGAAGGGTGTCCAGGTGACCGCGAAGGTCGTCGGCTCGGCGCAGGGCCAGAAGATCCGCATCGGCAAGTACAAGCCGAAGACCGGCTACCGCCGCCACACCGGCTTTCGCGCGAAGCTCTCGCAGATCGAGATCCAGTCGATCGGCTCGGGCCGGGCGCCGGCGGCGGCGAAGAAGGAGCCCGCGAGGAAGGAGCCCGCAGCGGCGCCCGCGAAGCTTCCCGCCGGGTATGCGGACATGACCGTCAAGGAGATCGCCGAGAAGGCCGGCGGCTGGCCGGCCGATCAGGTCGCGGCGGCGCTGGAGTACGAGCAGGCGCATGGCAAGCGCAAGGGCGCGCTGGCCGCGCTGGAAGCGCAGGAGGACAGTTAGATGGCTCACAAGAAGGGACTCGGATCGTCGAGGAACGGGCGCGACTCGAAGCCCAAGATGCTCGGCGTCAAGGTCTTCGACGGCCAGGGCGTGACGGCGGGGACGATCATCGTCCGCCAGCGCGGCACGCGCTTCCGTCCGGGCCCTGGGGCCGGCATCGGCCGCGACGACTCGATCTTCGCCAAACGCGACGGCCGCGTCGTGTTCCGGACGACCGGCGGCCGCCGGCTCATCGCGGTAGTCGACCAGCACAGCTAGCGCTCTTATGTTCACGGATCGCGCCCGCATCCAGGTGCAGGCGGGGCGCGGCGGCGACGGTGCGCTCAGCTTCCGGCGCGAGAAGTACGTGCCGAAGGGCGGCCCGGACGGCGGTGACGGCGGACCGGGCGGCGACGTCGTGGTGGTTGCCGACCCGGACCTGCGCGACCTGTCCGGCTTTCGCTCGCGCCGCCGGTTCGCGGCGGGCCGCGGCGGAGGCGGCGGTGGGTCGGGCAGGCACGGCGCGACCGGCAGCGGCATCGAGCTGCGCGTTCCCGCCGGTACCCAGGTTTTGGATTCGGACGAGCAACTGGTCGCCGACCTCGCCCACGCCGGCGCGCGCGCAGTGCTCGCGCACGGCGGCCCCGGCGGCCGGGGCAACCGCCGCTTCGCCACCTCGACCCGGCAGGCGCCGCGCTTCGCCGAGACCGGCCTCCCGGGCGAGCAGGGCGAATACGAGCTGCGCCTCAAGCTCCTTGCCGACGCCGCCCTCGTCGGGCTGCCGAACGCCGGCAAGTCGTCGCTGCTGCGGCGGATCTCGAACGCGAAGCCGAAGGTGGCCGACTACCCGTTCACGACGATCCAGCCGGTGCTCGGCACCGTCGAGACGGATGAGCGCCAGCTCGTCGTCGCGGACGTGCCGGGTCTGATCGAGGGCGCAAGCGAGGGGGCCGGGCTCGGTCACGAGTTCCTGGCGCATCTCGAGCGCGCGCGCCTGCTCGTGCACGTGATCGACGTCTCCGAGGGCGACCCGGCCGAGCGCTTCGAGGAGATCGACCGCGAGCTGCGCGCCTACGGCAACGGCCTCGACGAGCTGCCGCAGGCGGTCGTGCTCAACAAGATCGACCTCGTCTCCGAGGTTCCGGCATTCAAGCCGGTGAACCCGCGCGTGCAGCGGGTGTTCGCCGTCTCGTGCGCGACCGGCGGAGGGGTCGAGGGCTTCCGGCGGGCGCTCTTCGAGCTCTGCGCGCCCGCGCCCGTGCCTCGGCACGACGACCACGGCCTCGCCGACTTCCTGGTCTACCGGCCCAAGCCCGACCCGCGGCGCGGCTACCGGATCTTCAGGACCGACCGCGGCTTTCGCGTCGTCGGCCGCCCGCCGAGCGAGGAGGAGCTCGAGCGCGCTCTCCGCGAAGCCGGTGCGAAGAAGGGCGACGACGTCGAGGTCGCCGGCGAGGCGCTCGAATTCAGGTGATCCGGTGATCGGGATTCTCGGTGGCACCTTCGACCCGCCGCACAACGGGCACGTCGCGCTGGCGCGGGCGGCGCTCGAGAAGCTGCCGATCGAACGCCTGCTCGTCCTCGTGGCGGCCCGGCCCGGTCATCGCCGGGTGGTCGCCGACGTCGACGCCCGCCTACGCCTGGCCCGGTCGGCGTTCTGCGATACCCCGGCCGAGGTCGAGCTCGACGAGAACGCCTTCACCGT
>DASPRN010000072.1:0-7346 GCA_035624425.1 Gaiellaceae bacterium
GTGCGAGAAGACGAGCAGGTTCTGCTCCACGGTCAGCGTCACGTCGAGGTTGTCGAGCTGCGGGACGACGCCGCACTCGGCGCGGGCCGCCTTCGAGTCCCCGGGGAGCCGGTAGCCGAGCACCTCGATCTCGCCCTCGTCGGCGATCGCCTGCGCCGTCAGGAGGCGCATGGTCGTCGACTTGCCGGCGCCGTTCGGGCCGAGCAGCCCGACGCAGGTGCCGACGGGCACGTCGAGGTCGAGCCCGTCGACGGCCGTGATCGGGCCGTAGCGCTTGACGGCCCCGCGAAGCCGGATGGCCAGCTCACCGGTCACGCCTCCAGGATGCCAGCCGGTCAGCCGGTGGCTGCCGGGTCCCAGAGGCGGAAGCCGCCGAGGAAGGCGTTCTCGTTCGCGCCCAGGTGAACGTTCGGCGGCAGCTCGCCGACCTTCTTCGCATTGCCGCCGCCGAGCACGACGTAGTCCGGCTCCATCGCCGCGACCAGGCGCTCGATCGTCTCGAGGACCGCCGCGCGCCACTTCTTCTTGCCGAGCCGCTCTCGGGCCTGCTCGCCGACGTATTCCTCGAAGGTCCCCTTGCGAAACGGCAGGTGCGCCAGCTCCAGCGGCTCCGCCCTGCCGTCGACGACGAGCGCCGAGCCGAGCCCCGTGCCGAGGCCGAGGAAGAGCATCTTGCCGCCGTCGTAACTCCCGAGCGCCTGCATGGCCGCGTCATTCATGAGCTTCGTCGGCTTCCCGAAGGCCTC
Source organism: Gaiellaceae bacterium (assembly GCA_035624425.1). GTDB lineage: Bacteria > Actinomycetota > Thermoleophilia > Gaiellales > Gaiellaceae > AC-32. Next base: position 747 of record DASPRN010000072.1, read on the forward strand.
CCCGAAGTCGAAGTCGAGCCAGCCGCCTCCGAGGTTGGCCGGCTCGGTGACCACGCGGTCGTCGCGCACCGGCGCCGGGACGCCGACCGAGACCACATCGAAGGCCAGGTCACTTGTGACGCCCTTCACGCCGTCGACCATCTGCTGCGCGGTCAGCGCCGGCCCTGAGTCGAAGCGCCGTCGCTCGCCGCCGCTGGACAGCAGCACCTTGACGTGCGACCCGCCGACGTCGACCGCGAGCACGACCTGCCCGGCCATCAGTCCTCCGAGGGAGCCAGGCGACGGAGCGCCTCGGTCGACGGGACGAAGTAGTAGGCGCCGGTGAGGGGCGTCGTGTAGCGGGTGAGCGCGTCGGGCGAGCCGTCGTCGATTCCGGCCATGCTCTCGAGCATCGCGGCCAGCGGGCGCTGCGTGGCGCTGAAGCCGACGAACATCGTCCCGTGGTTGGTCACCGTCCCGTAGGGCATGTTGCGCCGGAAGATCTTCCCAAACACGTCCTGGTCGGTGCTGGCGACGTGCGAGTCGTCCGGCTTGTCGTCGAGCTCGACGCTGTCGGACTTGCGCCGGCCGATGACGGCCTCCTGCTCGGAGTCGCTCAACGCCTCCCACTCGTGCGCGTCGTGAGCCCACTTCTGCAGCAGCAGGATCGTGCCGCCGGCCCCCGGTTCACCTTCGGGCACCAGCACGAGCTCGGGCGCATCCATGAGCGACGGATTCTCCGTGCCGTCGATGAACCCTGTCAGGTCGCGGTCGTGCATGTAGGGCCAGCTTGACGTCTCCTCCACCAGCGTGGCAAGCGCGCGCAGCTCGGCGATCGCGCCGCGGGCGGTCTCGAAGACGACGTCGTAGGCGCTGCCGGAGAGCCAGAGCACGGCGTCGTGCTGCTTGGCGGGCATCGTGAAGCCGTCCTTGCCGACCAGGTCGGCGTCGAACCCGTCGAGGCCGGCGGGAGCGCCGCCGGGGACCGCAACGCGCCAGAGCTCCGGCCGGAAGCCCGCGACGAGGTTGACGCCGCCCATCGTCGTCCTCGGCTCCCGCAGCGACGCAATCGCGTGCACGAGCTCGTCCGGCGCGCCGGAAGCGTCGAACTCGAGGTAGGCGTGCGACGCCGTGCCGAGCGCGAAGATCCCGCCTTGCGCAGTGTTCACCGGCCAATCCTGCCGGAACCGAAGGCAGGATGTACGTGTCCCGTGGCTCAGGGTGCCCTGCGGATCCTGGTGTGTCTGGTCGCCGTCGCGATCACGGCGGGCGGCTGCAGCTCGAGCGGCCACGGGCCGACAACGGCCACCGCGCCGGTCAAGACCGCCTCGACCCCGCAGACCCCGCAGCCGCGCGTCCACCGCCGCCACCGTCGGGCGAAGCGCGCTGCTCGCGTGCCGGCGATCGACCTGCCGAACCGGCGGCTCACGCCCGGTGTGGCGCTGAACGTCCGCGCCGCGCAGGTCTGCCGGCCGGGGTATGCGTCGTCCGTCAGGAACGTTCCGGAATCCGAGAAGGAGGCCGTCTACGCCCGCTACCGCGTCCCTCACGTCCCGTACGCCCACGAGGTCGACCACCTGGTCTCGCTCGAGCTGGGCGGGTCGAACGACATCAGGAACCTCTGGCCGGAGCCGTACGCCGGCCGCTGGGGCGCGCGCACCAAGGACGTCCTCGAGAACCGGCTGCACGACCTCGTCTGCTCGGGGCGGCTCACGCTTCGCTTCGCGCAGCGGATCGAGGCGAGGAACTGGGTCGCCGCCTACCGCCGCTACGCCGCCGCGGCCGTGGCTGCGCCCGCCTCCTCCTCGCGAGGCGGCTTCTACGCGTCTAGCTACCCGACCGCGCACACGATCTACTGCGCCGACGACCCCTCCTGGAAGAACCTCTCCAAGAGGTACCTCACGCACTTCGCGACGCTCGCGCGGGCGCGGCGGCGCTTCCCGGGCTACCGGCTACACCGGCCCTGCTAGGCCTCCTGCATCGCCGCGGGCGGAGCCGCGAGCACGCCGTCGACCCAGCCTGCGACCGCTTCGGCGACCTCCTCCCAGTCGTCCGCGACCATGTGCAGGTGCGGCCGGCCCGCAAACTCGAGGTAGTCGGTCTGCGCCGGAGAGTGCTCGTACTTCTTGTACTGCGCCTTCGAGAGCTTCGCGGGAACGGTGTGGTCCGCGTCCGCGCCGACGATCAGCAGGGGCGCCCGCTCGCCCTTCTTGAAGTGCACCTCGGTCGGCGGGTGCAGGTGGAAGTTGGCGAAGCCGCCCTCGTAGAAGATCTGGCCGGTCTCGGGGACGCAGTAGCGATCGTAGGCCTCCTTCGCCTTCTCCGGGGTGAACGTGTTCACGAAGCCGTAGGTGAACTCCTCGAGCGTCAGCGGCGCGACGCCGTGCCACCTGGACGGGTGGGCGAGGGCCGGCGAGGCGGCCTTCAGAGTCGAGAACGGCAGCGCGAGGATGCCCTTCGGCGGCGCCGGGCTCATCGCGACGCCGGCGCGGCCGAGGCCGCGGTCGAGCAGCAACTCGACGAAGAGCCCACCGTACGAGTGGCCGATCAGCACCGGCGGGCTGTCGAGCTCGCCGATGAGGCTCTCGTAGTGCTCGACGATCTCGGTGACGCCGAGCCCGGCGACGTCGTCGGCCGTCTCGCGCAGCTCCTCGACGTCGCCCTGCTTGCGCGGCCACTCCGGGGCCGACACGTCGTAGCCCTTCTTGCCGAAGTAGTCGGCGTAGGTCTCCCAGCTCCTGGCCGAGAGCCAGGCGCCGTGGATGAACATCAGGTGCGGTCGGTCGCTGGCCATGCGGTCTCCCTCCGCTCGATGACCCGACCGAGACTACACCCGCGTCCAGTGCGTGCGGACGTAGGGCCGGCGGAAGCCGAGACCTGCGAAATACCCATAGGCGGGCGTGTCCAGCTCGGGCGAAGGAAGCTCGATGTCGGCCAGGAAGCCGGTCGCTCCGCGGGCGAGGCCGTCCGCGACCATGAAGGCGCAGAGCGCAGCGTCCGGCTCGTAGTCATCGGTCATCACGCCGGGCACCGGCCCGTCCATGCCCATCCATGCCGCCCCGTCGGGGCCGATGAACATGCCGCGCGCGCCGGCGATCTCACCGTTCTCGCGCGCGACGTACTGGTGCCAGCCGGCCCGGCCGATCAGCCGCTGGAGCCAGGGGCCGGTGTCGAGGCGGTAGACCCGCTGGAGGAACTCGGCCCACTCGTCGGCGGTCTCGGGCGTGACGCGATCGACCGCCAGCGGCCGTTCCGACGGCTCGGGGAGCGCGAGCGGACTGCCGTCGCGGTAGACGCGGTCCTGGGCATCGAACGGCTCGAGCCCGCGCTCCCGCAGCAGGCCCTCGTAGTTCGCGGGAAGGCAGTGCGGCAGCGACTGGAGCAGGAACATCGAGATGCCCTCCTCCTCCCAGCCGCGCAGGATCTCGTCGATCGCCTCCCCGCTCGCCGGCTCGATCACGCCGAGGCCGATCGCGCGGCTGAAGTAGCGCCGGCCGGTCGCGGCCCAGCTGATGACGAGGGCGCCGGCGACCTCGCGGAAGCCGAGGCCGGCCTCGGCCGCCCAGCCGGGCGGAGCAGCCGAATAGACGTCCGCCCAGGCGCGCGCCTCGGCCGATTCGATCGCCACCGCCTCGGCCTGGTCGACCGCCGAGGTGTCGATCATCTAGTCGGCCCCGGCTCCGGCGAGCTCCGGCGCAGGCTCGTGCGCAGAGAGCCTCGCGCCCCTGAGCAGCGTCGCGCTGAGCGTCGCACCGGTCGCGGCGAAGATCGCCCCGACCAGGAACGCCAGGTGGTAGCCGCCGGTGAGCGCAACCAGGTGGCTCTCCGTGGCGCTGAGAGTCGACGTCCGCGACGCGGCGACGCTGGCGAGCACCGCCAGCCCGAGCGCCCCGCCCATCATGAAGGCGGTGTTGACGACCCCCGAGGCGAGCCCGGCCTCGGTCTGGTCGACATCGTTCATCGCGGCGAGCAGCACCGGGTTGAAGGCCATCCCGGCGCCGACGCCGAGCAGGATCATGCTCGGCAGGATGTCGGCCACGAAGCTCCCGTCGACTGGCAGCCGGATGAACAGCGCCAGTCCGGCGCTCGCGAGCCCGAGGCCGATCGTCAGCGGCCTGGCGACTCCGAAGCGCAGCACGAGCCTCGCCGAGAGGCCGATCGAGAACACGGCCATGATCAGACTCGAGGGCAGAAAGGCGAGCCCGATCTGGAGCGGGCTGTAGCCGAGCACGAACTGGAGGTAGAGGGCGCCGAGGAAGAACCACGCGAACATGGCCGCCGCCCAGAGGACGCCGATGCCGCTCGCAGTCGAGAAGTTGCGATGGAGGAAGAGCCTGAGCGGCACGAGGGGCGCCCTGACGTGCGACTCGATCCAGAGGAAGACGCCCAGGAGAACGGCCGAGGCGGCGAGCAGCCCGAGCGTCTGGGCCGAGGTCCAGCCGGCCTGGTTCCCGTTGATGATCGCGTAGATCGCGAGCACCAGCGCGGAGGTGACTGTCGCGGCGCCGGCGAGGTCGATGCGCTCCCCCGCGGCGGTCCCGGGCGTCGCGGGCAGGAGCCGCAACGACAGGAAGACGACGAGCACGCCGATCGGGACGTTGACGAGGAAGATCCAGTGCCAGTTGAGGTAGCCCGTGAGGACGCCGCCGAGGACGACGCCGACGCTCCCGCCGCCCGCGGCGACGAAGCCGAAGATGCCCATCGCCTTCGCGCGCTCGGCAGGCTGCAGGAACAGCGTCATCATCAGCGAGAGGGAGACCGCCGACGCCACGGCGCCGCCGACTCCCTGCACCGAGCGCGCCGCGATGAGGAACCCCTTGCTCGTCGCAGTGCCGCAGGCGAGCGAGGCAAGCGTGAAGAGGGTGATCCCGATCAGGAACAGCCGGCGGTGGCCGAGGAGGTCGCCGAGCCGCCCGCCCAGCAGGAGGCAGCCGCCGTAGGTCAGCAGGTAGGCATTCACGACCCACGCGAGCGAGGTCTCGGAGAAGCCGAGGTCGTCCTTGATCGAGGGCAGGGCGACGTTCACGATCGTCATGTCCAGCACGATCATCAGCGTCGCGAGGCACAGCACGTAGAGGGCGATCCAGCGCTTGTCGGAGTCGACGGTCATCGTGTGGTTGGACGGCGGTGGCAGGCTGAACTCATCGGTCGAACGATGAGACCGGGCCGTGAATTCCGTCTTTGCGCCTGATGAGAACGCTCCCGTGCCAGGTCGGCTCGCTCGAAGCAGACGCCGCGACGCTCGACCTGCTCGCGCGCCTGCAGCTCGCAGCGCGCCGGCTCGGGATCGAGGTGCGGCTCCTCGACGCCTCGCCCGAGCTGCTGGAGCTCATTGCCTTCGCCGGGCTCAAATACGCCCTACGCGTCGAGGCTGAGCGGAAGCCCGAACAGCGGGAAGAGCCGCTCGACGTCGAGGAAGAAGGTCAGCTCGACGATCCGGCCGCCTGAGAGCTCGAGCACCTGCAGCGCCCAGGGGTCGAAGCCGGAACCGGTCTCGCTCGGCTTGTACTGCCCGTAGGCGGGCGAGCCGTTCGCGAACGGGGCCGGCAGCACCCGCGAGCCGCTGCAGCCGATCCCCGGCCCGAGCCACCACGTGAAGATGTCGTCGCGGCCGGCTAGCCAGAGATCGTAGGGCGGCATCGACTGGGTCGCGTCCTCGTGGATCAGCGCCGTGAGCGCCTCGATGTCGTAGCGCTCGAAGGCCTTGACGTAGCGCTCGAGCAGCTCGCGGTCGGCGTCGTCGAGCTCCGGCGGGGCGGCGGAGACGTCGGTCTCGGCCAGCGTCGCCCGTGCCCGCTGCAGGGCGCTGTTGACCGAGGCGATGCTCGTGTCGAGCAGCTCGGCCGCCTCGCTCGCCTGCCAGCGCAGCACCTCGCAGAGGATCAGCGCGGCGCGCTGGCGGGGCGGAAGGTGCTGGAGCGCGGCGACGAATGCGAGGCGGATCGTGTCGCGCTGGAGCGCCACGTCGGCCGGGTCGGCCGGAACCGGCTCGAGCCAGGTCGTCTCGGGCCGGGTCGCGAGGTTCTCGAAGACCGGCTCGCGCGCGGGACCGAGGTCCATCGGTCGGGCCCGGCGCTCGCGGCCCTTGGCCATGTCTAGGCAGACGTTGGTGGCGATCCGGTAGACCCAGGAGCGCAGCGCCGAGCGGCCCTCGAAGCGGTCGAGGCCCTTCCAGGCCCGGACCATCGTCTCCTGGACGGCGTCCTCGGCCTCGAACGGCGAGCCGAGCATGCGGTAGCAGTAGCCCGTCAGCTCACGGCGGTACTGCTCCAGCTCGGCAGAGCCGGGAGCGGCGGTGACGGCGCGGCTTTCCATCACGAGCTCCATCCTAGGCATAGACGCCCTGGCGGCCGCGAACTCATCGCGCTTCGAGGGCGTACGACGGGCCTACACGCAGCTCCCGCGCACCGCCGAGGGCTAGGCAAGAGGTTCACCGGTCATCGACCTCGCTGCGAGAGAGCGGGTCGGCGGAACCGTGCGAGGGCGCCGGGAGGGCTTGCCCGCACGAGCGATACGCGCTCTCCCTGATGTCCGGCGTCGCGCCAGCCTGCGAACATGACCGCAAAGGAGGTCTTGAGATGTCGACGATTTCGCACGAGTCAGCTCCTGTGGCGCAAGAGA
>DASPRN010000103.1:0-19657 GCA_035624425.1 Gaiellaceae bacterium
CGGCCTCTACGGCCAGAACTTCCGGCACATCCCGGAGCTCCACTGGGGCTTCGGCTACTGGTGGAGCTGGAGCCTGATCATCCTGACGACGATCGCGCAGCTGATCTTCTTCCGCTGGCTCGGCTGGATCGGCGGCGACCCGCTGAGCCGCCCGAAGCTGCCGCCGCTATCGCGCCTCGACCCGCGCACGCTGGCGGGCCGGAGACGCCAGGACACGCACCCGTAGACTTGTTCGTGTGGTAGGCGCCTGGCGACGATGGCCGGCCCGGCTATTCGCACTCTCCGCACTCTTCGTGCTTGTCGCAGCCGTCGCCGCGGGTGCATACGCGTTGCACTCCGCAGTCCATCGCGTCAGCGGCGCGATGTACAGCCTTCCCCGGACGCAGCGATGCCTGAAGCAGGGAGGATTCGCGGTACGGCGCGCGCCGTCGGACGATCCTCGGGCGAGGGAGCTCTACGTCTCCCGTCCGCACTCGAATCCGGACGCCTACCCAAACGTCTATTTCTTTGACACCCGCGGGAGCGCTCGCGGCTACGCCGAGGCCGACAGTGTCCCGCTGATCCGGCGCGGAAATGTCGTCCTCGGTTGGGAGAGGTCCGACGACAGCGTCGACGCACTGCCAGCGGTCAGGGCGTTGACCCGCTGTCTGCGCCGGACGCTCTGACAGCCGCTCGACTGACTGAACACACGGCTACCATCGCGACGTGCCCTATTTCATCTGCCCGAACTGCAAGGAGCGATCGATTGATCACGACCGGCGCGAAGGGCTGACCCAGGAAGCGGTCGCCTGCCACCACTGCGGGTTCGGGTTCCTCTTCGAGCTGCTCGAGGACTACTACCCGGCGCCGGGCACCGGCTTCGTCGTCTGCGATCAGGACGCACGGGTGCTCGCCGCCGGGCGGGACGTGTTCGAGCTCTCCGGCTACCGGGAGCAGGACCTGATGGGCCGGGACGTGATCGAGGCGCTCGGGATCACCGGCTTCGACGGGCAGAACCCGGCGCAGATCGCGCTCGAGTGGGGTGTGCGCAGGATGGGCGAGAAGCTGGAGCTGCGCACCCGCGTCGGGCACGTGAAGCCCGTGACCGCCGACTTCTTCCCGGCCTATGACGACGACGGCGGGCTCTTGGTCGCGCTCACGCCGCGGTCCTAACCAGCTCGGCTTCGACCCAGGCCTGCAGCTCCTCGAGCGCGTCGAGAGCCGCTTCCAGATCACGGAGCTCCGCGCGGGTGGCCGCCTCGTCGACCGAACCGAGCAGGCCGAGCGTCTCGAGCCGCTCGACCGCGGCTTCGGTCAGCTCCGAGCAGGCCTGCTTCTCGATCGCCGCCTGGCGAAGGCGCGAGCGGGCTCGCTCGGCGCGGGCGGCCAGGCTCGCCGACTCCCCGGCGAGCGCGTCCGCGTAGATCGCGAGGTCGACGCCGCGCACGCCTCCAGGCTACGCGCGCGCGTGTGACGTGACCGTGCCAGCTTCGACCCGACTTGCAGGACAGAGGTCGTTCACCACGCAGGCCTCGCAGCGAGGGCTTCGGGCGATGCAGACACGGCGTCCGTGCCAGATCAGCAGATGCGGAAAGAGGTTCCAGTAACGCCGCGGCACCAGGCGTGTCAGGTCGCGCTCGATCTTCACCGGGTCGTCCTGCCGCGTGAGCCCGAGCCGCTGCGAGAGCCGCCGCACGTGCGTGTCCACCACGATCCCCTGCGCCTCGCCGCGCTCGGCCACGACCACGTTGGCCGTCTTGCGCGCGACCCCGGGAAGCCGCAGCAGGTCCTCCATCCCGCCGGGCACCCGGCCGTCGTAGTCCTCGAGCAGCAGCTTCATCGTCCCGCGCAGCGCCCTGGCCTTCTGGCGGAAGAAGCCGGTCGGCCGGATGTCGTCCTCCAGCTCCGCGAGCGGCACGGCGAGGTAGTCCTCGGGCCGCTCGTACTTCTCGAAGAGCCGCTCGGTGACGCGGTTGACGTTCACGTCCGTCGTCTGCGCGGAGAGCATCACCGAGACGAGCAGCTCGAGGTCGCTGCGATAGCGGAGGGCGATCCCCGCATCGGGATGCTCGGCCTGGAGCCGCTCGATGATCGGCACGATCCGCTCGCGCTTCGGTCCGACCCGTCGCCTCGCCTCGGCGACGTAGCTCCGCGCCATCAGGCGCTGCGGAGCCGCGGGCCCGCGCAGACGAGGTTGAGCGCTGGGCAGTCGCCGCAGACGAACTCGTCGGGCGTCGGCCGGAACTCGCCCGCCTGGATCCGCGCGATCGCCTCCGACAGCTCCGTCTCCAGTTCCGGCGCCTCACCCACCTTGTAACACTGTGTTACCAGGTCGTTCGGGCGCTCGAGGAACTGGTAGACGACCTCGACCTCCTCGGCGCCGGCCCTGAAGCACGCGAGCGCGTACACCAGCCGCTGGAGGCGGTAGTCGTGCTCGACGATCTCGGCCGGCGTGCTTTCCGCCAGCGAGTTGGTCTTGTAGTCGACCACCGTCGCACCCTTGCCGTCGCGGTGGAGGACGTCGAGGCGGCCGTGCAGGAGCACGCCGTCGTGCTCGAAGGCGAACGGGCGCTCAGCCGCCGCGTTCTCGAGCGAGGCGATCTTCGCGGCCAGCTCGGAGTCGCAGTAGCCGGCGACGAAGGCGCGGACCCGCTCCAGCTCCTCGGCAGTCGCGTCCGGGTAGCGGGCGCGCACGAGCTCGTCGAGATCCGCCGGCACCGCCGGAGCCCGCAAGTCGACCGCCTCGAGCAGCATGTGCACGGCATCGCCGACCTCGGTGGCTGCGAGGCCGCCCTCCCCCGCGCCCGCCCGTTCGGCTGGACGCAGCCCGACCACGCGCTCCGCGAAGTAGCGGTACGAGCAGCGCTCGAACAGCGCGAGCGCGGAGTACGAGAGCCGGCGCACGCGGTGGAGGGGCGGCGCGGGAACCTCGGCGAGCGGCGCGAGCGTGGGCGCCTCGATCGTCGCGACGCCGTCCGCCGAGACGGCGAACAGCTCCAGCTGCTGCTCCTCCTCCACCGGGGCAGCCGGTATCGCAACCGCAGGCTCGGGCTCCTCCGAGAAGCGGTCGACTCGCAGCAGCAGTCGCGCCCCGTTGCGCTCGATCTCGAGCGGTTCCGAGCCCGCGTCGTCGAGCTCGCGCGCGTCGAGCCTGTCGAGCACCCAGCCGATCGGCGTGCCCGCATCGGCCCCGCCCTCGCCGATCGCGCCGGAGACGATCAGCCGGTCGATCGCGCGGGTCATCGCCACGTAGTAGAGCCGCCGCCGCTCCGCCTCCTCCGCGTCGCGCTCGGCGGCCTTGACCGTCTCGTACTCGGGCGTCGAGAGCCGCTGGCCGCTCGAAGGGTCCGCCACGCGGAAGCCGAGCCGCCCGTCGGGGAGGCAGAGAATCTCGTCGGCGTCCTGCCGCCCGCGGTCACGCCCCGCGTCGGCGACGACCACGACCTTGAACTCGAGCCCCTTGGCCGAGTGGATCGTCAGGAGCCGGATCACGTCGGTGCCTTCCTCCTCGGCGGCCGCCTCGAGCTCGGAGGCGCCGACCGCGTCCTGCTCGGCGACGAAGCGGACGAAGCCCTCGACGTCCGGCCCGCGCAGCTCCTCGAACGACCGCGCCAGCCGCGCGAGCTTGCGCAGGTTCGCGTAGCGGCGGCGCCCGTCCCACTGCGCCAGCACGGCCAGGTCGTAGTCGTGCTCGCAGACGATCTGCTCGCAGAGCCGCTCGAGCGTCGAGGACGATGCCTGCGCCGCGAGCCGTTCGTAGCGCTGGCGGAAGGCCTGGAAGAGCCGCGCGTCGCGAGCCGAGAGCCCCTCGACGCCCTTCTCGATCCCGGCGTAGAGCGGCCGCTTCGGCGCGGCCCGGCGCAAGAGCACGAGGGCGTCGTTGGAGACGCCGACGAAGGGCGAGGCGAGCACCGTCACGAGCGCCTCGTCGTCGTAGCGGTTGTGGAGCAGCCGGAGATAGGCAAGGAGATCGACGACTTGCTGCTGGTGGTAGTAGTCGCGACCGGTCGCGCGGAAGGTCGGCAGCCCTGCTGCGCGCAGCGCCTCCTCGTAGAGCCGCGCGTCCGTGCCCGCGGCGAACAGGAGCACGATCTCGCCCGGGCTAGCCTCGCCGGAGCCGACGAGGTCGCGGACGCGCGCGGCGATGTGGCGGGCCTCGGCCTCGCGCCAGTGCGTGCCGGTGCCCTTGTAGCTGTCCTTGTCGGTGACGAGCAGCTCGACCGCCGGCCCGAACGCCGGGTCGGGGAAGCGCCCGGCCGCGTGGAGCGGCTGGAACGTGTCCCCGAAGTCGGCCGCGAAGAGCTCGTTGATCACGTCGAGCACCTCCGGGCGCGAGCGGTAGTTCTGGGTCAGCGCCAGCACGCCGCCGACCTGCTCCCGCCGCTCGCGGAAGACCTCGACGTCGGCGTGGCGGAAGCGGTAGATCGACTGGAACTCGTCCCCGACGAAGAAGAGCTCGGCGTCCTCGCGCGCGAGCAGGTCGATCAGCTCGCATTGCAGCCGGTTCGTGTCCTGGAACTCGTCGACCATGATCGAGCGGAAGCGCCAGCTTTCGCGCTCGCGGATCTCCTCGTGCTCCTGCAGGAGCGAGCGCGCGTGGAGCTGCAGGTCCTCGAAGTCGAGCGCGGACTCGCGGTCCTTCGCGGCGCGGTAGGCGCGGTCGTACGCGAGCAGCAGCTCCTGGAGCAGCTCGCGATCGCGCGCGGCGAGCGCTTCGAGGGCCGCACGCTCGACGGCCCGGCGCGCCTCGACGAGCGCCTCGCCGCGAGCAAGGTCGGAGAGATCGAGCAGCGACTCCGGCCCCGGCGGCGACTCGAGGAACCGGAGCAGGTCGCCGTCGCCCGCCTCGCGGGCCGCAACACGCAGATCCTCGAGCCGCGCGTCGAGCTCCGGCTCCTCCGGCGCCTCGAGCCGCAGCGGCAGGCCCGAGGAGCGCAGCGTCTCGTGCACGCCGGTCAGCATCCGCCGCAGCCGTCGGCCCCCGTAGGCGGCGAGCAGCTGCAGCCGGGCAGGGTCGTCGCCGCAGAACTCCTCGAGCGCGTCGCGGAAGGCCTCGCCGCGGAGCACCCGCCCCTGGCTGTCGTCCACCACGCGGAAGCGCGGGTCGATCCCGGCCGCGAACGGGTACGCCCGCAGCAGCCGGTGGCAGAAGCCGTGGATGGTCGAGATCCAGGCCGCGTCGAGATCGCGCGCGAGCTCGTGCCGGCCGAGCTCGACGAGCCGCCGCCGGATCCGGCCCCGAAGCTCGCCGGCGGCGCGCTCCGTGTACGTGATGACGAGGATCGAGTCGACGTCGAGCCCGCGCTCGCAGACGGCGCGGCAGAAGCGTTCGACGATCACGGTCGTCTTGCCCGTGCCGGCGCCCGCCGAGACGAAGACGACGCCGGGCTCCTCGATCGCCCGCGTCTGCTCCAGGTTGGGCGCTTGTTCCTCCACTGTGCTCACGTGCGCCTCACCCGGCACATCGACCAGAGGCTGCACCAGGTCGGGCAGGGGAAGCCGCCCTTCGGGTCGTGGCGCACGTCGCCCTTCCGGATGCGCTCGACTACCCCGCGCGCGTGCTCCTGGGCGCGGTCGATCTGGCCCCAGAAGACGTCCTCGTCGACGTAGTCGTTGCGCGAGTAGCCGGGCACGCCGTCCTCCCGCTCCTCGGCCCGGAGGAGCCCACGCGCCTGTCCTGCGCCGGCGAGGGCGCGGTAGATCCCGCCGAGCGGCTCGATCCCGACCAGGTCGCGCAGGACGAGCATGTACAGCGGGATCTGCAGGTGCAGCTCGGTGTCGATCTTGCGGGCCGAGTGCGCGGTCTTCCCGGACTTGTAGTCGACCACGAGGCCGCGCGCGCCGAACGGGTCGCGGTCGATCCGATCGATCTTGCCGGAGACGCTGAAACCGCCGAGGTCGAGCCCGCGCTGCAGCTCCGGCGCCGAGCGCTCGGAGCCGAACGAGACCTCGAAGCGGTGCGGGAGGAGCGGCGAGGGCGACTCCGATTCGGCCCGGACGAGCTGCTCGAGGTCGCGCGCGAGGCCCACCTCCAGCTCGCGGCGCTCGAGCTGTGGAAGGTCCGCCCGCACGTGGGTCTTGATCGCCTCGGCGAGGCACTCGCGCAGAAGTTCCAGCGCCTGGTCGAGCGTGTCCGGCTGGACGCGGTCGGCGCCCGTCCGCTTCGGCAGGCCCTTGAAGAACGCCTGGAGCGTCTGGTGGGCGACGCTGCCGCGGAGAAGGGCGTCGACCTGCGCGTCGATCGTCCGCGGAGAGACCAGCCGCTCGAAGAGCCAGATCGACGAGCAGTCGGCGAAGCGCTCGAGATCGGTGACGGAGAAGCTCGTCTTCGCACGCAGCTCCTCGAGCACGGCCGGATCGGTCAGGCCGGTCGGGCGCTCGAAGGCCCCGAGCGCGCGCTCGAGCCGGCGGTCCCAGCCGTTGGCCCGCGCGAGCGCCCGCGCCGGCTCCGGCTCCGCTGCCGCGAGGGAGGCGAGCGCCCGGAGCCGCTCCCGCTCACTCGGCGCCGACTCCAGCGGCCACGTCAGCGCGGCCAGTGGCCGCCGACTCGTCCAGCGCTCGACCTCCTCCGCATCGAAGAGGCCGCGGGTCTCGTCCCAGAATGGGCTCGGCTCGCGTGGCGCGCCGTCGTCTGTCGCTGCCTCGCGCACCAGGTGGAGCCGTCGCGTCGGCCGCGTGCAGGCGGTGTAGAAGAGGTAGCGGTCGCGCGAGACCGGGTCCGTGCGGAGAAGCCGGCCCGCGCGGGAGGACTCCTCGAGCTCGGCCTTGCGCTCCTCGTCGAGGAACGGCGAGCCGGTCGTGCGGCGCGGCAGGCGGCCCTCCTCGAGACCGAGCACGAAGACGACCTCGAAGCGGCGGGTCCGGGCGCGCAGGAGGTCGAGCACCGCAACCCGACCCGCCTCGCCCGTGCCTGCGAGGCGAACCGTCTCGTGCTCGAGCAGCGCAACGATCTCCTCGCGCGAGACCTCGCCGCCGAGGCGCCGCCACTCGTCGAGCTCGTCGGCCAGGGCCGTCACCTGCGACTGGGCGCGCAGGTCGAGCTGGGCTCCTTCGGCTGTGGGCGGCGCCTGCAGGGTGTGGGCGGCCTCGACCAGCGCCCGCGCCGCCTCGCGCAGCGCGGCCACCGGGTCCTCGGCCGTCCGCAGCGCGGCGAGCTGTGGCAGCGGCTGGGCGCGCAGCTTCTGGATCTCCTCCTCGATTCGACCCGGCGCGCTGACGCCGCGGCCGCGCAGCCGGCCTTCGAGGAAGTCGGCGTGCCTTCGCGGCAGCCCGGAGTACGGCGAGCGGAGGAACGCGAACAGCTCGCGCCGCTCGCCGTCGAGCCAGGCGTAGCGGAGCAGGCCGAGCAGCGCCTGGCCGAACGGCGTCAGGCCGAGCCGCAGCCGGCCTTCGAGCGCGTACGGCACGCCGTAGGTGGCGAAGGCCGTGTCGAGCGCCGCGCGCCAGCGGTCGAGCGACGGGCAGACGATTGCGACCTGCTCGGCCGGGGTTCCCCTGCGGAGCAGCTCGAGCACCTCCTCGGCGACGAGCTCGAGCGTGCCGCGCAGGCCGGCGCCCTCGAGGAAGCGAAGCGAGCCGTCAAGTGAAGGTGCCGGCGCGGGCTGGCCGAACAGGCTCCGCTCGAGGTGCGCGAGGACCGGCTCGCGGGCCTCCTCCCCGGCGGGCAGCTCCTCGATCGACCCGGCCAGCGCGCTCAGGTCCTCGGCGGTGCGCGCGAGCGAGGCGAATGCGTCGCGGCCCGGCTCGTACGGGAGCGAGACCGTGAGGTCACCGCGGGCGGCGAGCGCCTCGACGAGCGCCCACTCGGCGCCGGTCAGATCCTCGAATCCGTACGCGAACACCGGGCGGCCGTCCCAGGCGTCGAGCTCGCCCGCGATGCGGCCGGCCGCATAGCCGCGCTCGAGCTCGCGGTCCCAGAGGTCGAGCCGGTCGAGCTCCTCGCGGTAGGCCGTGTACAGGTCGGCGAGCTCGCCGTCGAGCTCGGCCGGCTCGACGAGCGCCGACTCGAGCTCGGCCACGGTCGAGCCGAGCGCATCCGCGAACCCGGTGAAGCGCCCCGAGCCGCCGGCCGCGGCGCGGGTCACGACCCGCCGGAGCAACAGCCGCCGCTGGGCGTCGCCGACGACCTGCCGATGGCCGCTGTTCGAGCGCGCAACCCGCCGGAAGAGGTCGTCGAAGGTCCCGATGTCGCCCCCGAAGAGCCCGCCGGTACGTCCCAGCAGCCAACGCTCGGCGCGGTCGACGTCCGGCCGGTTCGGCACGATCAGATAGGGATCGGATTCGATCGCCTCGAGGTAGCGCTCGAGGAGTCGGCTGACCTTGCCGGCATTGGCCGGGCCGACGAGCAGGGTGAGACCCATCGACCCATCCTAGACCCGTGGCCCGACGGCTCCGAAACGCGGGAGCCCGGCGCGTGCCGGGCTCCCGGAGATCAGCTCAGGCGGTCGCGGACTTCGGCCGGCGGCCGCGCCGCGCCACGGCGTGGCCGGGCATCTGACCGGAGCAGTTGTCGCAGAGATCGGCCTGCTTCGAGCCGCGGCGCGCGTCGGAAAAGTTGAGGCGCATCGTCGCGCCCTTTCCCTCGCCCACTTCGCTTCCGCAGTTGTCACAGACGAGCACTGTCTTGCGTGCCAAGTCGCTCCTCCTCGTTGCGTCGGGATTTCCGCCGAAGAGCGGCGGGAGAAGGCGAATACTACGCAGCTTTTCCCGCCTCGCGAAGTCGATCTGATCACGCGCGCGGTTAGCGCTTGTGAATCACCGTGACAATCCGCTTATAGAGTCCCGGCGATGGAGTCCAACACCATCGTCGTTCTCGAGGGCGACGAGACAGGGCAGGAGCTGCTCGAAGAGGCGCTGCGGGTTCTGCAGCCGGAGGTCATCGGGCTCGAGCTCCGCTTCCCGCGCTTCGACCTCTCACTCGCCGCGCGCCGCGCGACGCAGAACGCGATCGTCCACGAGGGGGCGGCCGCGGTCCGCGACGCCGGGCTCGGCCTGAAAGCGGCCACGATCACCCCGGAGTCGGCCGGAGATGTCGGCTCGCCGAACCGGATCCTGCGCGAGGAGATCGGCGGGCGCGTGATCGTCCGCACCGGCCGCCGGATCCCCGGGGTCGCCCCGCTCGGCGGCGTCCACGCGCCGATCTCGGTCGTGCGAATGGCGGTCGGCGACGCCTACGGCGCCGAGGAGTGGCGCGAGGGCGAGGGCGACGACGAGGTCGCGTTCCGGACCGAGCGAATCGAGCGCCGCATCTGCCGCTCGGTCGCAGAGTTCGCGTTCCGGCTCGCCGAGGACAGCGGAGCCAGGGTCTTCGGCGGGCCGAAATTCACCGTCAGCCCCGTCTACGAGGGCCTGCTCAAGGAGGAGATGGACGCCGCCGCCGGGCGGCACCCGGTGGTGAAGTACGAGCCGCAGCTGATCGACGCGACCTTTGCGCTCCTGCTCGCCTCGAGCGGCGACCCGCTCGTGATCCCGGCGCTGAACCGCGACGGGGACATCCTCTCCGACCTGGTCCTCCCGCTGTTCGGCTCGATCGCCGGGTCGGAGTCGCTGCTCGTTGCGTTCGAGGAGGACTACGTCCCACGCGTCGTGCTGGCCGAGGCCGCGCACGGGACGGCGCCGTCGCTGCAGGGCAAGAACGTCGCCAACCCGATGGCGATGATCCTCGCCGGAGCGGCGGTGCTGGGCTACGCGGGCGAGACGGCGCAGGCGCCGGCGCGGGCGATCCGCGAGGCGTGCCTGGAGGCGGTCGCGGATGGAGTCCGGACGGCCGACCTGGGCGGTGACGCGGGCACGAGCGAGTTCACCGAAGAGGTGATCCGCCGCACGCGTTCGAAGCTGGAGCTCTAGGAGGCCGCCGCGGCCGGCAGGCGGTCGGCCTCGGCACACAGCTCGAGGAACACCCCCACGAGCGCCGGGTCGAACTGCGTCCCGGCGCACCGCTCCACCTCGTCCAGCGCCTCCTCGCGGCTGAGCGCACGCCGGTAGGGCCGGTCGCTCGTCATCGCGTCGAAGGCGTCTGCGATCGCGAGCACCCGGGCCTCGACCGGGATCGCCTCGCCGGCGCGGCCGGTCGGGTAGCCGGTCCCGTCCCAGCGCTCGTGGTGGTAGAGCACGTACGGCAGTGCCTTGCGGAAGGCGGCGACGCGGACGAGTAGCCGCGCGCCGAGCTTCGGGTGCTCGCGGATCTGGGCCAGCTCGTCGTCGTCGAGCCGCCCCGGCTTGCTCAGCACCTCGTCGGAGATCGCGAGCTTGCCGATGTCGTGCAGCGGGCCGCCGACGTGGAGCAGCGCCAGCCGCTCCTCGCTCCAGCCGAGCTGGATCGCGATCGACTCGGCGAGCGCGGTCACGCGGGCGGAATGGCCTCGTGCGTGAGGGTCGCGGGCCTCGATCGCACGGCTGAGAACGGAGAGCATCGCCACGAGCCGCAAGCTTCAAGCTCCACGCGCGGATCCCTTCCTCGCGTTTACCGCCAGATGCCGGTGATCGGAAGCGTCTGCGCCGAGTGGCCGAGGCGCTGCAGGCCCCACGCGTCCTCGATTGTGCGCAGCAGCCCGTAGTGCGAGGTGGGATCCTGGTCGGTCGAGCCCGGCACGACCAGCCGGCCGAGCGCGAGTGCGGGGACCAGAGCGGTCCCAGGCTCGTAGCCGGGCGGCTCGTCGAAGACGACGAAGATCGCGCTCTGGGAGAGCTTCGGGCTCTTCAGCAGCGGCTTGAGGAAGCGACCGAGCCACGCGTCTCCCGTCGCCACGGAGCAGTCGTGCATGTCGTGGCAGACGTTCGGGACGACCAGCGAGAACGACGGCAACCGGTTCGCCGCGAGGTCGGCCGAAAGCTGCTTCAGCGGCACCACCCGCCGCCGGCGCGCGCGTTTGGCCAGGATGTCGCGGAAGTAGAGGAACGGGTTGTGGCGCTTGGCGTAGCGTCCTGCGACCGCGCCGGTGAACCCCGGGCTCGGCAGGCCCTCGGCGTAGGTCTTCCAGCTGCGACCGGAGGCTTCGAGGGTGTCGGCGAGGTTCCGCCCGGAGACGAGGCAGCTCGTGCAGTCGCTGTGGATGCCGTGCGTGGACCCGGAGACGAGCGCCAGGTAGTTCGGCAGGCTCGGGTGGGAGACGCCTCCGTACCCCGAGAGCGCCGCATAGCGCGAAGCCAGAGCGTTGAAGTGCGGAGCGTGCCGGTTGCGGAGCACGTCTGACTGCGCCTTGTTCTCCATCACGATCACGAGCACGTGCTGGAACGACGGCACCGGCGGCGGCACGGCCCGAGCCCCGCCGAGCCAGGCGCACGCGACGAGGATGGCGGCGGCGGTAAACGGAGAGCGAACTCTCACGATTCTCCGGCCTCCGTCCGCATCAGCCGCCTCCTCCAGAAGTGGACGCCGACCAGCGCCCCGATCCCGAGCGCGGCGATCACGGCGCCGCCGATCAGGCCGTAGTGGCCGATCGCGTCCGCGGCCGCGTGCCCGAAGAAGTAGGCGATCAGGCCGATGAGCAGCGCCCAGCAGATGCCTCCGGCCGCGTTCCAGATGAAGAAGGTCCACCAGTGCATGCGTGAGATGCCGGCGAGCCAGGCGGCGGTGACGCGTAGCACGGCGACGAAGCGCGCGATGAAGATGGTCTTCGCCCCGTGCTTCTGGAAGTAACGCTCGGCCCCCTCGCGGCCCGGATCACTCCAGCGTCTCAACGGCCCAAACCCGTCGAGCAGCCGGTTCGCTCCCTCGCGACCGAGCCAGTAGCCGATGTTGTCGCCGATGATCGCCGCGGCCGCCGCGACCACGATCACCTCTTCGATGACGAGGTCGCCGCGCGAGGCGAAGATCCCGGCGGTGACGAGTGCGGTCTCTCCCGGCAGCGGGACGCCCGACGACTCGAGCATCACGAGCAGGAAGAGCGCGAGCAGGCCGTAGTGGTGGACGAGCCCGGTCACGCTTCCAGTTTAGGAGGGTTTGACGAAACCCAGTCTGTGCCGCCGGGCCGCAACGAGCGAGGCTCCGTCAAACCCTCCTGGGCGTCACCTCGATGGCCATCAGGATCGCGTCGACCGGATCGCCGGCGCGCAGGAAATGGCCCTTGCGGTAGCCCTCCTGCTCGAAGCCGAAGCTCTCGTACAGGCGAAGCGCCGGCTCGTTGTGTGGGAAGACGTGCAGCTCGAGCTTCGTCACGCCGACGTCCCGGGCCCACTCGACAGCCTGCGTGAGCAGCGCGCGGCCCACGCCCTGGCGACGATGGCTCCGCGCCACCATCAGCCCGAGGTCGGCCACGTGCCGGCTGGCCGGATGGATGTCGCGAGCCAGCGAGAGGCGGCCGACGATCCCGTCCGGAGCCTCGGCCACGAACACGGCGGCGTTCCGCGAGCGGCGAATCGCCCGCAGGTAGCGCCGCTCCGCGCGCGCCCCGGGAAAGCCGCCGTCCGAGATCAGCCAGCCCTCGGGTTCGCTGCCGACCTCGCGGCCGAGCGCGGCCAGCCCGGCAGCGTCCCGGGGCTCCGCGCGCCTGATTCGGAACTCGCTCATGCTGTCACCTTCGATCCTTGCGGCCCGGCCTGAAAGCGACATCGCAAGCGACGTCGCTCATTCGACCACGATGCCGTGGCCGCCGCGGCGCGGGTCGCCGGCAGCAGCGAGTGTCCCGTCGGGCCGGATCTCGACCCCGGACGCCCCGCCGAAGAACAGGTTCCGGTTACGCCAGCGGATCAGGTCGTAGCCCCAGGCGGCCAGGCGCTCGATCTCGGCCGGGTCGTTGCCGCCTTCACAGTGCAGATGGTCGCCGTCGAGATGGACCCGAGGCCGGACGATCGCCTCCTCGACGCCGAGGCCGTGGCCGACGACGTTCACGACGATCTGGAGGATCGCGCCGCGGAGGCGCAGCGAGCCGGCGCTGCCGACGACAAGCCTCGGGCGGCCGTCGCGCAGGACGAGCGACGGCGCCATCCCGCTGGTGAAGCGCATGCCCGGCCGCGGCACGCGCCCGGTCGCCGCCAGGTCGAACTCGCCGAGCATGTTGTTCAGCTGGACGCCCGTGCCCGGCACGATCACCCCCGAGCCGGAGCCCGTCGACGCGGTCAGTGAGGCGGCGTTGCCGCGCCCGTCGACCACCGAGATGTGCGTTGTGCCGCTCGCCGTCTCCGGGAGCCGCGAGCGCAGGCGCCGGACGGCTGCGCGGAGCGGAGCAGAGGCGTAGAGGCGGTGGGCGAGCCCGCCTCGGTGGAGCCCGCGGCCGAAGCCGCTGGCGGCGCGCGCGGCCTCCTGCTCTCGCATGATCTCGGCGAGCTGCGCCATCGCCTCCGCGCTGCCCGGTCCGCCGGCGAGGCCCGTCCATTCGAGCAGCCGGATGCCGAGGCCGATCAGCGTGCCGCCGGTCGAGGGCGGCGGGTTCGACTCGAACTCGTGGCCGAGGAAGGGCGCGCGCACCGGCCGGCGTTGAACGACGCGGTACTCGGCGAGGTCGCGAAGGGTGAGCGCCCCTCCCTCGTCACGGAGGTGGCGGGCGACGCCGCGCGCGAGCTCGCCGCGGTAGAAGTCCGCCGCCCCGCGCTCGGCGAGCCGCTCGAGCGTCCCGGCCAGGTCGGTCATCACCAGCCGGTCGCCCGCCTCGAGGCGTTCGCCGGCCCGCGCGTAGACCTTCTCGCCCTCGGGCGTGTGCCGCAGGATCAGGTCGAGGATCTCGTGCAGGTAGGCCTGCCCTTTCGTCAGCACGATGCCCCCGCGCGCGTGCCGGATGGCCGGCTCGAGCAGCACGCGCCAGGGGCGCGTGGCGAAGCGGCGGTGCGCCTCGCCGAGCCCCGCGACCGCTCCGGGGACGGCGCACGTGGCCGCCCCGATCCGGAAGACCTGTGACGACTCGGGCGTGAAGACGACATCCACCGACTCCATCTCGCGGACGGCGCCGCGCTGGCCGAGGCCCGGCACGGTGACGAAGTGGTCGAGGACGCGGGTCGTCCGGTCGCGCGCCCGGTAGACGAGCATGAAGCCGCCGGCGCCCGGGCCGGTGAGCGTGCTCTCCGCGACCCACGAGACGAACGCCGCTGCGATGCACGCGTCCACGGCGTTGCCGCCCTCCGCCAGGACCTCGGCACCCGCCTCGGCCGTGAGGGGGTGCCCAGCCGCAACCGCCCCTCGCATGGACCTAGCGTAGTCGCGCAGACCAACGGCCACGGTATTGTCCAGGCGCTTGGTCAAGGCTAGCCCGCTCGCCCGAGAAGCATCGTTGTCGGCCGCAGCGGCGGGCGCGTGCGCCGCGCTGCTTGCGTGGCTTGGTCCTCCGGGCTCCGACCTGGCGGAGCACGCCTACCAGCGCACGCTCTTCCTCCACCACGGCTTCGCGCTTTGGAACAACTTCTGGTACGCGGGCCGCTACAGCTTCGTCACCTACAGCCTCCTCTACTACCCGCTCGCCGGGTTTTTCGGGATCCGCCTCCTGGCAGTGGCGACCATCTCGACCGCAGCGCTGGCCTTCGCGGTCGTCATCGGGCGCGAATGGGGGCCGGCGGTGCGCTGGTCGAGCCGGACCTTCGCGGTCGTCTGGGCCGGCATCGTCCTCTCGGCGGCCTTTCCGTTTGCGCTCGGCGCGGCGCTGGCGCTGCTCGCGATCTGGGCGCTGCAAGCGGGCAAGAACGGACGCTTCGCCGTGCTCGCGGCGCTGACGCTGGCGGCAAGCCCACTCGCCTTCCTGCTGCTGGCCCTGCTCCTCGCGGGCTTCGGCCTCGCGCGCTGGCGCGACCGCTCGGCGCTGCTCGTGCCGGGGCTGATCGTGGTGGGGTTCGGCTCGGCCGAGGCGCTGCTCTGGCGCCTCTTCCCCGGAGGCGGGCTCTACCCGTTCTCACCGCAGGAGCTGGCCGCGGCCGTCACCTTCTGCGTCCTCGGCGCCGCGCTGACCTGGCGCGTGGAGCGGGCCCGCGCGCTGCGCTGGGTGTTCGTCGTCTACCTGGCAGCCTGCATCACGGCGTTTCTGATCCCGTCCGCGATCGGCGAGAACGTCGCGCGCATGCGCTACGCCGCCGTGCCGGTCGCCGTGCTGCTGCTCTCGCTGCGGCGCTGGCGGCCGCTTCCCGTGTGCCTCGGCGCGCTTGCGCTCGCTGCCTCGTGGAACGTGACCCCAATCGCCTTTCAGTACCTGAAGGGCCGAGCCGACCCCGCCTCGAAGCCCGCCTACTGGTCGGCCGCGATCGGCTACCTCGAGGCCCACCGCTCACCGTCCTACCGCGTAGAGGCGGTGGACACCGCCGGGCACTGGCCGGCCGTCTACCTCGCCGAGGCGCAGATCCCGCTGGCCCGCGGAGGGTTCCGGCAGGACGACTTCCCCCAGAACAAGGTGCTCTACGACGAGCTCGGCCCCGCCGCATACCTGCGCTGGCTACGGGGTCTCGGCGTCCGTTACGTCGTTCTGACGAATGCACCATCCGACTACAGCGCCAAGGGGGAGGCGGCGCTGCTGCGCAGCGGGCGCTCGGGCCTGCGGACGGTCTTCCGGGCACCGAACGTGACGATCTTCGCGGTGCCAAGGCCGCGGCCGATCCTCACGGGCCCCGGCGACCCGAGCGTCCTCAGCATGACCGGCTCGCGCGTCCTCGTCGACCTCTCGCGGCCCGGCCGCTACCGGCTCGCCGTGCGCTACTCGCCTTACTGGCACGCAGAGAACGCGTGCCTCCTCAGCGCGGAGGACGGAATGACGACGATCGACGCCCGACGGCCCGGCAGGTTGCAGCTCGCTTTCCGCGTCAACGCGGCGAGCGCGCTCGCCGCGGTCGTGGGCGACGACAAGCGGGCCTGCGACACGAGCTGACGGCCGCGCAAGCCGGACGACCTGCGGGGGACCGAACCAGCAACTTGGTCCTCGCGTGCGCGTGCGCGCGCACGCCCCTGGGTGGGTGGGGGTTAGGGACGGTACCCGCCCCGGCGGGCGGCGGTGTGACGATTCTGTGTCTTCTTAGGGCTGCAGGAAGCTGGGCGGCTCGAGTGCCTCTTCGTCCGCCGCCTCCGCACGGATGGCGATCCTCCGCTGGGCGGCGCGGGCGCCGAACCCCGTCGCCACGACGGTCACCCAGACCTGACCGGTCAGCCGGTCGTCGATCGTTGCGCCGAAGATGATGTTCGTGTCGCCGGTGGCAGCCTGGCGAACCACCTCGGCGGCCTCGTTGACCTCGAAGAGCGAGAGGTCATCGCCGCCCGCAATCGAGAGCAGGATGCCCTTGGCCCCCGCGATCTCCGTGTCGATCAGCGGCGAGCGCAGTGCGTGCTCGGCCGCCTCCCGCGCGCGGTTCTCCCCGGTGGCGGAGAAGCCGATGCCCATCAGCGCCGTGCCAGCGTCCTTCATGATCGTCCGGACGTCTGCGAAGTCGAGGTTGATGAGACCCGGCAGCGTGATCAGGTCGCAGATGCCCTGCACGCCCTGGCGGAGGACGTCGTCGGCGATCCGGAAGGCATCCAGCATCGACGTCTCGCGGTCGAGCACCTCGAGCAGCCGCTCGTTCGGGACGACGATCACCGTGTCGCAGTTCCCGCGCAACGCGTCGACGCCGTCGGTTGCCTGCCGGTGCCGGCGAGTGCCTTCGAACTTGAACGGCGTGGTCACGATCCCGACGGTCAGCGCGCCGAGCTCCTTGGCGATCCGCGCGACGACCGGCCCCGCGCCGGAGCCGGTGCCACCGCCCTCGCCGGCCGTGACGAAGACCATGTCGGAGCCTCGGAGCGCGCGCTTGATCTGGTCGTAGGCCTCTTCGCCTGCGCGGCGGCCGAGATCCGGGTCGGCCCCGGAGCCCAGCCCTTCGGTCAGCTCGCGGCCGATGTGGATCTTGACCGGCGCATCGCTCGTCTGCAGCTGCTGGATGTCGGTGTTGACGGCGACGAACTCGACCTGCGAGATGTCGGCGTCGATCATCCGGTTCACCGCATTGAGGCCGGCGCCGCCGACGCCGACGACGCGGATGACGGCGACGTACGCGCCGGGCTCGGGCACGCGGTGCAGCCGTGGCGGCGGCTCGGGAAGCGGTTCCAGCCGCGGGCGCTCAGGCTCGCGCTTCGGCTCGGGCGCCTGCGGCGGCTCAGGTTTGCGCTCGGGCAGGCGGACTGGCTCGGGCGCTGCCGGCTTGGCCTCCTCGACCCACTCCGGGACGTGCTCGACGGTCTGCTCCGGAGGTTCGGCCGGGCTCGGCGCGACCTCCTGGTCGGTGCGACCTTCCTTCTCGGCCTGACGCTGGGCTGCCTCCGTGGCACGGAACAGCTCTGCGAGCGGGCCCTCACGCATGCTCGCGCGCCTGCGCGCCATTGAGCACCTCCTTCGCAAGGTCGCGGTAGGCGTCGGCGGCGCTTCCGCTGGGGTCGTATTTGAGGACGGACGTGCCCTTGACCGGGGCCTCCGCATAGCGAACGGTCTTCCGGATCCTCGTGTCGAAGACCAGGTCGCCGAAGTTCTCCTGGAGGATCTCCACCGCCTCGCGCGAGTGCAGCGTGCGGCTGTCGTACATCGTCGGGAGGATCCCCTCGATCTCGACGTTCGGGTTCAGGTTCTCGCGGATCATCGAGAGCGTGTTCTCGAGCTGGACGAGCCCCCGCAGCGAGAGGTATTCGCACTGAACCGGGACGATCACCCCGCTCGAGGCGACGAGGGCGTTGATCGTCAGCAGGCCGAGGGACGGCGGCGTGTCGATCAGGACGTAGTTGTAGTTGTCCTTGACCTCGGCCAGCGCCTTCTCGAGTGCCCGCTCGCGGCCGATCATGCTCGAGAGCGCAAGCTCGGCACCGGCGAGGTCGATCGACGAGACGGCCAGATCCACCTCGGTGTGGTGGATCACTTCTCCGATCGGAAGTCGGTGCACGAGCACGTCGAACATCGAGCGCTCGATCGAGTCCGGATTGAGCCCCTGGCTCATCGTCAGGTTGCCCTGCGGATCGAGGTCGACCAGCAGCACCTTCAGGCCGTGCTCGGCGAAGGCGACGCCGAGATTCAGGGTCGTCGTCGTCTTCGCCACACCGCCTTTCTGGTTGGCGAAGGAGATCACGTGCCCCATCGGCACTCCTTTGTCGTTCTCGGTCCGGATTCCCGGTCGCGGAAGCAGGCGTGCAAGCCCCATCGAGCCCCTTTCTTCGCTCTCATGCTAGCTATCCCTCCGGAAATTGCCCGCGAATTCGGCTCGACTTGCAGGGGCTTTGGTGCGGGCGCGGGCCTCACGTGAGCAGGCGGACGAGAGCAGTCGCAGCCGCGGCGACCACCACCACCAGGGGAAGGGGCGCCCGCGCCGCGATCGCCGCCGCAGCGGCGCCGACCCCGGCCAGGCGGGCGTCCAGGACGATCTGCCCGTCGCCGCCGACGGTCTGGGTCACGACGAGGGCCGCGAGCAGCACCGGTCCCAACAGGACGACCACCCCGGCGAGGGGCGCCGGCAGCGGCCTCCGTCCGAGCAGGACCGGCCCGGAAGCCTTGAGGACGACCGTCGCGGCACCGACGGCAAGCACGACCAGCCAGACAGTCACGAGCGTCCCCGGAGGCCGAGGAGGCACGCCGCGCTCGCGGCGACGATCGGCACGCCCGCTGGGGTGAACGGGATCAGCACCAGCGCGATCGCCCCACCGAGCAGCGCCGCGACGCGCGCCCGATGCGTCGTGAGCTGCCGCATTAGCAGCGCCAGGAAGAGCGCCGGGAATGCACCGTCCAACCCGAGAGCCTCGGGGTCGCCAAGCGCGCGGCCGCCGACCACGCCGACCACCGTCCCCGTCACCCACGCCGCGTAGAGGACGACACCCGCTCCGAGCAGAAGCCGGCGGTCGTGGCGTCCGTCGCCGCGGCTCGAGAGCGCCCAGGACTCGTCCACGATCAGTTGTGCTTCAGCCAGCCGCCGCAGGCGGGGCCCGTGGAAGAGCCGCGCAACCGAGATCGAGATCGGAAGGTAGCGGCCGTTCAGCAGCACCGCGGCGGTGATCGCGGCGGCCGCGCCACCGCTCGTGCCGAGGATCGAGACGGCGGCGAACTGGGCCGAGCCCGCGAAGGTCGTCGCGGACATGACGACCGGCGCGAGCGCGCCGAAGCCGGAGGTGCGCGCGAGCAACCCGAAGGAAACGCCGAAGAACCAGACCGTCGCCGCGATCGGCAGCGACGCGCGGACGCCGTCGCGGTAGCTCGCCCCCTCTGACGACACGCTCCATTCTGCCGTTCGGGGACGGGCTCAGGGCGCCGCCGCGCCAACTCCCGCGGTCGCGCGGCCGCCAGCGGCCAGCGCGTCGCGGCACCGCTCCAGCACCTCTTCCGCGGGCTCGGTGCCGCCGGGCTCGGCGCGGACCCAGGCCTCCGCCTCCGCAAGCAGCTCCCGCACCTCGGCGAGCAGCGACCCGGCGGGGGCCTGCCCTCGGTCGAGCGCCTCGATTCGCCTCAACCTCCGCACGACGGCACGAGCCTCGTCCATGACATCGACGCTAGCCGCGAAGTCCGCACGCGTGTGTGACCGGTCTGTGACGAAAGCGTTACCGTCCTTCCACGCCGTGGCCCGGAATCCAGACCGCGATCTCGCCGACGCGCGGGCAGCCATCGACCGCGGCGACGAACGCGCTGCGCTGAAGCGGCTCGACGAGGCCCGTCGCGGCTATGCGGGCAACCACGACGCGGCGGGACTGGAGCACCTGCTTGTCCTCGCCGACGTGCTCGAGGGGCCGGACGAGCGAACGGGGATCGGCCGCGAGAACCTCGTCTACGCG